>NZ_LRTR01000381.1 GCF_001550375.1 Streptomyces europaeiscabiei | reverse complement strand
CGTCGGCGCCCCGACCCGCACCGCCAGCTCGTCCAACGCCTCTGGCAGCCCCTGCGCCCCTCGTGCGGCCGCCTCGCGCACCGCCTGGGCCCAGGGCGTGGGCAGCTCCGCAGCGGCACGCTCGGACAACGTACGCACGGCCTGCTCGACCCGCTGTCGGGCGGTGGCCTCCTCGTCCACGGGCGCCGCCAGGGCGAGCCGCCCCGTGGGGGGTTCGCTCCGGTCCTGGTACCACCGCCACAGCCGTAGCCAGGGGGTGCCGCACGCACGGTTGGCGTGGCGCAGCCAGACGCGTTCGGCGGCCTCGCCCGCCGCGGTGGCGCCGACGGCGTCCGCGAGCCGCGCGGCGAACTCGTCCCGGGCCTGCTCGCTGAGCCCCGCACGCCGCTGGTTCGCGTACACCGGCCACAGCCGCGCGGCCGCCGCGTCCAGATCGGCGCGCACCCGGCGGGCGGGCGCGCCCCGCTCGGCCACGAACTGCTCCAGCGCGTCGCGCAGTTCCCCCACCCCGTCCCCGGTGAACGCGGACAGCGCGAGCACGGTGGCGCCCGGTTCGCCGTGCTCGCCCAGCGCGATCCCGTCCTCGTCGAGCAGTCGCCGCAGGTCGTCGAGCACCTGGTGGGCTGCCTCACCGGGCAGCCGGTCCACCTGGTTGAGGACGACGAACATGACCTCCGCGTGACCGGCCAGGGGCCGCAGATAGCGCTCGTGGAGGACGGCGTCGGCGTACTTCTCCGGGTCGACGACCCAGATGACCGCGTCCACGAGCGCCAGGATCCGGTCGACCTGTTCCCGGTGCTGCACCGCCGCCGAGTCGTGGTCGGGCAGATCCACCAGCACGAGGCCGCGCAACCTGGCCTCCGCCTCCGGGCTCTGCAACGGCCGCCGCCGCAGCCGACCCGGAATGCCCAGCCGGTCGATGAGACTCGCCGCGCCGTCGCTCCAGCTGCACGCGATGGGCGCGGCCGTGGTGGGACGCCGTACACCCGTCTCGGAGATCGCCACCCCCGCGAGCGCGTTGAACAGCGTCGACTTGCCGCTGCCGGTGGCGCCCGCGATGGCGACGACCGTGTGCTGCCCCGAGAGCCTGCGCCGTGCCGCGGCCTCGTCCAGGACCCGTCCGGCCTCCGCCAGGGTCGTACTGTCCAGCCGTGTGCGGGACAGCCCCACCAGCTCCCGCAGCGCGTCGAGCCGCGACCTCAGGCGTCCGTCGTACGCGAGCGGGGTGACCGTCTGCGCGGCCGAGGCCCTGCTCTCCACGGCCGGAACCCGCTCGGCGGCACTCGTATCGGTGGCCCTCCGGGCGATGAGCCCGTCGTCCCACGGGTCGCCCGAGTCCGTACCAGCGGACGGGTCACCGGGCATGCCACCGCCGGGACGGTCGGACACGCGCGCGTGGACGTCGTTCTCGCCGTTCGAACGCTGCTCGCCGTTCAAACGCTGCTCGTCCTTCGACCTCTGCTCGCCGTTCGACCTCTGCTCGCGACTCGGGCGGGCCGGTGCACCCGCGGTCCGGTCCCGCGCCTCGCTCTGCTCGGAGCGCCGGCCCTCGGCACCCCCCGACGGACCCCCGTCCGGGTTCGCCGGGCGCCCTTCTTCGGCGGCAGCCTCCGAGGAGAAGCCACTCCCCTCCCCGTCACGCCTCCTGTCGGCCTTCCTGTCGGCCCCCTTGTAGTCGGTCTTCTCGGGGACGTCGTCTCCGGTCTGATCCGTGTGGTCAGTGACGGCGGTCACGGCGGTCACCTCTCCTTCTGCAGTACGGACAGGGCGGCGATGAGTTCGGCCTGTGGTTCGGGGTGTACGTCGAGTGCGTCGAGCGGGGCGAGACGGCGTTCACGCTCGGTGTCGAGGGCCCGGTCGAGGTACTCGGTGAGCAGCCGTCCGCCCCGGTCGCGCAGCCGCAGCGCGCCGTGCGCCCCGAGCCGTTCGGCGAGCCCCTCCCCCGCGGACCTGGCCCGTCGGCCGCCCAACAGGGCCGTGGCGCCCAGGGCGGCCACCACCTCCACGTCCGGCGCGACACTCCGGTCGAGGCCGCGCACCTCTTCCTCGGCGTACTCCTCAAGGACACGCCGCCAGCGTCGTACGGTCATCCCGATCCGGTGCTCGACGCTCTCGCGCGTGGCATCACGTTCCGTCAGCCCGGCCGCCACGGCGGCCGGTTCACGGCGCCAGGCCTCGCCGATCCGCTCGTCGGCGGCGGTGACGGCGCACAGCAGCAGAGTGCCGAGGCTTTCGGCCAGGGCGTCGAGCAGTTCGCCGGCGGTGCAGTCGAGGGGATAGCTGCGCCACCGCTTGAGGGCGTCCCCCGCGAGTACGGCCCCCGACTGCAGACGCCCCTTCACGCGCGCGTGCTCGCTGTCGTACGCCGTGTCGACGGCGGTCGTGAGCCGCAGGGCGGCGGAGTACTGCTGGGCCGCCGCGCTCGCCAGCTCTGGCATCCGGGACCTCAGCGAGTCGAGAACCCCGTGCGCGGTGCGGGCCACGGCCTCGCGCCGGGCTGCCGGATCGGTCGCCTGCTCGACGAGCCAGGCCCGCAGCGACGCGACGGCAGTGCCCGGCAGCAGGCCGCCGCCCCACGCGGACTCGGGCAGCTCGGGCACGGTGAACCGGGGCACGTCACCGAGCCCGGCCTTGGTCAGCAGCGCCCCGTACTGCCGGGAGACCTCGGACACCACCTGGTGGGGCACCCGGTCGAGCACGGTCACCAGGGTCGCCCGGTGTTCCTTCGCGGACCGCAGCAGATGCCACGGCACGGCGTCGGCGTAGCGGGACGCCGTGGTGACCATCACCCAGATGTCGGCGGCGCAGATGAGTTCGGCGGCGAGGACGCGGTTGTCGGCGTCCAGGGAGTCGACGTCGGGCGCGTCGAGGAGGGCGAGACCGGGCGGAAGGCTGTCGGCGGTCTCGATGCGCAGGATGCGCTCGCCCCCCTTGCCGCCGCCCCCGCCCGGCGGGAACGGCTCGTCGCCCGGCTCCTGACCGGACTCCTGCTGAGGTACCCACGCTCGGGTGAGGTTGGGCAGCACCCGCATGCCACTGAACCAGTGATGGTCCTCGGGATGGCAGATCAGTACGGGCGTGCGGGTCGTCGGCCGCAGCACGCCGGCCTCACTGACCTTCCGCCCCACCAGGGAGTTGACGAGAGTGGACTTGCCGGCTCCGGTCGACCCCCCGACAACGGCCAGCAACGGCGCTTCGGGTTGCCGCAACCGGGGCACCAAGTAGTCGTCGAGTTGCGCGAGTAGTTCGTCACGGTCGGCACGCGCGCGCGGGGCTCCTGCCAGGGGCAGCGGGAAGCGCGCGGCGGCGACACGGTCGCGCAGGGCGGATAGCGCGTCAAGCAGCTGGGGCCGTACGTCCAAGGTCACCACATGCGAAGAATGCCCAATTTTGTGGACATTCTGAAGCATATAAGTACGCCTGCGCGCCGACAGGACACACGGGACGGAGGGGACGAGAGGGGCGCAGGCATAACGAGTGCACAACACCCGAGGCCCGAGGCGCCAAAAGAGGTGCACGATTCGTACCTGCCTGCGATTATCAGGACCGCTTCACCGAACCTCCACATTGAGCCACGGAGGCGAAGCAACAGGGACAAGGACTGGGGAGCCCTATCCTTGTCCCCGGCAACGTCACGGATCAGCCCACACCCGGGCACCACGACAGAGGCCACCACACCGGCCCCCGTAGCTCAGTGGATAGAGCAGGCGCCTTCTAAGCGCTTGGCCGCAGGTTCGAGTCCTGCCGGGGGCGCAAGTCTCCACCCTCCCTCTGGGAGGGTTTTTTGCTGGTCACAGCGGGTATCGCTCGCAACGACAAAGCCCCGGACACTCCCCCGACGATCAAGGGGAGGGTCCGGGGCCGTTCGGCTGTCACCGGGTTTTCGCGGCTGACCCTGTCGAATACGTGTCGAAATTCTTGGCGAGAAGCCTCAGTCTCCGTCGGCCGACTCGGGCAGGTCTCCAGGGGCCTCCAGGCGCCTTTTCAGGTCAGGCAGCTGACCCTCGACGCACCGTGCGTAAGTGGCCAGCAGGACCGGCACGCCGCTCCCGGCCCATTCGGCCACCTGCGCGGGTGGAATTCCGTCATTGAGCCACTTCGTGAGGCGCGTGTGCCGGTTGTCGTACACCCGCCTCCCTGTGGGCGAGTCGAAGACGTGCGGGAGCAGGACGGCCTTGCGGGCGCTGCGCCACGCCCGGCGGATGACCGAGCCCGCGAGAATGCCGCCCGTCTCTCCCTGGAACAGCAGATCAACCATGGGGGCGATACGGGATGCCGGCGAGTCGACGTGCCTTCGCTGCGGGCGGGCCGAACTCTCCGTACGCGAGCGCGGGCGGATCAACCTCATGGCGAGCTACTGCGAGAGATGCTGGAACACGCTCGGCAACGAGATGGCCGTGAGCGAGGGAGCCACAGCCGCACCCAGACCCAAACCGGATCCTGGCGACACGGCATGGATTGAGCCGCCGGTATGTCCGGTGTGCGGCGTATTAGTTCGCGTGTACCCGACGAACTACCATGGTTGTGGCTCTGTTGGAGGGATGGCTCCGCCAGCGCACATCCGGCCAACGGCGGGAACGTATCGGAGGCGGATCAGTGGCTGAGCAGCCAGCCGATTCGGTCGTAGGCGAGGACCTGGTAGCCGACCATGATCACAAGGAGCCAGCGGGCCGCGCGGCGCAGGCCGGCGAAGTTGAGCGCGGCCACCGCACCGAAGAACACAGTGAGTTCGAGGAGCAGGCGCACTGGTCCGGGGGTGTGGATATCGCTCTCGCCAGAACGGGACGGGTCATTCGGCACGGCGAAGGAACCCCACGCCCAGCCCACAGCCACGGGCAGTGCGACGACCAGCAGCCAGCGCCACGGAGAGGGGACCTTGCGCCAGGACCAGACGGCCAGACAGAGCAGCGAGACCAGCTCAAGTAGGAAGCGGATCGCGAGCACGGCGTCGTTGTTGGCGAGCGCCAGCGTGACGTTCACCAGGCCTCCGTAGGTGCCTCAACCAGCATCTCATCGCCCCCTGTTGATACCGACTCGCGCGTGCTGACAGTCGTGGATCAGGTCACGTCGGGTGGACTGAGGGATCCTTCCGCATCCGGGAAGCCTCGACAAGAGCCGACGACCTGAACGAGGCAGGGACTGTGGTCGGCCACAGCGATCCATAGAACCTCCACTGCCGCGACTCGGGACGACGGGCCATCGACTTGGCAGACCGCCGGCTCTCCCTTTCCTCCGGAAGAGCCGCACCCAACTACGATCGCTGGGTCAAGCCTCGCCATGGTGGAACTGCCCGCCAAAGACGTCCCAGAGGCTTTCAGGTGGCGTTTGACGCGGCTCCCGACCCGATCTCCCATCCCCGCCGATATCGTGGCCGCAAGGGTCCGTGGAATCGATCCGCTACCGGGCGAACCCGTCGTGCCGGCTCACAGGATGATCTGTGTTCCCGAGCTCGGTGAGCCGCAGGACCCTCCGCGACAGCAGGCGGGAGGTTCGATCCGTGCCCCCTGCGTGTCCGGTCGGGCGGCGAGCGGCGGGTAGTGGCGGGGAACAGCGGGGAGCGACCCGGGTACCCGCACGTCAGCGAATCGCCGGCTCAGCCCAGGTCCGCATACGCGAGCGCGGTTGACCGTTCGCTGGGTTGGTGTGAGGTCACGGCCCGGCGGGCGTCTGAGGGGTGTCGTCACCCACGGTCCGGCTCCCATGTAGGCACGGTCGGCGAGGACCGGGACGCCCTGGCGTTCGCAGATCCGGATGATCCGGTGGGTGCGGGCCGCGGTCAGGTCGTGCGCTCGGCCGGGCAGTGTGGGCGAGATCCACAGCAGCCGGCCCTCCGGATCGGTAACCACCTGCACGTTCACGCCGTGTCGGCGGTGCTTGGCGGAGTAGTCGGCCCGGCCCTCGCCCAGGCGGTCGCACTCCGCGAGAGTGCCGTCGAGCAGGACGTAGTCGGGATCGGCCTCGCGCACCACCTTGAGCAGGCCCGGTGCACGGTCGGCGAGCAGGCTGATCACCGAGGTGTGTAAGCGTGAGCGGTGCCCACCGAGATACCGAAGCCGACGGCGATCTGGGCGAGCGTGTCGTGCTTACGCAGGTACGTCAGGCCGACGAGCGCACGTTGGTGCGGCGGGAGTTTGCAGCGGCGGTCGCTCTCGCGGGTGACGATGAGCATGGTGACCCACTCGACCAGGGCGTGGGGCAGGTCGAGTGAGGCAGAACGGAGGACCAACGCGGCTCCTGTGCCCGTGGGTTGAGACTTCGAACACCTCCCCCAACGGCACGGGAGCCTCGTGCGTTGTGCATCCCGGCCGCGCCACCCGATCGGTGGCCGTGCTGAAAGGATCACTGACACCAAGTCGCTCCGAAAATCGGCAGCGTCACGCCGGCGCGGGCATGACGATCACCACGCGAGTGGTGAAGACTGGATAGATGCGACCTCACGCCCCCGGCGGACTCCTGTTCGTAGCACTCGGTCTCGTCCTTGTCGCCGCCGGCTACGTCTGGAGGGGACGTGTCCTGCGCCCCCTCTCGGCGAAACGGGCCCAGGCGGCCGTGATCCGGGACCGTTCCAGAAGCCTGTTGCATTCTGCGGACATGGCGATCGCCGAAGCACGCCGCCGGGCCGCACGCGGCGACCCGGCCATCGTCACGGTCGGGGACGTGACCAGGGTGGCGTGCCAGCACTACGGGCACTTCGTGGGGCACGAAGAGGCAGCTGCCGCCCTCCGCCGGCGCTTTGATGCCGCCGACTGTTGGGTGGACTGCATGACTGACGCTTTCCACTGACTGTCTCCTCGGCGAGTGCTTATTGCCAGGGGCGCCGAAGCCGTCACCTGATCGGTGGTCACGCTGAAAAGACCCAGTGACCTTCAATTGACCTTCGTCTTCTGAAGACCGCCCGACGGGTCACCGAAAGTCCCCCGGAGCCGCCCCCTACGAAGGCGAACAGCAGAAGCTCGCTGTCTCGCGCTTCCCATACTCGCGGGGGCTGGTTCCGGGCGACGTGCTGGCGCGGTCCAGTCCCTCCAAGACGGAGGCGGCACCGATGGCAGACCAAGATCCGGACCACACGCGGGCCAGGGGGCTGAAGTTTTCGTCGACTTGGGCTGTTGCA
>NZ_LRTR01000380.1 GCF_001550375.1 Streptomyces europaeiscabiei | reverse complement strand
CTCCTCCTCCCCCTCCCCCGGCCCCGAGAGCCGTCCGCGACGACTTCGACACGGGAGCCCCGTGAGGCAAGGCCTACGAGGCCGGCGGCCGCAGGGCAAGAGCGGCCCGGAAGATGACGGTCACAGCCCCAACCCGATCGCCCCATCCCCCAGTTGAGCCCCCTCGCCGCCGCTCCGTCCACCACTCGGTCAAGGTCACGACAGCGCCTCCCGCAACGCCGTCGTCGACCGGGAACACCCTGCTCCCCGCCCCGCGCGCGGAGGGCCTCGCGGGCGTAGACGTCGACGCCCGCGCCATCGGCCCTCTCCCGAAGGACGCCGTGCGAGCCGCCCCACGCTCCGTGCGGAAAGGGTGATCCCCCGGCAGACGCCGTGACCCCCGGTGCGCGGGCGCGTTGAACGGGCGTACGGCCGCGAAGAGGGGTCGTGCTCACCGATCAAGAAGGAGAACGTGATGTCTCGCATCGCGAAGGCAGCCGTCGTCACGCTCGGCACGTCCGCTGTCGTGCTCAGCGGCGCCGGCCTGGCCGCGGCGGACGCGGGCGCCGAGGCCAAGGCCGTCGGCTCCCCGGGTGTCCTGTCGGGCAACATCGTGCAGGTCCCCGTCAACGTGCCGGTCAACCTGTGCGGGAACTCGATCAACGTCGTCGGTCTGCTGAACCCGGCCTTCGGCAACGTCTGCGTCAACAAGGGCGGCGACAGCCACAAGGGCAACCACGGCCCGTCCGGCTACGGCCACTGACGGGGCCGACACCCCCGAGCGGCACAGCAGCGACACGGTAGTGACAGGAAGCCCCCGACGGTGTCCCACCGTCGGGGGCTTCCTGTCACCCTCAGAAACCTCCGCCGGTCACGCGTACCGGTACAGGTGACCGATCTCCTCCATGCTGCCCGGAGTCACGTTCCAGGGGGGCATCCGCTGATCGCGCGCGACGATCCGTCCCCGCTGCGAGTCGCCCTTCCCCGGCGGCTTGGCCGGCAGATAGCGCCCGTCCGGGTGACGCCGCTGCCAGCGCGTCCACTGCAGGTCGATGAAGGCGTGGTGCAGCCAGAAGACGGGGTCGTTGACGGAGGCGCCGCCGACCATGTGCCCGCCGACCCACCGGTGCACGCGATTGTGGTTGAGCCACGAGCCGTTGCCGGTTCCCTGCCCCCACCCTTCGAGCCGGTTGCGGAAGCCCCCGCGGGTGACCGAGTTCCAGGGGGACCTGTCGTAGACCGGCTCGGCGAGGGCCGTGTCCAGGTCACGGGCGGTGGGCAGGCCGACGGGGTTGCGCGGGTAGCCGAAGTCCCGGGTGAGGTACTCGACGTCCGTGAGCCCCTCCCTGATGGTCCACCTGCCCGTCCCGTACGCGAAGGGGCCGGTCATCACCCGCAGGTCGGAGCGCCGTCCGTTGCCGCCGAGCAGATCGGCGGTCCACGGCACGGACGTGGCCGAACGGTCCCGGGTCCAGTCCCAGTACGGCACGGTCACCGAGTCGTCGATCCGGCGCAGCGCCTTCTCCAGCTCCAGTACGAACCGGCGGTGCCAGGGCAGGAAGGAAGGCGCCATGTGGGCCGTACGCAGACCTCCGTCGCCGTCCGAGACGTAGTGGTCGATGTGCATCCGCACGAACTCGTCGTACTCGCCGCGCTGTTTGAGCTGCAGCAGCGCGACGACGAACCGCCGCCGCTCCGTGCGTGTGAGCGTGCTGACGTCCTTACGTGTGTAGGCCATGGCCGACCGCTCCCTCCGCCGCGTTCCACACGCGCAGGCGCTGGGTGGCGCCCAGTTCCTCGACGGCGGCGCGGGTCGCCTCCAGGGCCGTCGGGTACGAGCGGTAGTGGTCGATCATGCTCAGGTACGTGCCGTCCGCGCGGCGCATGAGGTGCAGGGTGCGCCCGTCGACGGTGACGTCCCACTCGCCGGGGCCGGGCGTCCGGGCTCCCAGGTAGGCCGCCTGGCCCGTGTCGGACTTGACGCCGCGGATACGGCGGCCCCGGTACGTCTCGTGGAAGTCGGCCTCCTCGGGCCGCGCCGACCGGCGGGGCCACACGGCGGCGACGACGGGGGCCACGGCCAAGGCGACGGCCGACGCGCCCAGGGCGCGCAGCGCGTTGCGGCGCGTTCTGCCGCGACCGGCTTCGGGGTCCACCGTCACTCTGCTGACGAACAACACTCTCTCCTCGTCGTGTTCGATAGCGGTGCCCCCGGACGGCCGGGCCCGGGCTCGTACGGCCCCGGGCCTCGTCTCCGTGTCGCCACGGGCTCAGACGAGCCCGAGGTTCGCGGTCGGCGCCGTCCGCAGCAGCGGGGGGAGGACGGCCACCTGGGGGTCCTTCAGGCTGGGCAGGCCCAGCCCAGCGGGGTCGGGCGCGGTCAGTGGGGTGTCCACGTTCAGCCCGGGGGTCAGGGTCCGCAGGTCGGCGGCGGGGGCGTCGACGCCGACCCGCTCGAAGCCCTCCCCGACGATCCGGGGCAGCGGGGTCTCGGCCTTCAGCCCCGGCAGCGCGGCGCCGAGCGGCATCTGCGGCAGGGCGCTCGCGGGCAGCAGCCGCCCCTCGACGTACTTCGGTCCTCCTTCGGGAGCGCCCGGCATGAGCACCGGCAACTCCCCTCCCAGCTTGGGCGCCTTCACGTTCAGGGAGTGCTCCACCCCTTCGAGCTGCAGGGGGACGGGGACCGTCGCGGCCGCGACGGCGGGAGCGGCGGAGGCGCCCACCGCGGCCGCCACACCGGTGACGACGGCGGCAAGGGTTCCTCGTGTGGTCGGCTTCATCTCGGTACGGTCCCTTTCAGGAATGGGCGGATCCAGGATCGGCGATCGCGGGAATCGGCCGAATCGACGGATTCGGAATCGGCGGTGCGCGAGCCCTGATCCGGGGCTCGGCATCCGTACCGGGTGAACGATCCGGAGATCTCCCTCAGCTCAAGATTCACCCGCCTGCCGCATTAGTCCGAGAGGCCTATTGGTCCATTGCCCCATTGACTTATTGACTCATTGGTCAGCTTGTCCAGAAGTCCCACCAACGGGTCAGGATGAGCATCCCGATCACTCCGAGGTGCACCACCGGAAGCACCCACGTGAATTCACCGAGAAAGCCCCGCAGCCAGGCCGGTGCGGGCAGGAAACCGTTGCGGACGTTGAAAGAGACCAGGTACCAGAAAAGGATGATCGTGGCGATCCACGCCAGACAGCACCACAGGCACAGCGAGTTGATCCGGTACAGAGACTCGAACTGCAGCCAGGTCACGAAGCCGACCCCGAAAAGCGCGCCCGCGCCGAAGGTCAGCCAGTACCAGCGGGGGAAGGCCGCTCCGGCCAGCAGGCTCATGCCGACGCAGATGACGATGCCGTAGGCCACCAGGCCGAGCATCGGGTTGGGGAACCCGAAGGCGGAGGCCTGGTCGCTCTTCATGATGTTGCCGCAGGAGACCACCGGGTTGAGGCTGCACCCGGGGGTGAAGTTCGGGTCCTCCAGCAGCTTGAACTTGTCGAGCGTGATGACCCAGGACGCGAGCAGCCCGGCCGCGCCGGTGATCAGCAGCAGGATCGCGAAGGCACGGCTGCCGCCGGCCGTACGCACCGACCGCTCTGCCGGGGCGGTCATCAGCCGCGCAGGCTGCGGGCCGGCAGGAGGACGTGCGCCGCGCTGGTCAGCGTCTCGGTGTCGCCCGCGAAGGCGGCGAGGGCCTCGGGCTCGACGGGCATGCCGGGCCGGGCCGTGGGCCAGGGGCGGGTCGCGAAGAGCAGGTAGGCGAAGCCCCGTGCGCCGACGGCGGCGAGCCACTCCGGCGGGGCCGGGCACTGGGCGTTGAGCTGGGGCAGAGTGATGACGGCCTGGCCCGCCTCGACGAGCAGGGTGACCGGCAGGCTGGGGTTGGCGGCGCCGTCGACGACCTTCTCGCCGATGGACAGACCGAGGCTCGTCAGCAGATCCGCCACGGCGGCCGTGGAGCCCTCCGGGCCGTTTTGGCCGTCGCCCAGGGTGTAGGCCAGCAGATAGGGCATGTCCCCGTCGGGGGCTTCACCGCTCCACGCCATGACGACGAGCGTGCCGAGGTCGGCTGGGTGGAAAGGACGGGTTTCAGCGGAAGTTGAAGTCACCGCGGAACCCTATCCACGCCCGCCAAACGACTCAGCCGCGTTTTCACCCGACCGGGCGACACACCACGACCGACCACACGAACGAGGGACACGCCTCGAACAACGTGGAATTCACCCGTCGGAGGGGCCGAGGAACGCGTAGGGCCGGTTCCGCATCTTCGCGGAACCGGCTCTGCGGGGCTGCGGCGGGACCCTCAGCCCTGGAGGGGCAGACCTCCGAGGAGCTTGCTGGGGCCGCCGGGAGAGTTGAGTGCCTTGGTCGCACCGCTCACCGTGTGGAGCACGGAGCCCTTGCTCTCCGTGTCGAGCGCGTTCGACTGGTGCTGCAGCGGCGCAGGCTCGATGGGCCCCTTGAAGAGCGTGTTCACCGCGCCGTTGAGGCTGGTGGGCGTGACGTCCGTGGCGTCGTAGGCAAAGGCCGGTGCGGCGGCACCAGCGATGGCCATGGACCCTGCGACGACAGCGGCGGCCTTCAGCGACTTCATCGTGTTCCTCTCCTCGGTACTGGAAGCACTGCGCCGTGTCCAACGAGCCCTCGCTCCGACGGAAACCCCGTACCGGACAGGTCATATCTGAGGCGGAACAACAGGTCATACGAAACAGCCGTCGGACCGACCCGGACGGCGGTCGGTCCGACGGCCGGCGGAGAGCGCCGGACTCGCCTCAGCCGGTTCACCTCGGTCGGCTCACTTCAGCCGGTTCACCGCGGTCGGTTCACCGCGGTCGGCTCACCGCGGTCGGTTCACCTCAGCCGGTTCACCGCGGCCTCACCCCACGGGCGGTGCCTGCGGCAGCGCGTCCGTGGGAGGCGTCACCGCCGGGTCCGTCGGCGTCTGCACCGGCGGCAGGGCGGCCGGGGCGGGCAGGCCGCTGCCCAGGAGGGTGGCCGCGATGAGCTCGACCAGGCTGTTCACCACGCCGGTGACGGCGGGCAGCACCTGGGCGGAATCGCCGGAGGCGACCGCCTTGAGCAGGGTGTCGACCGCTGCCTGCAGGGCGGTGAGCGCGTCGGTCACCGGGTCCGCCGCGGTTTTGCCGGCCGGCTGCGCGAGACCACGGTCGAACGCCGGCAGCGTGACGGCCTGCTGCGGAGCGGCCGGGTCCGACGGCACCACCGGGGCCGACGGCACCACCGGGGCTCCCGGGACCGTGGGCGTGGTCGCGGAGGGCGGGGTGCTGGGCACGGCGGGCGCGGCCGGGTCGGCCGGAAGGGCGACCGGCGGGACGACCGGCGGGGTCACCGGTGCCTCCGCC
>NZ_LRTR01000038.1 GCF_001550375.1 Streptomyces europaeiscabiei | reverse complement strand
CCGACGAGCGCCTCACCGCCCGCCGACCCCCGGCTGCCGCGGGCGCACAGGTGTTGCCGTACCTGCTGAACCCGGCTGCCGCAGGCGCACGCGTATTGCCGTACCCGCTGCCCCGGCGGCCGCCGCTCGCCGTACCGCCCCGCTCACCCCTCCGGATACCGGCGCGGTGTCCAGACGATCTCCTCGCCGTCCCCACGCCGGACGACCCGGGTCTGCGAGGAGCCGACCAGCAGGATCGTGCGCATGTCGACCTCGGCCGGGTCCAGCTCGGCCAGCCGTACGATCCGTACCCGCTCGCCGGAGCCGCCCACGTCCCGCGCGAC
Source organism: Streptomyces europaeiscabiei (assembly GCF_001550375.1). Taxonomy (GTDB): domain Bacteria; phylum Actinomycetota; class Actinomycetes; order Streptomycetales; family Streptomycetaceae; genus Streptomyces; species Streptomyces europaeiscabiei. The sequence goes on along the minus strand of NZ_LRTR01000038.1, from coordinate 21,911 downwards.
CACGACCGGGGTGTCCGGCGCCCGGTGCTCCAGCAGCAGCTCGCGTGCCTTGCCCACCTGCCAGGTGCGGCTGCGCGAACCGGGGTTGTACAGCGCCAGCACCAGGTCCGCCGAGGCCGCCGCGCGCAGCCGCTCGGCGATGACCTCCCACGGCTTGAGCCGGTCGGAGAGGGAGATCGTGGCGTAGTCGTGGCCGAGCGGTGCGCCCGCGCGGGCGGCGGCCGCGTTGGCGGCGGTCACCCCTGGCAGCACCCGTACCGGGACGTCCGTGTACTCGTCCTGCGCGGCGACCTCCAGCACGGCCGTCGCCATGGCGAAGACCCCCGGGTCGCCGCCGGAGACGACCGCGACCCGCCGCCCGCGCCGGGCCAGATCGAGGGCGAACTCGGCGCGCTCCGACTCGACCTTGTTGTCCGAGCCGTGCCGGACCTGCCCCGCCCGCTGCGGCACCCGGTCCAGATAGGTGGTGTAGCCGACCAGGTCGTCGGCGGCGGCGAGCGCGCCCCTCGTCTCGGGCGTCAGCCACAGCGGACCGGCCGGCCCGGTCCCGACCACCACGACCTCGCCCCGCTCCCGGGCCTCGGGCCGCTCGGTGTCGACCTGGCTGGGCAGCACGGCCACCGAGAAGTACGGCACCGACTCCGGGTCCACGTCCGCCAGTTCGGCGAGCCGCTCCCCGGGCATGGTGGCCCGCTCGACATAGCGGGCCTCGCCCAGCCGCCCCGAACTCTCCAGCGCGCTGCGGACCTTGGTGAAGGTCCGCCCCAGCTTCATCACCACGGCCACGTCCGTCGCGGCGAGCCGTGCGGCCAGCTCCTCCTCGGGCAGGGTGCCCGGCAGGATCGTCAGCACCTCCTCGCCCTCGACCAGCGGTGTGCCCAGCCGGGCCGCGGCGGCGGACACCGACGTGACACCCGGGACGACCTCGGTGTCGTAGCGGTCGACGAGCCGCTTGTGCATGTGCATGTAGGAGCCGTAGAAGAGCGGGTCGCCCTCGGCGAGGACCGCGACCGTGCGCCCCGCGTCGAGATGCGCGGCCAGCCGCGCCGACGCCTGCGCGTAGAACTCCTCCATCGCGCCCTTGTAACCGCCCGGATGATCGGTGGTCTCCGTCGTCAACGGGTACATCAGCCGTTCCTCGATCTGGTCGGCGCGCAGATGCTTCGCCGCGATCGAGCGGGCGATGGAACGGCCGTGCCGGGCACTGTGATACGCGATCACATCGGCCTCGGAGATCACCTCGACGGCCCGGACGGTCATCAGGGACGGGTCACCGGGGCCGAGCCCCACCCCGTACAGCTTGCCGCGCACTGTCTCCCCGCTCACTCTTCCTCACTCGCGATCGCGTTGAGCGCGGCGGCGGCCATGGCGCTCCCGCCACGACGGCCGCGTACGACGATGTGCTCCAGGCCCGACGGGTGCGCGGCGAGCGCGTCCTTGGACTCGGCGGCGCCGACGAACCCGACCGGCACGCCGATGACGGCGGCGGGCCGGGGCGCGCCCTCCTCGATCATCTCCAGGAGGCGGAAGAGCGCGGTGGGCGCGTTGCCGACGGCCACGACCGCACCCTCCAGCCGGTCCCGCCACAGCTCCAGCGCGGCGGCGCTGCGCGTGGTGCCCAGCTTCGCCGCCAGCTCGGGGACGGCCGGGTCGGAGAGCGTGCACAGCACGTCGTTGTCGGCGGGCAGCCGCTTGCGGGTCACGCCGCTGGCCACCATCCGCACATCGGTGAAGATGGGCGCGCCGGCGCGCAGGGCCTCACGTGCGCGGGCCACCACGTCGGGCGTGTACGTCAAGTCCCGTACGAGGTCGACCATTCCGCAGGCGTGGATCATCCGGACCGCGACCTGGCTGACGTCGGCGGGCAGGGCCGCGAGGTCCGCCTCCGCGCGGATGGTGGCGAAGGACTGCCGGTAGATCGCCGGGCCGTCCTTCTCGTAGTCGTACGTGGTCACGGTGGTCTTCTCGCTGCTCTCGGTCGTCATGAGGGTGTCGGTCGTGCGGGTCGTGCGGGTCGTGCGCTTCGTGTGGCTCATGGGGTGATCGCCGCCAGGGCGGTGGCGAGTTGGCCGGGGGCGGCCATGAAGGCGGTGCGTGGGTCCTGTCCGGGGGCCGTGCGGGAGAGCTGGTAGCCACCGCCGGACACGGCCACCACGTCGATCCGTTCGCCCCGAGGACGGCCGCAGCGGCGCTCGCAGCCGGACCAGTACAGGGGGAGGCTGCCGCCGTGCCCGGCCGCGTCGAGGCTCTCGGTGGCGTCCGCCCGCACGTCCGCCAGGGACTTGGCGCAGCCGGGCCGCCCGATGCAGGCACCGACGCGGAGCCAGGGGGAGGCAGGATCGGTGACGAGGCCGGTCACGCAGAGCCGGGCGAGCGCTTCGGACGCCTGCTCCTCGCTCATGCCCGGTGTGGGGACGACGACTCCGCGCCAGGGCGTCAGCCGCAGCTCACGGGAGCGGGTCGTGGACGCGAGGTGTGTCAACTCCCGCCACTGCAGGGCGGTGAGGCGGCCGAGGGGTGGGTGTACGCAGAGGGCGTCGCCGACGGCTCCGGGGGGCGGGCCCTCGGTCCGGGGCGTCCCGGTTCCGGTCCGGTCCCGGCTCACGGCGTCGATGCCGTCGGCTGCCAGACGGCCGCGGACCAGGCGGAGCAGCCCGTCCTGGGAGGGGAGTTCGGTCACACGCCAGACCCGGGAGCCGCTCTCCCGCGCCGCCTCCAAGAATGTCTCGGCGGCCGCCAGCGCGGCACGGGGCGCGTCCTCGCCGGGCACGGACAGTGCCTCGTCGGCCGATCCGAGGCTCAGCAGCGCGCCGCCGTCCTCGTCCGCCCGCACGGTCACGTCGGCGTCGAGCCCGGCCACGTCCCCCCGCCCGTCGTCGAGCGCGAACAGGAACCGGCCCGACAACGCCCGCGCCGCCTCGCTCGCGCACAGCGCCGCGTCGAGGGCCGACAGCCAGGGCCGAACGTCCCGCAGGCCCCGCCCGTCGAGGCCCGACAGGGGCGAGGCGACGATGTTGCGCACCCGTTCGTGCCCGGGGGAGGGGAGCAGCCCGGCCGCGTCCAGCGACTCTGCCAGCTCGCCCCCGCAGCTGTCGGCAAGTCCCCGCAGCTGCACATTGCCGCGTGAGGTGAGATGCAGCTCACCGTCGCCGAGCCGCCGCGCCGACTCGGCGAGCGCCTCGGCCTGGCGGACGGTCAGCACCCCGCCGGGCACCCGGACCCGGGCCAGCGCCCCGTCGTCCGCCGCGTGCAGCCGCAGCGTCCCCGGGCAGGCGTCGCCACGGTCCCGTGTGACCGCTGTGGCCTGGGACGATGATCGGACGGGAGGCGTGGACATGGCCGCGAGCATACCCACCGGCATCAGGGACGTATGCTCCGCCCTTTTGAGGCGACCCTTACTATGCTGCTTGGTGGATCATCCGGTCCGCCGACGCCACCACGGCGACAGGGGAGGAAGCCCGGTGTGAGTCCGGCGCGGTCCCGCCACTGTGAGCCCGCCCCAGGAGGGGCGGGCGAGTCAGGAACTCCCTTCCCCGTACCCCTCGGTCCCGCCCGAGCAGGGGAGCCTTTCGATCCGACACCGCCCGGGGCGCGGACCCCGAGGAAGGCCAGCAGCCGCATGCAGTCACCGTCCGGGGAGCGCTCCGCGCAGCCCCACATCCTGCTCCTGTCGACGTCCGACACCGACCTGCTCAGCGCCCGCGCTGCCGACGGCCCGGTCCCGTACCGCTTCGCCAACCCGTCCCGTCTCGCGCTGGACGACCTCCCGGCGCTCCTCGACGGCGCCGGCCTGGTCGTCGTACGCCTCCTCGGCGGCATCCGCGCCTGGCAGGACGGCCTCGACCTGCTGCTCGCCGACGGCCGCCCGGTCGTCGTCCTCACCGGTGAACAGGCCCCCGACGCCCAGCTGATGGCCGCCTCCACGGTCCCCGTAGGCATCGCCGCCGAGGCCCACGCCTACCTCGCCCACGGGGGCCCCGCCAACCTGGAGCAGCTCGCCCGCTTCCTCTCCGACACCGTCCTGCTCACCGGCCACGGCTTCGACGCCCCCGCGCCCGCCCCGTCCTGGGGCCCGCTGGAGCGCACCCCGCGCGCGGGCACCGACGGCCCGACCGTCGCCGTGCTCTACTACCGGGCCCACCACATGAGCGGCAACACCGCGTTCGTGGGCGCCCTGTGCGAGGCGATCGAGGACACCGGCGCCCGCGCGCTCCCGCTGTACGTGGCCTCCCTGCGCGCGCCCGAGCCCGAGCTGATCGAGGAACTCCGCGCCGCCGACGCCATCGTCACCACGGTCCTCGCCGCGGGCGGCACCAAGCCCGCCGAGGCGTCGGCCGGCGGCGACGACGAGTCCTGGGACGCGGGCGCACTCACCGGCCTGGACGTGCCGATCCTCCAGGCCCTGTGCCTGACCGGCTCGCGTGCCGCCTGGGAGGAGAGCGACGAGGGCGTCTCCCCGCTCGACGCGGCCAGTCAGATCGCCGTCCCCGAGTTCGACGGCCGCCTGATCACCGTCCCGTTCTCCTTCAAGGAGATCGACGAGGACGGCCTCCCGGCCTACGTCGCCGACCCCGAGCGTGCCGCCCGCGTCGCCGGAATCGCCGTACGCCACGCACGACTCCGGCACATCGCCAACGCCGACAAGCGCCTCGCGCTCGTCCTGTCCGCCTACCCGACCAAGCACTCCCGGATCGGCAACGCGGTCGGCCTGGACACCCCCGCCAGCGCGGTCGCCCTGCTGCGCCGCCTGCGCGACGAGGGCTACGACTTCGGGGGCGCCGACGTCCCCGGCCTGGCCTCCGGCGACGGCGACGAACTGATCCGCGCCCTCATCGAGGCCGGCGGTCACGACCAGGACTGGCTCACCGAGGAGCAGCTGGCCCGCAACCCGGCCCGCATCCCGGCGGCCGACTACCGCCGCTGGTACGCCACGCTCCCCGAGGAGCTGCGCACGGCCGTGGAGGAGCACTGGGGGCCGGCGCCCGGCGAGATGTTCGTCGACCGCAGCGCCAACCCGGAGGGCGACATCGTCCTCGCGGCCCTCCGCTTCGGCAACCTGCTGATCCTCATCCAGCCGCCGCGCGGCTTCGGCGAGAACCCGATCGCGATCTACCACGACCCGGACCTCCCGCCCTCCCACCACTACCTGGCCGCCTACCGCTGGATCGCCGCCCGTGCCGAGGACGGCGGCTTCGGCGCCGACGCGATGATCCACCTCGGCAAGCACGGCAACCTGGAGTGGCTGCCCGGCAAGAACGCGGGCCTGTCCGCCGCCTGCGGCCCCGACGCCGCCCTCGGCGACCTCCCCCTGGTCTACCCCTTCCTGGTCAACGACCCGGGCGAGGGCACCCAGGCCAAGCGCCGCGTCCACGCCACCCTCGTCGACCACCTGGTCCCGCCGATGGCCCGCGCCGACTCCTACGGCGACATCGCGCGTCTTGAGCAACTCCTCGACGAGTACGCGCAGATCTCCTCCATGGACCCGGCGAAGCTCCCGGCGATCCGCGCCCAGATCTGGACCCTCATCCAGGCCGCCAGGCTCGACCACGACCTCGGCCTGAACGACCGCCCGGAGGACGACGGCTTCGACGACTTCCTCCTGCACGTCGACGGCTGGCTCTGCGAGGTCAAGGACGCCCAGATCCGCGACGGTCTGCACGTCCTGGGCAACCCGCCCACCGGCGCCGACCACGTCAACCTGGTCCTCGCCGTCCTGCGCGCCCGCCAGATCTGGGGCGGCACCACCGCTCTGCCCGGCCTGCGCGAGGCCCTCGGCCTCGACGAGTCCGCCGCGACCCGCACGACCGCAGACGAGGCGGAGGAGAAGGCCCGCACGCTGGTGCAGGCGATGGAGGACGCGGGCTGGGACCTCGCCGCCGTCCCCACCGAGCACGGCGAACAGGTCGCCGCGATCCTGGAGTTCGCCGCCCGCGAGGTCGTGCCCCGGCTCGCCGCGACCACGGCCGAACTCGACCACACCGTGCACGCGCTGAACGGCGGCTTCGTCCCGGCGGGCCCCTCGGGCTCCCCCCTCCGGGGCCTGGTGAACGTCCTCCCGACGGGCCGCAACTTCTACTCCGTCGACCCCAAGGCCGTCCCTTCCCGCCTCGCCTGGGAGACAGGCCAGGCCCTCGCGGACTCCCTGCTGGAGCGCTACCGCGCCGACAACGGCGAATGGCCCACGTCGGTCGGGTTGTCGCTGTGGGGGACGAGCGCGATGCGCACGGCGGGCGACGACGTGGCCGAGGCGCTGGCCCTGCTCGGCGTCCGGCCCGTCTGGGACGACGCCTCGCGCCGGGTGACCGGCCTGGAGGCCATCCCGGCCGAGGAGCTGGGCCGCCCGCGCATCGACGTCACCCTGCGCATCTCGGGCTTCTTCCGCGACGCGTTCCCGCACACCATCGGGCTGCTCGACGACGCCGTACGCCTCGCCGCGTCCCTGGACGAACCGGCCGGGACCAACCACGTCCGCGCCCACGTCCAGGCCGACCTGGCGGAACACGGCGACGAACGCCGGGCCACCACCCGCATCTTCGGCTCCCGGCCCGGCACGTACGGCGCCGGACTGCTCCAGCTCATCGACTCCCGGGACTGGCGCACCGACGCCGACCTCGCCGAGGTCTACACGGTGTGGGGCGGCTACGCCTACGGCCGCGAACTCGACGGCCGCCCGGCCCGCGAGGAGATGGAGACCGCGTACAAGCGGATCGAGGTGGCCGCGAAGAACACGGACACCCGTGAGCACGACATCGCCGACTCCGACGACTACTTCCAGTACCACGGCGGCATGGTGGCCACGGTCCGCGCCCTGCGCGGCACCGCCCCCGAGGCGTACATCGGCGACTCCACCCGCCCCGAGACGGTCCGCACCCGCACCCTCGTCGAGGAGACGTCGAGGGTCTTCCGGGCCCGCGTGGTGAACCCCAAGTGGATCGAGGCGATGCGCCGCCACGGGTACAAGGGCGCCTTCGAACTCGCCGCCACCGTCGACTACCTGTTCGGCTACGACGCCACCACCGGTGTGATCGCCGACTGGATGTACGACAAGCTCACCGAGACCTATGTCTTGGACGAGACCAACCGCGAGTTCCTGCAGCGGGCCAACCCCTGGGCCCTGCACGGCATCGCCGAGCGGCTGCTGGAGGCGGAGTCGCGCGGCATGTGGGAGAAGCCCGACCCGGCGGTGCTGGAGGGGCTTCGCCAGGTGTACCTGGAGACGGAAGGGGACCTGGAGGGCGGCGAGGACTGACGGCCGCGAAACCGGCGGTGCGGGGCGTCCCCGGCCGCCGGTTTCAGCGTCGGTCCCCGGCGGCCCGTACGAGGGCGTCGAAGAGGGCCTGCTGCACGGGGTCCTCGTGCGCGGTGTCCTCGGGGTGCCACTGGACGGCGGTGAACCAGCCGGGGGCGCCCCGGAGTTCGAGGCCCTCCGCGGTGCCGTCGGCGGCGCGGGCGGTGATCTCCAGTCCCTCGCCCAGCCGGTCCACCCGCTGGTGGTGGTAGCAGGACGCCTCCACCTTCTGCGCGCCGGTGGCACGCTCCAGCACGGTTCCGCGCCGGAGCGCCACCGGGTGCACGAGGTGGCGGTGTTCGCGCTCCGGGCCGCCCATGTCCTGTTCCAGGATGCCGCCCAGGGCGACGTTGACGACCTGGAGGCCCCGGCAGACCGCGAGCAGGGGGATGCCCGAGCGCAGGGCGGCGCGGGCGACTTCCAGGTCGAAGGCGTCCTGCGCCTCGTCGACGTCGTACACGCTGTCGTGGGTGTCGGCCGCCCCGTAGCGGTACGGGGCGAGGTCACCGCCGCCCGGGAGGAGGACGCCATCGAAGCGGGCCAGGCGGGCGGCCGCGCCGCCGGCGGCCGGGTGGATGCTCGCGGGTTCGCCGCCCGCCCGCCAGACGGCCTCGATCAGGGCACGGGCGTTGACCTCGGCGGCGTAGCGCAGTGCGGAGGTCGTGGCGGAGAAACGGGCGGGTATCGCTATCAGGGGCCGGGTCACAGCTGGATCCACGTGGTCTTCAGCTCGGTGTACTTCTCGACGGCGTGGGCGGACTTGTCGCGGCCGTTGCCCGACTGCTTCATGCCGCCGAAGGGGACGGTCAGGTCCCCCTCCTCGTAGCAGTTGACCCAGACCGTCCCCGCCTTGAGCGCGCGGGAGACCTGGTGGGCGGTGGACAGGTCGGAGGTCCACAGGCCGGCGGCGAGGCCGTACTCGGTGGCGTTGGCGAGCCGTACGGCCTCGTCGAGGTCGTCGAAGGTGAGGACGGACAGGACGGGGCCGAAGATCTCCTCGCGGGCCAGCCGCATGCCGGGGTCCACCCGGTCGAAGACGGTGGGCCGCAGATAGCTGCCGCCGGTGCCGGTCAGGGTGCGTTCGCCACCGGCCCGCAGTCGCGCGCCTTCGGTGACGCCCGTGCCGATGTGGCCGAGGACGCGTTCGAGGTGGGCCTCGCGGACCAGCGCGCCCATCTCGGTGGCCGGGTCCAGCGGGTCGCCGACGCGCAGTTCCCCGGCCCGGGCCACGATCGCGTCGGTGACACGTTCGGCGACGGAGGAGTGCACCAGGAGCCGGGAGGGGGCGGTGCACATCTCGCCCTGGTTGAAGAAGATGCCCCAGGCGGCGGTGGCGGCGGCCCTCTCCAGGTCGGGGGCGTCGGGAAGGATGATGTTCGGCGACTTGCCGCCAAGCTCCAGCCAGACCCGCTTGAGGTTGGAGTCGGCGGCGTAGTGCAGGAAGTGCCGGCCGACCGCCGTGGAGCCGGTGAAGGCCAGGACGTCCACATCGGGGTGCAGTCCGATGGCCCGCCCGGCGGTCGGCCCGTCACCGGTGACGACGTTGAGGACGCCCGGCGGGAGTCCGGCCTCGGTGGCGATCCGGCCCAGCAGCAGGGCGGACAGCGGGGAGTTCTCCGAGGGCTTCAGGACGACCGTGCAGCCGGCCGCCAGCGCCGGGGCCACCTTCCAGCTCGCCAGTGTCAGGGGGAAGTTCCACGGCACCACCGCGCCCACGACACCCGTCGGTTCGCGGGTGACCAGGGCGAGGGCGTCGGGGGCGGTGTGGGGCGACTCGTCGGTGAGCTTGTCGGCCAGCTGCCCGTACCAGCGGAAGGTGTTGATCGCGGCGCGCAGCTCGATGTCGTGCGCTTCTCTGAACGGCTTGCCCATCTCCAGGGTGATGGTCAGGGCGAGCTTCTCCCGCTGCTCCTCCAGGAGTTCGGCGACGCGGAGCAGGATCCGGCCGCGGTCGGCGGGTGCCAGGCGGGGCCAGGGGCCGGAGTCGAAGGCGCGGCGGGCGGCGGCCACGGCCAGGTCGACCTCGGCGCTCCGCGCGTCGGGGACCTCGACGAGGACCTGACCGTCACGCGGTGACACGACGGCGAAGGAGGCGCCCCCGCCCGGCTCGTCCACCCCGTCGATGTGGTGCTGGTCGGGCAGATCCAGTTCCTTGGCGCGACGGAGCAGGTCGTCGTGGGCGAGGGCGGCGGGCATCGGCTCTCCTCATTCCTGTCGTTGTGAGGGGTTCGGATCGGCGAAGGTGAGCGGCGGTCAGTCGGTGACCGTCTGCCGCCCCCGGGTCACCCGTGCCACGACGAGACCCAGGACCAGCACCGCGGGGACGGTCAGCTGGAGCCACACGGCGGTGGCCCGGTCGCCGCCGATGAGCGTGGTGAAGTTCTCGATGATCAGCCAGATCGCCCAGGCGATGCCGAGCGCGCCCAGGACCGGTGCGATCAGCGTGTTCCAGGGCCGGGTGTCGGCACAGGTGCGGCGGAAGAAGACGACCACGGAGACGGAGGTCAGGAAGTACAGGAGCATCATCGCCAGGACGGCCACCCCGCTGAACCAGGAGAAGAGCGTCAGCACGGGGTCCTTGCCGAGGAGCGCGAACGGGATGACCAGGGCCACCGCGATCACGGTCTGGACGAGGCCGGCCGCCCAGGGGGAGCGGCGCCGGTTGAGCGTGGCCAGCCCGCGCGGCAGCAGACCTTCACGGCCCAGCGAGAACAGGTAGCGGTTGGCGGAGTTGTGGAACGCCAGGATGCCCGCGAACAGCGAGGTGGCCAGCAGGACGGGCAGGACATCGCCGGTCCAGGCACCGAACTCCGCCGCGATGGGGGCGAAGACCCAGCCCGCGGCGTCGCCGCTCTCCAGGGCCTTGCCCGCCTGAGCCGTCGCCTGTGAGGCACCGTGCGCGGAGACCAGCATCCACGAGGTGAAGGCGAAGAATCCGGTGACCACCGCGACCGACAGATAGGTGGCGCGGGGGACCGTCTTCCTGGGCTCCCGGGCCTCCTCGCCGTAGATGGCGGTCGCCTCGAAGCCGAACATCGACGCCACGGCGAACATCAGCGCCACACCGGGAGCGCCCTGGAGCGCCGCGTCCGGCGAGAAGCTGTCGGCGAGGCCGAGCCCCTCGGGGCCGCCGCCCTTGAAGAAGGTCACGAAGGCGAAGGCGATCAGGATGCTGAACTCCGCCAGGACGAACACGGCCAGGAGCTTGGCGCCCATCTCGATCCCGGCGGAGCCGAGGACCTGGACGACCACCATGGTGACCAGCGCCCACACCCACCAGGCGATCGTCACGTCGGCGTAGTGCTCGACGAGGCCGCTCACCGTCGCGCCGTAGAGGCCGTACATCGCGGCCTGGATGGCGCAGTAGGCGAAGAGCGCGACGCCGGCGCTGCCGGAGCCGGTCGAGCGGCCCAGGCCCTTGCCGATGTATGTGTAGAAGGCGCCGGCGTCCACGACGTGGCGGCCCATGGCGACGAAGCCGATGGAGAACAACAGGATCACGACGCCGGCCGCGAGATACGCGGCGGGGACACCGGCCCCGTTGCCGATGACGACGGCGATGGGCACGGCTCCGGCGATGCCGGTCAGCGGGGCCTGGGCGGAAAGGACGAAGAACAGGATGCCCAGGACGCCGAGGGAATCGGGCTTGAGCCTGCCTGCCGTGGATGGATCTTGTGAGCTGTGCGCGGCGACCGCCGTCTGACTGTCCACTCGGATCACCTGTCGGGGACGGGGAGGGATGGATTCGTTTAGGCCCAAACGAGTTGCCTTATCGTGGGCCCGAACTATCCGATTGGCAAGGGGTCACGTGAAGATTTTCGCCGGGCTTTCCGATCGTGCGCGGGGACGGCGAGCAGCCCCGGACGGCGCACGTCCGGGGCCGGAACCGCTGAGGTCAGCGGCTATCCGCGGGCTTCGCCGGTGTCCTTGGCGGCATGGGTTTCGTGGGCGTCGCCATGGGCGTCGAGCAGCCGCAGCAGGGAGCGCAGCTCCTCCAGGGCGGCGTCCGTGACGGCGGGCTCGCCGAGGACGAGCTGATGCAGGACCAGGCCGTCGAGCGCGGCGAAGACCAGCCGCGTCAGCGCCTTGTCCGCGCCGGCCGGCAGGATCCGGCCCAGCTCGCGCCGGGCGGCGTCGAAGTACTCGTCGTACAGCTCACGGATCTGCGGCAGCAGCTCCGGCCGACGCCGGGATTCGAGCAGCAGCTCGTACTGGAAGGCCTGGGTGTCCGGGTCGGCCGTGACCATCTCGGACAGTCGGGTGGAGAAGTCCGCGACCTTGCCGGTGCCCGGTTCGAGGGAGCTGGTGTCGAGCGAGGTGCGGATGGTGTGGGCGAGGGCCTCCTCGACCAGGGCGTCACGCGACCCGAAGTGGTGCACGACGAGCCCGTGGGTGACCTCAGCCTTTTCCGCGACGGCGCGATAGGTGAGCCTGCGCAGCCCGCCCCGCGCCACCACGTGTACGGCGGCGTTCAGCAGAGCCTCGCGCCCCTCGCCGTAGTGGAGACGTTTGCGTGGCCGTCGACTCCTCGGGGTGTCGGCGGCGTCGGCGGAGTCGGTCATGCGCGTGACCTACCCGGCTGCCTCCCGCCCGCCGCCTGCCCGTCACCGCGCCCGGGCGTCATCGCTTCGGCGGGCGGATGCCACGGAACTCCCAGTCGCCGCCGAGCGCCGTGGAGAGGACCTCCTCGGACTCGGTGGGCTGTGCGCCGACGTCGGTGCGTACCGGGGTGGGGCCGGTGACGATGTGGTTGGTGAGCCGGCCGAGGCCCTCCACCTCCACCTCGACGATGTCGCCGGGCTGTACGGGCCGGGAGTTGGCCGGAGTGCCGGAGAGCAGGACGTCCCCCGGGTACAGGGTGATGGTGCGGGCGATGTCGGCGACGAGGTAGTGCATGTCCCACTTCATCTCGTCCGTCGAACCGTCCTGGACCACCTCGCCGTTGACGTACGTCCGCAGCCGCTTGCCGTGGAAGTCCCAGTCGGTGACGAGCCCCGGGCCCAGCGGGCAGAGGGTGTCGGACCCCTTCACCCGCAGCATCGAACCGGCGTCGGTGTCACGGAAGTCGTGCAGACCGTAGTCGTTGGCGACGGTGTAGCCGGCGATGTACTCGCCCGCGTCCTGCGGCGCGATGTTCCGCGCGGTCCTCCCGATGACGATGGCGACCTCGCCCTCGTAGTTGAGCCACTTGCAGCCGTCGGGGCGGACGACGGCGCCCTTGTGGCTGTTGAGGGAGGAGGTCGGCTTGTGGAAGTAGGTGGGCGTCTCGGGCAGTCCGATCCGGAACTCGTCGACGCGGCTGCGGTGGTTGAGGTGGACGGCGATCACCTTCGACGGCACGACCGGGGGGAGGTGGTGGGCCTCCTCGATCTTGAGGCGGCGGCCGTCCCCGGCGACCAGTTCGTCGCCGTCGACGGTGACCTGGACGGTGGTCCCGTCGAGGAGGATGCGGCGGTACTCGGGCATGAGGACTCCTGGATACGGCTAGCTGCGGGTGTGTGGGTTGCTCGGGGCGACGGCCGCGGGTGTGCCGGGACGGTCGTCGCCGGTCCAGCCGTCGGCGGGGCGGTCGAACCAGAGGTGGACCTGTCCGGTGCCGATGGAGTTCTCGTACTCCCCGTACTGGCGGGCCCTTGCGACACAGGCCTGTTCGCCCAGCGCGCCCGCCATCATCAGGTAGTGGAAGAACCTGGCTTCGGGCTTGTACTTCCAGAACTCGTCCATGGTGTCGAGGACCTTGTCGTGCCGGCCCTCCTTGAACCAGGCGATCCGCTCCTGGTCGGCCTCGCGCGCCTCGGGCGTGAAGATGTGCACCGGGTCGCCGGCCTCGTGGTCGCGCAGCTCGCGCAGCGGCCAGAAGGTGTGGGAGAGGGCGCCGGACGCGATGAGCAGGACCCGTCGCCCGGGGGTGGCGGCGATGCCGTCGGGGAGCGCCCGCCCCAGCCGCAGATGGTCCTCCATGTCACCGGTCTGACAGACCCCGATGGTCACCCACCGCTTGTCGGGCAGACCCTCGCCGAGGAACTTCCACAGGTTGATCGTGGCGTAGTAGATCGGCAGGTACTCGTCCTCGATCGCGGTGATCCAGGTGCCGTGCTTGTCGGCGAACGAAGCGATGTTGTGGGCGAGTTCGGGGTCGCCGGGGAAGTCGTACGGCATCCGGCACATCCCGCGCGGCAGCTCCTCGGAGGTGAACAGACCGGCCCGGCGCTGCTGAGCGGTGACCACGAACTCGACCGTCGTCGCCCAGTGCGAGTCGAGGACGACGACGGTGTCGTATTCGTTGGCGGTATCGCGCTCGAAGACGTCCTCACGGAGCTGCTGCAGGCCGGTGACGAGGGTGATCTCCTTGCCCCCGTTGAGCTCCAGCCGGTCGGCCTCCGGCAGGACGATGGTGGGGACATGGGCGAGAAGTCCCGCCCCGACGATCTCACCCATGGTTGTTCCATCCGTTCGGCGCGGTCACGGTGTTCTTCACGTCGCAGTAGAAGTCGAAGCTCCAGGTGCCGCCCTCCCGGCCGACCCCGGAGTGACGGGAGCCACCGAAGGGGGCCCGCAGGTCGCGGACGAAGAAGCAGTTCACCCACACCGTGCCCGCAACCAGCCGCTCGGTCACCCGCGCGGCGCGCTCGGTGTCACCGGTGGCCAGGGTGGCGGCCAGCCCGAAGCGGGTGTCGTTGGCGAGCCGGACCGCCTCGTCCTCGTCGGTGAAGGTCTGCAGGGTCAGGACCGGCCCGAAGACCTCCTCCTGCACGATCTCCGAGTCCTGGGCGACATCGGTGAGCAGGGTGGGCGCGTAGTACTGCTCGCCCTCGCGGTGCCCGCCGATGACCACACGGGCCCCGTCGGCCACGGCCCGCCGCACGAACCCGTCGATCTTCTCCAGTTGCCGGGGGTGGATGTTGGGCCCGATGTCGGTGGCCTCGTCGCGCGGGTCACCCTGCTTCAGCGCCGACGCCTTCTCCACGAACAGCCGGGTGAACTCCTGGGCCACCGACTCCTCCACGAGGAACCGCGTCGCGGCCAGGCACACCTGCCCGGCGTTGTCGTACTGCTCCACCGCTAGGTCGACGGCCAGGTCCAGATCGGCGTCCGCGAACACCAACAGCGGTGACTTGCCGCCGAGTTCGAGGCTCAGCGGGGTGAGGTTGGGCGCCGCCGACCCGGCGATCCGCCTGGCCGTCGGCACCGATCCCGTGAAGCTGATCCGGCGCACGTCCGGGTGCGAGGTGAGCGCGTCACCGATCTCCGATCCGTACCCCTGGACGACATTGAGCACCCCGGCGGGCAGCCCCGCCTCGGCGGCGATGTCCGCCAGCAGCGACGCCGTCAGCGGAGTCCACTCGGCGGGCTTGAGAATCACCGTGTTGCCGGCGGCGAGGGCCGGGGCGATCTTCCAGGTGGCCAGCATCAGCGGCGTGTTCCACGGCGTGATCAGCACGGACGGCCCCGCCGGGTCCCAGCTCACCTGGTTGGTGTGCCCGCGCGTCTCGAAGTCCTCGTGCTCCAGCGTCAGCAGCCAGTCCGCGAAGAACCGGAAGTTGTGCGCCACCCGCGGCATCACACCCCGCCGGTGCGACCGCAGCAGCGCCCCGTTGTCGTTCGTCTCGACGACGGCCAGCTCTTCGAGCCGCTTCTCGACCCCGTCGGCGATGGCGTGCAGGATGCGAGCGCGTTCGGCGCGGGGGGTGGCGGCCCAGCCGGGAAAGGCCTCACGGGCGGCGACGACAGCGGCCTCGGCCTCGCCGGGACCGCCGCGAGCGATCTCACCGAGGACACGACCGTCGATGGGGGAGACATCGGTGAAGGTCCCGGCGGAGGCGACCCGTCGGCCACCGATCCAGTGCCGGGTGTCGACGGAGACACCCGCGACGACGATTTTGTCTGACATGAAAGGGATTCCTTCTCGGGATAGGGACGGACCCACCGACCTGGGGGCGCGGAGCCGTATCGATGTGCGGCTCCGCCGGGTGGGCGCGATCGGCCCACGACCACCCGCACCTCGACGACGGCCCTACTCGGCACTCGCTCCCGACAACCCGGACTCCAACAACCGCCCGCCGTCCCAGACGACCCCCACCTGCCGGTAGTACGCGGCGATCGGCTCACGGATCTCCAAGCGGGCCAACTCCTCGGTCGGCGCCTCGAACAGCTCCAACTCCGCGTCACCGACCCACGGCCGACCCCCCTCGAAGGAAGCCGCGCCGGTCTCGATCAGCTCGTCGAGCGCCAGCCCCTTCCCCTTCTCGATCGACGGCAGCCACCGGTGATGAGCCATGGGATGCGCGTTCACGAACCCGTTCGTCTCCGCCGGCTCCCGCAGCGTCACCACCGTCTGCGCGAGCCGGCGGTCCGCGGCCGCCAGCGTCGCCCCGAACCGCGCCCCCGCCTCGATCCGCGGAGCGGGCCCGAGGGGATGCGGCCGCGTCTGGTGGATGGACCCGAGCTTCTTCGGATAGCCCTGGTGCAGCCCGCGGGCGATCGCGAAGTCCTTGTCGACCCAGATGTAGACGCACCGCGAGTACGTCCGTCCCCGGTACTGGCAGCGGACGACCGCGAAGGCCTCCTTGTACTGGGAGAGGACGGGGTCGAGCAGTTCCGCCCCCGACGCCGAGCAGGACTGCCAGTCGGCCCAGATCAGCGCGACCGCGCCGGGGTCCTCGTCGGCCAACTCCAGCGGCTGCGGCAGCAGTTCACGTACCCGCGCGGGATCCGTGCGGTACTCGACGGTGAGCAGGTCGCCCGAGTAGCGCCAGGGCGGGGAGGGGATGAGCGACGAGCCGCCGCTCGCCGTCTTGGGGTGGAAGTATCCACGGACACTGGTCATGGTCAGGAGGGTCCTTACGCGGTGAGGGCGGGCTGCTTGAGCAGCTCGGCGCGGTAGCGGGCGGCGGCGGACACGGTGGCGGGGCCGCCGAGCGCGACGACGCCGACCAGCCGGCCGTCGTGGTGGTAGCCGACCAGGACGTCCGTGGCCGGGTCGCCGTCCAGGACCCGTACGTCCTCCCTGCCGAGGACCGGCGCGCCGAAGGACTGCAGCCGGAAGTCGTGCTGGTCGCTCCAGAAGGTGGGCAGCGGTCCGAAGGGGGCAGTCTGCGCGGCCGCGCCGGTGAGACGGCCGACGAGGACCTTTGCCGCATGCTTGGCGGTGTCCGTGGGAATGGACCAGTGCTCGACCCGGCGGGGTACGCCGTCGTAGCGGGCGTTGGGGAAGCGGGCGACGTCGCCGACGGCGACGACCTCGGGCCGCCCGCCGACCCGCAACTGCTCGCAGGTGAGCACGCCGTCGGACAGATCGAGGCCGTTGCCCTCCAGCCATTCGACGTTGGCGACCGAGCCCACCGACTCCACCACCACGTCGGCGGGCAGTACGGTCCCGTCGCCGAGCACCACACCCGTGACCCGGTCCTCGCCCTCGAACCCGGCGACGCCCGTGCCGAGCGCGAACCGCACCCCGCGCTCCTCGTGCCGCCGCAGCAGCGCGCGCCCGAGCAGCTCACCGAGCGGGCCGACCATGGGCAGCGGCAGCGGATCGACCACGGTCACCTCGGCGACACCGAGGCCCACGGCCGTGGCGGCGACCTCGCAGCCGATGAACCCGGCGCCGATCACGACCACCCGGGCACCGGGCCGGGTCAGCTCGTCCCGCAGACCCTGGGCGTCGGCCAGCGTACGGACCGTGTGGCGGCCGGCGAGCGGGCCGGAGCAGCCGAGCCGACGGGGCCGCATACCGGTGGCGACGACCAGGCCGTCGTACGACAGCGTCGAACCGTTGTCCAGCTCGACGGTCCGCTCGGCGAGGCGCGCGGCGACGACCTTGGTGCCGAGCCGCCACTCCACGTCGGCGACGCTCGCGCGGGGACGGAAGGCCAGCGACTCGAAGGGCGCCTTCCCGGCCAGCACCTCCTTGGACAGCGGGGGCCGGTTGTAGGGCATGTGGGGCTCGTCGCCGATGACGGTGACGGCCCCGGTCCATCCTGCCGCCCGCAGCTGCTCGGCGGCGCGCAGACCGGCCATGGAGGCCCCCGCGACGACCACGCCGCCCGCCCCTGTCTCTGTCCCGGTTCCTGGCATGGGGCTCAGGCCTCGATCCGGATGGCCTGGAGCGGACAGACGTCGGCGGCCTCCTCGACCTCGTCGAGGAGGGCGTCGTCGGGGTCGCTGACGTAGGCCAGGTGCCCGTTCTCGTCGAGCTGGAAGACGTCGGGGGCGGCGAAGACGCACTGTCCGTGGTCCTGGCACTTGTTCATGTCGACGACGACCTTCATGGCCGGTCCTCCTGGGAGTCAGGGCGTCGGGCGGGATGGCGAAGCGAACGGAGAAGAATCTCGTTTGGCGTCAAACAACATAGGAAGCCGTCACCCTGCGGTCAATACCTGTCCAGGTGGATAATTTTTGTGGCCGACCCCTTGCGGGCCGATGGAGTCGTTCTTATCGTTTGGCATCAAACAATTGGCCCCAGTCGTCGAGGAGACAACGGTGAGCGCATCCGAAACGCCGTCCGTCGGGCACTACCAGGAGCGGCTGGCCGCAGAGGGCATCGACGTGGTCCGGGTGACCTACCCCGACCTCATCGGCACCGACCGGGCCCGGGATGTGTTGCTCGACCAGCTGCCGACGGCGTGCGAGCACGGGCTCGCCTTCTGCCGGGCGGTCTACCACACCTCACCCCAGGGCGACGTCGTTCCCGTGGCCGGGGGCCTGGACGCCGGCCTGCCCGACATCCATGTGCGCCCGGATCTCGACACCCTGCTCGCCCTGCCCTGGGAGCCCGGAGTCGCCACCTGTCTCGGCGAGACCATCGACCCGGCCACCGGGGCACCCGCCTCCGAGTCCCCCCGCGACCTGCTGCGCTCGCTGCTCGCCCGCTGCGCCGAACAGGGACTGCGCCCGGTGGTCGGCCCCGAACTCGAATACTTCCTCTGCGACGAGGACCCCGCGTCCCCCAGCGGCTTCAAGCGCTACTCGGGCGCCACCGGCGTCGTCTACACGGCCGGCCTGCGCGCCGACCCCGACAACCACCTGCTGCGCACCCTGCGCCTCCTCCGCGACCTGCGCATCGGCGTCACCAACGGCAACCACGAGTTCGACGGCGGCCAGTTCGAGATCAACCTGACGCATTCGGAGGCCCTCTCGGCCGCCGACCGCTCCTTCCGCTTCAAGGCCGCCGTCAAGGAACTCGCGCGCAAGGAGGGCCGCCTCGCCACCTTCATGGCCAAGCCCTTCAACGACGCGGGCGGCTCCGGCTTCCACCTCCACGTTTCCTGCGACGACGAGCGGGGACACAACACCTTCGACGACCCCTCGGGCCGGTACGGACTGTCCGAGACCGGCCGCCACGCCATCGCCGGTGTCCTCGCCCACGCCCCGGCACTCGCCGCCCTCGCCAACCCGACGGTCAACTCCTACAAGCGGTTCGGCCCGGACACCCTCGCGCCCTGGCTGATCGACTGGGGGCTGGACAACCGCAGCGCCATGGTCCGCATCCCGCCCGAGCGCGGCTCCGGCGCCCGTCTGGAGCTGCGGCTCGGCGACGCGAGCGCCAACCCGTATCTGCTGATCGCGGGCACGCTCGCCGCCGCGCTGCTCGGCGTCCGCGCGGGCGAGGAGCCCCCCGCCCCGCTGGAGGGCTACGGCTACGACACCGCCCGAGCGGCCGTGCTGCCCATGAGCCTGCCCGCCGCCCTCGACGCGCTGGAGGCGGACACCGCCCTCACCGAGATCCTCGGCAAGGACTTCACCACCTCGTACCTCACCTACAAGCGCGATGAGGTCGAACGCTTCCAACGGCACGTCACCGACTGGGAGTTCACCGAGTACGCCTACCACCTGTGAAGCCCAGGAGAACCACCGCCATGACCACTTCCGCCCGCCTCCCCTCCGCCTCCGTACGCGAAGCCGTCCAGGAGCCCATGCCGCTGGACGACGTGGACCTCGCCGACCTCGACAACTTCACCGACGGTGTCACCCCGTGGCGTATGTTCCACACCCTGCGCCACCAGGACCCGGTGCACTGGCAGCCGGAGGAGGCCCCCAACTCCGGGTTCTGGGCGGTGACCCGGCACGCCGACATCGCCCGCGTCGACCGCGACGCCGAGACCTTCACCTCGACGAAGTTCGTCAACCTCGAAGAGGTCGACGAGGACCAGATCAGGACCCGCGCCTCCATCCTGGAGCTGGACGGTGTCCGCCACCGCGCGCTGCGCAGCGTGATCCAGCGCCAGTTCGGCGCGAACGTCATCAACAGCTACACCGACTTCCTGCGCGGCCTCACCGCCACCACCCTCGACGCGGCGCTCGCCAAGGGCACCTTCGACTTCGTCGCCGACGTCTCCGCCGACTTCCCCATCAACGTCCTCGCCCGGCTCCTCGACGTACCCCCGGAGGACAACCAGCGGCTCATCGACTGGGGCAACCGCATCATCGGCAACACCGACCCCGACTACGCCGACGTCCTGCTGAACAGCGCGGAGAGCGAGCAGTACCGGCACCTGCCGTTCCGCTCGCCCGCCTCCCTCGAAGTCTTCGAGTACGGCCGCGAACTGGCCCGGCAGCGGCGCGGCGGCGACGGCACCGACCTGGTCTCCAAGCTGGTCAACACCACCCCGCGCGACGGCGTCCCGCTCTCCGCACAGGACTTCGACAACTACTTCCTGCTCCTGGTCGTCGCCGGCAACGAGACCACCCGCCACACCATCACCCACTCCATGCTGGCCCTGCTCCAGCACCCCGAGCAGCTCGCCCGCCTCCAGGAGGACCCCTCCCTGATCCCGACGGCGACCGAGGAGTTCCTGCGCTGGGCGTCCCCCGTCTACCACTTCCGCCGCACCGCGACCCGAGACGTCGAACTCGGCGGCAAGCAGGTCAAGGAGGGCGACAAGGTCGTCATGTGGTACGCCTCCGGCAACCGCGACGAGGAGGTCTTCGGCAACCCCTACGACCTCGACGTCGCCCGTGCCGACAACGACCACGTCACCTTCGGCAAGGGCAGCCCGCACCTGTGCCTGGGCAACCTGCTGGCCCGTACCGAGATCCGCATCATGTTCGAGGAGCTGATCCCGCGCCTCGCCGACATCCGTCTCGTCGGTGACGTCCCGCGCGTGCGCTCCAACTTCGTCAACGGCATCAAGAAGCTGCCGGTCGAGGTGACCCTCGCCTGACCCTCTCGCCCGACGCGCCCTCGGGCACCGGTGGGGGAGATGCCCGCCGGTGCCCGAGTCCCGCTCCCGGCGGGGCAGGGACGGACGGATGTGCCGCGCTCTACTGGTGCGCTCTAGTTCGCGTACGATGACCCCTGTCCGCATGTCATGCCAATAGCCCCCCGCCGGGAGGCCTCACGGCCTCGGTCCCGGTCCGGGCGTGATCCGGACGACAGGCCCTAAGGTGGGCGGCGATCGGAGGGTGGGATCACAGGTGGATGCATCGGGCAAGCAGCGGCCCACGATGGCGGACGTCGCCGCGAAGGCGGGTGTCTCCCGGGCGCTCGTCTCGATCGTGTTCCGCAAGCAGCCGGGGGCGAGCGAGGAGACCCGGGAGCGGGTGCTGCGGGTCGCCGACGAGATCGGTTACCGGCCCGACAGCGCGGCCCGGCTGCTGGCGCGGGGCCGCAGCCGCACACTCGGCGTGATGTTCACCGTCCACCAGACCTTCCACACCGACCTCATCGAGGGCATCTACCCCGAGGCCGAACGCCTCGGCTACGAGGTCCTGCTGTCCGGCGCCACCCGGAGCCGCAGCGAGGAGAAGGCCGTCGAGGCGCTGCTCAGCCACCGCTGCGAGGCCCTGATCCTGCTCGGCTCCTTCGCCGAACCCGCCCTCCTCGAAGAGCTGGGGCGCCGTACCGTCGCCGTCTCCGTCAGCCGCCGGGTCCCCCGGGCCCACGTCGACTTCGTGCACTCCGCCGAGGGCAGGGGCGTACGGCAGGCGATGGACCACCTCGTCGGGCTGGGGCACCGGCGGATCGTGCACATCGACGGCGGCCGGGGTCCCGGCTCGGCCGAGCGGCGGCGCGCGTACCGGGCGGCGATGCGCCGGCACGGCCTGGAGTCCGAGGCCCGTGTCGTACCCGGCGACCACACGGAGGAGTCGGGCATCGAGACCGGCCGCCTCCTCCTCGCGGAACGCGACCGGGGGCAGCCCCTGCCGACCGCCGTCCTCGCCGGCAACGACCGTAGCGCGATGGGCCTGTTGATGTCCTTGACCCGGTCCGGCGTGGAGATTCCCCGCGACCTGTCCGTGGTCGGCTACGACGACAGCCACCTCTCCCACGTGATGCCGATCGGTCTGACCACCGTCCGCCAGGACGCGGCGCTGATGGCGGAACACGCGGTGCGCTTCGCCGTGGAACGGCTGGAGAAGCCGGAACTGGAGCCGCGCGAGGCGGTGTTGGAACCGAAGCTGGTGGTACGGGGGACCAGCGGGCCGGTACCGGCGGGGGACACGGGGAGCCTCTGACGAAGGGGCGCGGGTTGCCCACCCCCGGTTGTGGGAAGCCGAGGACGAGCCGGGGGCCGGGATCGAGCGGCAGCCGCCGAGGCCGTGCGCCGGACCCGGCGTCCGGGACACGAGCGGCACCCGGACCGGCGGATGTTCCAGGGCATCCCGCCGGCCCCGGACGCGCGCT
>NZ_LRTR01000379.1 GCF_001550375.1 Streptomyces europaeiscabiei | reverse complement strand
GACGGGGGCCGCCGACCGGGCGCGGTCACGCGCCGACTCGACGTCGGCCGCCAGGGCGGCCGGGGCGGAGACGCCGAGCAGGAGCGTGGCGCAGAGTGCGGAGACCGCGAGACGCCGTGCGGGCAGAACACGCATGGATGTTCCTTTCAATCGGTGCGAAAAATCGTCTTCTCACCGTGAAATCGATGATCGGCGTCTGCAACCGAAGGGCACCATCTGGAGCAATACGAACCGGCCGCCCTCCCCGTGGGGAGAACGGCCGGCTCGTGGTTAACGCGCGAACCTCAGTGCGGGGACGTCAGTCCTCGAACGTCAGTCGTTGAAGCACTTGTTGCCGAACGACGGGTTCAGCAGACCGATGACGTTGATGGTGTTCCCGCACACGTTGACCGGCACGTGGACCGGAACCTGCACGACGTTGCCCGACAGCACGCCCGGGGAGTGGGCGGCGAAGCCCTTCGCCTCGCTGTCGGCGGTGGCGACGCCGGCGGTGCCCGCCACGGCTGCGGCAGCAACGGAGGTCAGGGCCAGGCCCTTCGCGATACGCGACATGGAGAGGTGCTCCTTGGAGTTGATGCATAAACACTCGGGCGGGGGTGCCCGGCGCTGAGTCAACGCGCGGCATGCACCGGGGGTTGTGCCTCCAAAGGGGTGATCTCGCAGAACGCCTGCTTCACCATTCCGACACAGTTGGCGCGTTCCGTAGATAAGTACGCATAGCGGGCTAGAGTTGCGCACCTCTCCAGGTCGCTGCGGCCCTTATCAGATCCGTAGATTTTCGGCCCTTCGACGGTCCGCGACTTTCCCCAGACAAGCACCCGAACGAGCTCCCGAAAGGGCACCGCCGGTCATGCGAATTCATCCGGGTCCTCTGCTGCGCCGCGCGATGGTGGGCTGCTGCGCCCTCGCCGCTCTCTGGGGGCCGGGCGCTCCCGCGACGGCCGCGCCGCCACCCACACCCTCGCCCGAGGCCGAGCGCCTCGCCTTCGGGCAGCGCTACCGGGCGGTGCAGCACGGCGGGATCGTCCGCGCGGCCAACTCCTCGATCTCCTGCCGTACGCCGGTGACGGCAGCCCCGTCCACGGCCACTCCGTCCACGGCGCCCGCGCCCACAGCACCCGCGGCCGCCGCGCCGTCGTGCGCCGACGCGCGTGCGGGGCGTACCGCCGTCAACGACGACTTCGACATGTTCTACATCGACGTCGACCAGGACCCGAACACCTACAACTCCAGCCGGGGAGAGGTCCGGCTGCCGCCGGGCGCGCGGGTGTCGTACGCACGGCTGTACTGGGGCGGGAATCTGCTGGTGGGTGAGCAGAAGCCGCCGAAGGACAACGGGCGGGTGCTCGTCGCGGAGCCCGGGGGCGAGTACAAGGAGGTGCTCGCGGACTCGGTGGTGGGGCATCGGGTGGCGCGGGGCGCGGACGCGTTCCAGGCCTCGGCGGACGTCACGGAGCTGGTGCGGTCCAGCGGTTCGGGGCTCTACACGGTGGCGCAGGTCAATGTGGCCATGGGACGTTCGGCGGCCGGGGCATGGGGCGGCTGGACGCTGATGGTGGCGTACGAGAACGCGGCGGAGCCGCTGCGGCACCTGGCGATGTGGGACGGGTTCGACACGCTCACGCAGGGCGGGGAGCAGCGGGTCCGGCTGAACGGGATGGCGCTGCCCGAGCGTGTGCGCGGGACCGTGGGCCTGGTCGCCTACAACGGCGATCGGGGGAGCCGGGGTGATTCGCTCACCGTTTCGACCGGGCAGGGCCCGGCCGTGGCGCTCGGCGACGCGGCCAACCCACGTGACGACGTACTGAATTCAACGATCAGCGAACCGGGGGCACGCATTTCGGGGCGCACACCGGCGTACTCGAACACGCTCGGATACGACTCGGATGTTCTCGAACTGGGCGATGAAATCCGGCGTGGCGGTGACCAGTTGGCCTTCCGGATCGTTTCGCAGCGGGACGCGGCTTGGGTCGGGGCGCTCTTCGTCGCCGTCGACGCCAAGCCGTGACGCGCGCCGCCCGGCGCCGCCCCTGAGCAAGGAACCCGCATGCAACTGTCACCATCCGACCCTCCGTCGCGGGTCCTGCATCTCACCCAGCCGGTCGACGGCGGCGTGGCCCGTGTCGTGACGGACCTGGTGCGGGCCCAGCTCGCCGACGGCCTGCACGCCACGGTGGCCTGTCCCGACGGCCCGCTCGCCCCGGGCCTGCGCGCGCTCGGCGCGGACGTACGGCACTGGGCGGCCACCCGGTCGCCGGGGCCCACACTCGTGGCCGAGGTGCGCCGGCTGCGGCGGATCCTCGACGACGTACGGCCCGACCTGGTGCACGCGCACAGCGCGAAGGCCGGACTGGCGGGCCGGCTCGCCGTGCGGGGGCGTGTACCGACCGTGTTCCAGCCGCACGCCTGGTCGTTCGAGGCGGTGGACGGCGCGATGGCGGCGCTGGCGCTCGGATGGGAGCGAACGGGGGCGCGTTGGGCCGCGCGGGTGGTGTGTGTCAGCGAGGCCGAACGGGTCACCGGGGAGCGGGCCGGGGTTCGGGCGCGGTGGACGGTGATCCCGAACGGGGTCGACGCGGGGCGCTTCCACCCCGCAGCCGTCGACGCCGTACGCGCCGGGATCCCGCTGCTCGCCGGGGTCGATCCGGCCGCACCGCTGGTGGTGTGCGTGGGGCGGCTGTGCCGGCAGAAGGGGCAGGACGTGCTCCTCGCGGCGTGGGACTCGGTGCTGCGGCGGGTGCCGGGGGCGCGTCTGGTGCTGGTCGGGGACGGGCCGGAGGGCGAGCGGCTGCGGGCCCTGGCCCCCGAGGGCGTGCTGTTCGCCGGGGGTGTCGCGGACCCGGTGCCCTGGTACCAGGCCGCCGATCTGGTCGTACTGCCGTCGCGTTGGGAGGGCATGGCGCTGGCGCCGCTGGAGGCCATGGCGTGCGGGCGGCCGGTCGTGCTCACCGATGTGGACGGGGCCCGCGAGAGTCTGCCGCCCGGCCAGGAGCCGGTGCCCGTCGAGGACCCCGCCGCGCTCGCCGGGGCCGTCGCCCGTCTGCTGCGCGATCCGCTGCTGCGCGAGTCGCTCGGCCACCAGGGCCGCCATCACGTACTGACCACGCACGACGTGCGGCACACGAACGAGGCCGTCGCGGGCGTGTACCGCGAACTGCTCGGCGGTGCGGACGGCCGGCGCGGGAAAGCCACCGAGTGCAGGGAGTCCATCCACACGTGACTGCGGAACGTACGGAAAGTACCGTTGCCTCCCCCGGTGGACAGCAACGCGATTTCGGCGGCTCGTCCGTCTCGGTGGTCCCGCCTCGCGGGACCGTCGGCGGCCTGGCCCTCCCGTCCGGGCGGCGCCCCGTCGCCCGGCCTCCCTCGGGACTGCCGCTGCTCACGGTGGACGGCGGCGCGGCCCTGCTCGCGGTGCTGGCGCTCACCGGCGACACGACTCCCGGGCGGCCGCTGATGGTCGCCGTCCTGGCCCTGGCCCTGGTGCTGCTGAACACCCGGGCGCGCCTCTACCGGCCACCCGCCGTCCCCGCCGTGCTCGACGAACTGCCCGCCGTGTGCGGGCGGATCGTGCTCGGCTGGTGCGTGCTCGGCGCCGGTGTGGCCGCGCACTCCCCCGACCACGCGCTCACCGCCCACGAACTGGCTCTCGGCTGCGCCCTGCAGTCGGCGGCGGCCTGTGTCGGCCGGGGCACGGTGCACTGGCACCGCCGCCGGGCACTCGTCAGACGCCCCGGCGCGGCCCTGG
>NZ_LRTR01000378.1 GCF_001550375.1 Streptomyces europaeiscabiei | reverse complement strand
GTGGCCGCCGCGTTCCTGCGCCACCCGGGGTGCGGCATCCGGCCCGTCGGTGTGGTCGCGGACCATGCGGCCGGGACCGAGGGCCTGCCCGTGCTGACCACCACCGAGGAGGTGCGGCGGGCGGCCGTCCAGAACGGCGTCCAGGCCGTGCTCGTCGTCGGCTCCCGCGTCGAGCGCGCCTCGCTGCTCCAGACCTTGGAGGACGACGGCTGCGCTCTGTGGGAGGTGGACGCCGAGTCCCCCTCCTACGACCGGGACGGCTCGACCGAGTTGCTTGCCGGGTTCGCCTGCCGTCGGCTGGAACTGACGAGGACGCATGAGGCCTTCGGCAAACGACTGTTGGACGTGACCGTGTCCGGGGCGCTGCTGCTGCTGGTGAGCCCGCTGCTGCTGGTGTGCGCGGTGGCGCTGCGGATGGGCGACGGGCCCGGGGTGGTGTTCCGGCAGGAGCGGATCGGGCGGGACGGGCTGCCGTTCACGCTGCTGAAGTTCCGCACCCACCGCCCGGCCGACGCGCACGAGGCGGCGACCCGGTGGAGCGTGGCGAACGAGCAGGAGATGGGCTGGTTCTGCCGCTTCCTGCGGCGCAGCTCGCTGGACGAACTGCTGCAGCTGTGGAACGTGCTGCGCGGCGACATGAGCCTGGTCGGCCCGCGCCCCGAACGGCCGTACTTCGTGGCCAAGTTCGGGCAGACCTACGCGGGTTACGCGGCACGGCACCGGATGCGGACCGGGATCACCGGGCTGGCCCAGGTCACCGGGCTGCGCGGCGACACCTCCATCGAGGACCGGGCCCGCTTCGACAACGCCTACATCGACAACTGGTCGCTGTGGCAGGACTTCTGCATCCTCGTGCGCACTGCCGCCGCGCTCGTCCGTCCGACGGGAAGCTGACCTTGACGTCTCTGCGCGCTGCTGCGCCCGTCCTGCCCGTGGTCGCCGTGGTCGCCGCGCTCGCGCTGCCGATCACGCAGGGTGCCGAGGGCGGGGCGATCCCGGCCGACGTCGTCTCCGGGCTGCTGGTGCTGTGGTGCGCCGTACGGCTGCTGCGGGACCGGCGGCGCCCCCTGACCCGTACGGCGGCGGTGGTTTTGGGGCTGCCGGTGCTCGGACTCGCGCTGGCTGCGGCCGGGGCGATCGACCCCGGGGCCGGGGTCGCGGGGCTCGGCCGGTACCTCCAGATCTTCGTGCTGGTGCCGATGGCCGTGCTGCTCGGCATCCGGAACCGGTCCGACTTCCGGGTGGTGGTCTGGTCGTTCGTGGGGCTCGCGCTGTGGCAGGGCGCCGTCGGTGTGCACCAGTTCGCCACCGGGACCGGGGCCAGTTACTCCGGTGAGAACATCCGGGCCGTCGGAACCTTCGGGGCCGGGGACGTCATGGGGATGGCGACCGTGGTGTCGTTCGGGCTGGTGTGCGCGGTCGGGCTCGCGCTGGCGCCCGCGACGGCGAAGCAGCGGGCCTGGGCGCTGACCTGCTCGGCGCTGCTGGTGCTGCCCCTCGCGGTGTCGTTCAGCCGGGGCGCGTGGATCGCCACGGCCGCCGCGTGCGGACTCCAGGTGGTGCTGGCCGGGCTGCGGCGGGCGGTGGTGGTCTTCGCGGCCGTCGCCGCCGTGGGCGTGGTCCTCGTCGGCGGGCTCGGTATCGGGTCCGTGATGCTGCAGGACCGGATCAGCAGCATCACGCAGGTAGCCGACGCGCCGGACCAGTCGGTCATCGACCGGTACACCATGTGGGCCGCCGCCGCCGACATGTGGCGCGAGCGGCCGCTGACCGGCGTCGGGCTGAAGGGCTTCCCCGAACACCGCGACGGCCACGCCTCGCTGGCGCTCTCCTCCGGCAGCGACATCGCCGGCGCCGGGACGACGTACCAGAAGCAGTCGCTGCTCTCGCCGCACAACATGTACCTGCTGGTCCTGAGTGAGCAGGGCCTGATCGGCTTCCTGACGCTGGCGGGGAGCTGGCTGCTGCTGGCGGTGTGCGGGGTGCGGAACCTCGCGCGGGTCCGGCGCGGCGACGGAACCGGCGGGCTCGACTGCGGGCTCGCCGCGTGTGGGCTGGTCGTCTGGGTGCTGGTGGACTTCGTGTACGCGGACATCGGCGGGCCGACGACCGTGCTGACGGCCGTGTGCTTCGGGCTGGTGGCGTGGTGGGCGCTGGCGGACCGGACCGCCACGGGTGCCGTCCCGGTCGGGGCCGTCGCGTCCCGCGTACCGGAGGAGGCCGGGGCGCGATGACGACGACGCCTCCTCGGCCCCCGCAGCAGCCACCCCCTCAGGTGCCGCCGGCCTCCGATGCGGTCGGCCCTCCGCCACCCGCCCCCCACCCCGTCGGCCCCTCG
>NZ_LRTR01000377.1 GCF_001550375.1 Streptomyces europaeiscabiei | reverse complement strand
CGCTCGGGCCGCCGATCTCTCCGAGGTCGCGCCGCCCACGGGACGGTTCCTCGCGAAGGCGACGCTCGTCACGGCGGCGCTCACGGCGGCCGCCGCGCTGCTCGGGCTCGGCCGGGACCAGTCGCTGTCGTACCTGTTCGGGGCCGGCCGCGAGACGGACGCCTTCCTGGTGGCCTGGACGGTGCCGGAGTTCGCGGCGACGCTGCTGATCGAGGACGGCATGGCGTTCGTGCTGGTGCCCGCGTTCAGTGTGGCCGTGGCCCGCCGGGCCCGGGGCGGCGCGGGCGACCCCGTCCGTTCCCTGGTCGCCTCGACGCTGCCCCGGCTGACGCTGGCCTTCGCGGCGGCGGCCGTACTCCTCGTCCTCGGCGCGCCCTACCTCGTCGAAACCCTCGCCCCCGGGCTGCCCAACCCCCGGCTGGCCGTCGACTGCACCCGGCTGACCGGCACCTGTGTCCTCACCTTCGGCCTGGCCGGCTACTGCAGCGCTGCCCTGCGCGCCCACCGCCGGTTCGTGGCGCCCGCGGCGATCTACGTGGCGTACAACGTCGGGATCATCACGGCGATGTTCGTGCTCGGCGGGCGCTGGGGGGTGCGGGCGGCGGCCGTGGGCGTGGCGGTGGGCGGCGTGTTGATGATCCTCACCCAGCTTCCGTCCCTGCTACGGCAGTTGCGCAGAAAGGAGAAGGCTCCGCAGGAGCCGGCGGCCCTGGAGGCCGCCGGCAGTGCACGCCCCGTCGAGCTCACCCTCATCACCACCGTCCTGCTCTTCGCGCTCTGCCGCCAGTCCCAGGTCCTCATCGAGCGCTTCCTCGCCTCGACGCTGCCCGCCGGGGCCATCTCGCATCTCAACTACGCGCAGAAGGTGGCCCAGATCCCGATGACGTTCTCGCTGATGCTGTGCACCGTCACCCTCCCGGTGGTGGCGCAGGCGATGGCGGAGGGCGACACCGAGCGGGCCCGCAGCCGGGTGGAGAAGGACCTCGCGCTGGTGTCGTGCATCGTGCTGCTCGGCGCGGCGGCGATCTTCGCGTGCGGACCGCAGATGATCGAGCTGCTCTTCCAGCGCGGCGCGTTCACCGAGCAGGACACCGCCGCCACCGCCGCCGTGATGCGGGTGTACGCCCTCGGGCTGCTCGGCCACGCCCTGGTGAGCGCGCTGGTCCGCTCGTACTTCTCGGCGGGCCGGCCCACCTGGTACCCGCTGGCCGCGATGGCCGCCGGGATCGTCGCGACCTCGTGGATCGGCGCGGCCACCGTCGACTCCTGGGGCGTCCTCGGCATCGCCGCCGCCAACGCCACCGGCATCACCCTCACCGCCCTGCTCCTGCTGTACGGCATGGGTGGCCGGGCGGTGCCGATCCGCATCCGGCAGGTGGTGACCGAGATGAGTCGGCCGGTACGGGCGGCCGTGGCCGCGGGCGCGGTGGGAATGTACTGCGCCGACCGGATCGACTCGCCCGTCCTCGGCCTCGCCGTCGGCGGCGCGGTCGTCGCCTTCGTCTTCGTCCTGCTGGCCTCGGCCATGGGCGCCTCCGGCGTCACCCCCGCTCTCCGTTCCGTCACACGAAGGCTGCCGCATGTCCGTAACCGCTGAACCCAGACCGACGACCACCGCCACCCCCCTCTGGGTGGCCATGTACCACTCGGTGGGCGACTGCTCCGACGACCCGTACCGCATCACCGTCTCGCCCGACCGCCTCGACGCCCAGCTCGGCTGGCTGCGGCGGCGCGGGCTGCGCGGGGTCGGCATGGCCGAGCTGCTCGCCGCCCGCGCCCGGGGCGAGGGCCGGGACCTGGTGGGGCTGACCTTCGACGACGGGTACGTGGACTTCGTCGACACCGCGCTGCCGCTGCTGCGGGCGCACGGCTGCGGGGCCACGCTCTTCGTGCTGCCGGGGCGGCTCGGCGGCGAGAACGCCTGGGACCCGCTGGGCCCGCGCAAGCCGCTCCTCGACAAGCAGGGCATCCGGGTGGCCGCCGGGACGGAGGGCATCGAGATCGGCTCGCACGGGCTGACCCATGTCGACCTCACCCGGGCGGACGACGAGACCCTGCGCGCCGAGACCGCCGACAGCAGGACACTCCTCTCGGAGCTGACCGGCGCTCCCGTCCGGGGCTTCTGCTACCCGTACGGCACGCTCGACCAGCGCGCAGTCGACGCCGTACGGGACGCCGGGTACGCCTACGCCTGCGCCATCGATCCCGGTCCGCTGAACGGCCCGTACGCGCTGCCCCGCGTGCACATCGGCGAGGAGGACACGGCCCTGCGGCTGTTGCTGAAGCGGAAGCTGCACCGGCTGCGCAGGCGTCCCGTCGAGGGGGTCTGAGGCCGACGTGAAGGCGCTGCACATCATCACCGGTCTCGGCGTCGGCGGCGCGGAGCAGCAACTGCGGCTGCTGCTGCGCCACCTGCCGGTCGACTGCGACGTGGTGACACTCACCAACCCGGGCCCGGTCGCCGACGGTCTCACCGCCGACGGGGTCCGCGTCACCCACCTCGCCATGGGCGGCAACCGCGACCTCGCCGCGCTCCCCCGCCTGGTGCGGCTGATCCGCAGGGGCGGCTACGACCTCGTCCACACCCACCTCTACCGGGCCTGCGTCTACGGACGGATCGCCGCCCGGCTGGCGGGGGTCCGGGCGGTCGTCGCCACCGAGCACTCCCTGGGCGACTCGCAGATGGAGGGGCGCCGGCTGTCCGCCGGGGTGCGCGCCCTGTATCTCGCCAGTGAGCGGCTCGGCCGTTCCACGGTCGCCGTCTCGCCGACCGTCGCCGACCGGCTGAAGCGCTGGGGTGTGCCGGCCGCCCGTATCGAGCTCGTCCCCAACGGCATCGACCTCGCCGGTTTCCGCTTCGACCCGGACCTGCGCGAGCTGACCCGACGGCGGCTCGGGCTGCCGGAGGACGCGTACGTCGTCGGCGGCGTCGGACGGCTCGCGGCGAGCAAGCGGTTCGACGTGCTGGTCCGGGCGCTGGGCCAACTTCCGGACGAGTGCTGGCTGTTGATCGTCGGCGGTGGCCCGGAGGAGAGTGTGCTGCGGCGGGCCGCCCAGCGGGCCGGGGTCGCCGACCGGGTGCTCCTCACCGGGGCACGACCGGCCGCGGGCGCCCCCGGCGCCGATCTGCCCTCCCTGATGAACGCCATGGACGTGCTCGCCTCGCCCAGCGCCGAGGAGGCCTTCGGGCTCGCGGTGGTGGAGGCGATGGCGTCCGGGCTGCCCGTGCTCTATGTCTCCTGCCCGGCGATCGAGGACCTGCCGCCGGACGCGAGCGCCGGCGCCCGCCGCGTCCAGGGGGGCGCGGAGTCGTTCGTACGCGCCCTGCTGGACCTCCGCACGCAGGGCCCGCGCTCCCGAGCCGTCCCCGCCGCCGCCCAGCACTACTGCATCACCCGCAGCGCCGCCCAGCTCATGGACGTGTACGCGGCCGCCGTCTCCAGCACGCCCTCGCCAACCCCGTCCCTGGGAGTGAGTTCCGCATGACCGACCGCACGCCTGAACGTATGAACGACAGCTCTCACCGTGGACCGGCCCACGGCGTCCGCACCAGGTCCCTGCCCTCCTGGTCCCTGCTCGCCACCGGTGCGCTGCTCGGCGGGGTGGCCGGGGGCGCGTACGGCGTGGTGAAGCCACCCGTCTACACCGCCACCAGTTATGTCGTCGCCGTGCCCGCCGAGGGGTCGGACACCCAGTCGGCGCTCGGTTTCGCGCAGGCGTACGGGCGGGTGGCGACGCAGGTCGCGGTGCTCGGGGACGCCCAGGTGTGGGCGGGGGTGCCGATCGCGACGCTGAGGAAGAGCGTGCGGACGGCGACCTCGCCGGACGCGCCGATGGTCGCCGTGTCCGCCACCTCCTCACGGCCGGACCTCGCCGCCGACATGGCCAACGCCGTCTCGCGGGCGCTGACCCGGCACGCGAACGACTCCGAGAGGTTGACGCGCGTCGAGCTGCAGCAGTTCGCCCGCGCGACCAGGCCGACCGAGGCGTCCTCGCCGTCGCCGACGGTGACCGGTCTGGTGGGTACCGCGGCCGGCGGGCTCCTCGGCGGGCTGGCCCTGCTGGTCCGGCCCCGGCGCACCCCCCAGGTCCCGCCCGCGGCCTCCGTACCCGGCCCCGCTCTCGCCGCCGACACCCACGGACAGCTGTGACCAGCACACTGCACACAGGGCCGAGGACCACCCTGCGTGCCGAACTCTGCACCGACGAGAGCGAGTTCGCCGAGCTGGCGGGCCCCTGGGACCGCCTGTACCGGCGGTGCGGCGCGGCCACACCGTTCCAGAGCCACGCCTGGCTGCACTCCTGGTGGCTGTCGTACGGCACCCCCGGCAGACTCCGGCTGGTCCTCGTCCGCGACGGTGCCGAGCTGCGCGCGGTCGCTCCGCTGCTGCTCGTACGGAGTCCGGTGCCCGCTCTCGTCCCGCTCGGCTGCCCGATCTCGGACTTCGCGGACGTGATCGTCGACGACGAGTACGCCGATGAGGCGTCGGACGCGCTCACCGAGGGCCTGTCGGCCGCCGCCCGGACCGCGCTGATCGACTTCCGTGAGGTACGGCCGGGGGCCGCCGTCGAACAGATCTACGACCGCTGGCGGGGTCCGCGCCGCAAGGTGGCCGACTCCGTCTGTCTTGAGCTGCCCGCCCAGCCCATGGACGAGCTGCTCAAGCGGCTGCCCAACTCCCGGGCCCAGCGGGTGCGCGCCAAGCTCCGCAAGCTCGGCGACCTCGGCATCGAACCGCGTGCCGTACGCGCCGACGAGGTGGACTCGGCCCTGAGGACCATGCTGGACCTGCACCGCCTCCAGTGGCAGGACCGCAAGGTGACCACCGAGCACATGCGGCCCCGCTTCTCCGAGCATCTGGCCCGTTCGGTCGAGCCGATGGTGCGCTCGGGAGACGCCGTGGTGACCGAGTTCCGGCTGGGCGGCGACGTCCTGGCCGTCGACGTCACCCTGCTGTCGCGCCGGCTGGCGGGCGGATACCTCTACGGCGCCCATCCGCGCCTGCGCGAACGCAAGGCGGACGTCGCCACCATGCTGCTCAACGCCTGCGCCGGGCAGGTCAGCGCAGGCTCCCACCAGGTACTGAGCCTGCTGCGGGGCGCCGAACCGTACAAGCTGCGCTGGCGCCCGGACACCGTTGTCAACCAGCGGCTGCTGCTCGCCCGCCGCCGCACCGCGCCGCTCCTGTCGGCGGTCGCCTACGACGCGGCGGCCCGCCTCCGCGGCAAGGAACTGATCCGCCGGTGGCGGGCGCGGAAGGACCCCGAGCAGAACCGGGATCGAGGGGAACAGCCGGAGCGGAAGGAACCCGGTGGCGGCGGGCGGTGAGCGGCCCGCCGCCGGAGCCGGATCACCGGTAGCGCGCCCACCAGTCCGTGCGGATGCAGAGCTTCCCGCCGATCCAGTACTCCACCCAGTCGCCCAGTTCCAGCGGCGAGCAGTTCGGCGGACGTACGGGCGTGGTGGGAGCCGGCTTGGGAGTCGGCTTCGGGGTCCCGGTCGCGTCGCGGCCGAAGAGCATCGACCGGTACACCTGCGCCGCGTTCGGGTTGCTCGCACACTGCCAGACGCCGTGCGGGCAGTAGTCCGTGAGCGTGTTGTAGAGCGGCTTGTGCTCGTCCATCCAGGCGAGCATGCGCCTCATGTACTCCGGGTTGTCACCGTTGCGGAAGAGTCCCCACTCCGCATATGAGATGGGCTTCTTGTGCGCCTTCGCGAAATCGACGTGTGCCTGCAGGCCGTACGGCTCCTTCACCTGCTCGTCGAAGGTGATTCCGCGCGGCTGGTCGTAAGAGTCCATGCCGATGATGTCGACCGTGTCGTCCCCCGGATAACACTGCGTCCAGGGAACGGCGTCCCGGCCCCTGTTCGGGGTCCAGTCGAACTTGAATTTCTGGCCCGGCACCGCGCGCATCGTGGTGACGATCCTGTTCCAGTACTTCTTCCAGCTCTCCGGGTCGGGTCCGCAGCGATGGGTGTACGTGATGCCGTTCATCTCCCAGCCGAGCACGATCACCGTGTCCGGGATCTTCAACTCGACCAGCCGCTCCGCGAGCCGGCGGTAGTGGTGGTCGAACTGGCCGGCGGCCGCGCGGGCCAGCAGCGCCCGGACCTCCCGGTCGGAGACGCCCTCCTCGTTGCGCTCCATCATGGGCACGTTGAGGACGAACATCCGGTCGTCCTCGTCCAGCCGCCAGTCCGCCCAGGAGTCCAGGAAGCCGGGCAGGCCCTCGATGTTGGACCAGCGGTCGCCCGGCAGGTAGGTGTGCGCCACCCGCAGGTCGGAACCGCCCAGCCAGTCGCTCAGCTCGGCGATCCGGGCGACGCCACGGGGCCCGTAGTGCAGGTAGGCGCCGATGGCCGGCGACTGCTCGGGAGCCTTCGGGGTCTCGGAAGGAGTGGCCGGTACGGGCGAGGTACCCGGCGGCGGGACGGACGCGCTCGGTGCGGCCGGTGCCGTCGGTACGGCGGGGACGGGCGCCTGGGTGACCGGCGCCGGGGTCACGGCG
>NZ_LRTR01000376.1 GCF_001550375.1 Streptomyces europaeiscabiei | reverse complement strand
CGTGGGTGCGGCCGGGACCGTGGGTGCCGCGGGGACCGTGGGTGCGGCCGGGGCCGCCGGAACGACCGGTGCCGGTGGGTCGGTCGCCCGGACCACCGCCCGCGCGCCCACGGCGTACACCGGGACCGCCGCGAGGGCGAACGACGCGACCACGCCGGCCGCGACGAGCGCCAGCCGTCTGTTGCGGGGCCGCCTGTGCCGGGG
The DNA here is from genome assembly GCF_001550375.1 of Streptomyces europaeiscabiei. GTDB lineage: Bacteria > Actinomycetota > Actinomycetes > Streptomycetales > Streptomycetaceae > Streptomyces > Streptomyces europaeiscabiei. Next base: position 928 of record NZ_LRTR01000376.1, on the reverse strand, counting down.
CCGCCGCTGGTGTGGAGCCATGTCCGCTCCCCTCTCCGCTTTCTTCACTTCACTGCTTTCCGCCGCCGATTTCCACCTACTGACAATCAGTCATACGAATACGAATTCCGCCAACTGGGGCTACGGCCTTCGGGTGCCCGAATCGCCCGCACGGGTGACCCGACGTCAGAGAAATGTGCGAGGACCCCGACGAAATGAACGTGTCGCCGCTCGACATCCGCGTTCCGGCCGTTCTGCTGCGGACGGACCGCAATCCCTTCCATCACGGAACGCTGGGAGCCGTACGGTCCCTGGGCCGTGCCGGTGTGGAGGTGCACCTGGTCGCCGACTGCGCGGGAAGTCCCGTACGCAGCTCGCGGTTCATCCACGCGACGCACGCCCCGCCCCGCCTCGGCGCCTCCCTCGACGAGTTCGCCGCCGTTCTGCGCCGGGTGGCGGCCCGGGTCGGCCGTCCGGCCGTCCTGGTCCCCCTGGACGACGCGAGCGCCGTGGCCACCGGCCTGCTGCGCGAGGAGCTGACGGACGGCTACCTGCTCCCCGCCGGACCCGCCGCCCTCGCCGAGCAGGTGGCCGACAAGGCGGAACTGGCCGCGCTGTGCGGGCGCCTGGACCTCGCTCACCCGGCGACGACGGTCCCCGCCGGCCCGGCGGAGGCGGCGGCAGCGGCCAGGGAGCTGGGGCTTCCGGTGGTGGCCAAGTGGAGCCGCCCATGGCTGCTGCCCGCCGACACGGGGCTGCGCAGCACGGTGGTGGTGCGCTCGGCCGGAGAGGCGGCGGCCCTGTACCGGCGCTCGGAGCAGGCGGGCAGCCGGCTGCTCCTCCAGGCGTTCCTGCCGCCGGGGCTCGACCACGACTGGTTCTTCCACGGGTACGTCGACCGCGCCGGGGTCGTGCGCGGCGGCGGCCCCGGCCGCAAGCTGGCCGCCTG
>NZ_LRTR01000375.1 GCF_001550375.1 Streptomyces europaeiscabiei | reverse complement strand
CCGCCTGGCCGCGCGGTGCGGGCCTGACCACCGTCGGCCGCTGGACCCCGAACCCGGAGGTGCAGGCCCTCGCCGAGCGGCTGACCGGCGCACTCGGCTACCGGGGCGTGTTCGACCTCGACTTCCGCCGCGAGGACCGGACCGGCGCCTACCACCTGCTCGACTTCAACCCGCGCCCCGGCGCCCAGTTCCGGCTCTTCACGGACACGGCCGACATCGACGTCGTACGCGCCCTGCATCTGGACCTGACCGGCCGCCGGGTCCCGGACGGGTCGCCGGTGCCGGGCCGGACCTTCGTCGTGGAGAACTACGCGCCGCTCGCCGCGCTGCGCCCACCGCCACTCCCCTACCCGCCGTCCCGACAAGGTGCGCGCGAGCTGGCCTGGTACGCGCGGGACGACCGGGCCCCCGGCCTCGCGCTGTGGTCGCTGTGGCCGCGCCGCGCGCTCGGCCGGCTGCTGGCACCCCGCACGCCCCTTCCCGTCCAGCACGACCACGCTCCCGTCGAGAACCGCGCCAAGAACGAGAAAGCGAGCAGCTCCTGATGTACGACCTGCTGGTGGTGGGCGCCGGCCCGTACGGCCTGTCCATCGCGTCCCATGCCGCGGCCGCCGGGCTCAGCCTGCGCGTCCTCGGCCGTCCCATGGCGTCCTGGCGCGATCACATGCCGCCCGGCATGTTCCTCAAGTCCGAACCCTGGGCCTCCAACCTGTCCGACCCCGAGGGGCGTTGGCGGCTGGACGTGTACTGCGCCGAGCAGGGCTTCGAGGCCCGCCACGGCCGTCCGATCCCCGTCGGCACGTTCGCCTCCTACGGCCTCTGGTTCGCCCGGAACGCCCTCCCCTCCGTCGACGAACGGATGGTGACGCGTCTTCAACGGTGGTGCGGCGGCTTCGAGGCGGTCCTGAACGACGGCGAGGTGGTCCGCGCCCGCACGGTGGCCCTCGCCGTCGGTGTCGTCCCCTTCGTCGAAGTGCCGTCCGTGCTGCGCGGACTGCCCCCCGCCCGGGTCTCCCACAGCAGCCATCACCGCGACCTCGACCGTTTCCGGGGCGGGGACGTCACGGTGATCGGCGGCGGCCAGGCGGCCCTGGAGACGGCCGCGCTTCTGGCCGAACAGGGCACCCGCGTACGCGTACTGGCCCGTTCCGGCACCCTCCGCTGGAACGACGTCCCGCCCCCTCTGGAACGCTCCCTGTGGCAGTCGGCCCGCTCCCCGCACAGCGGTCTGGGCTGCGGCTGGCGCAACTGGTTCTACGCGGAGCGTCCGGGCTGGTACCGGCGCCTGCCGGAGGCGAGACGGGTGCGGGTCGCGGACGAGGCGCTGGGACCCGCAGGGGCCTGGTGGGTACGCGACCGTGTCGAGCCGGCCGTCGAGGTACGGCTCGGCCAGGAGGTCGCGGTGGCGTACGAGACGGGCGGCGCCGTACGCCTGGAGACGGTGGGCCGGGGCGGTGAGCTGACCTCGCTGGACACCGAACACGTCATCGCGGCCACGGGGTTCCGGCCCACCTGCGAGCGGCTGGACCTGCTGGCCGGTGACGTACGCGCGGATGTGGTGCCCCTCGCCGACGGCTCGCCCTCGGTCGGGCGGGACTTCGAGTCCTCGGTCCCTGGTCTCTTCCTCGCGGGTCTCACCACCGCCGCCGGCTTCGGCCCCGCGATGCGCTTCGTGTACGGCGCGTCGTACACGGCTCCGGCCCTCGTACGAGGGGTACGGCAGCGACTGCGCTCGGGGGTGCCCGGCGGGCGGATCCCGGTGCCGGAGGCGCGGGCCGACCTGGCTCCGACCACCGGGGCGTGACGGGCTCGGGTGCCGGGCG
>NZ_LRTR01000374.1 GCF_001550375.1 Streptomyces europaeiscabiei | reverse complement strand
CTGCGCGTCCCGGCACCCGAAAGCGGCTCAGCGACCGGACGCGGCCCGGCCCCGCCGGTACAGGATGCCCCCACCCGCGATCAGCGCGAGGCTGGCGGCCCCGGCGCCGAGCAGAACCTCACGGTCACTGCCGGTCTCGGGAAGGGTGGGCGGCTGGTCTGTCGGGGGGTGGCTGGTGGGGGGCCTGTCCGTCGGGGGCCTGTCCGTGGGCGGCCTGTCCGTCGGAGGCCTGTCGGTCGGCGGCTTGTCCGTGGGGGGCCCGGCCGTCGGCGGCGCATGGGTCGGGGGCTTGGTCGTCGGGGGCTTGGTCGTCGGAGGCTTGGTCGTCGGAGGCTTGGTCGGCGGCTGGTGTGGGGGCTTGGTCGGCGGGGTGTCGCCGTAGCCGCCTTCGGTGTCCTCGTCGGTGTCCGGAGCGTCGCCGTAGCCGCTCGGGGCGTCGCCGTAGCCGCCTTCAGTGTCCTCGTCGGTGTCCGGGGTGTCGCCGTAGCCGCCCTCGGTGTCCTCATCGATGTCCGGAGCGTCGCCGTAGCCGCTCGGGGCATCGCCGTAGTCGCTCTGGGCGCCGTCGTAGCCGCTCTGGGCGCCGTCGTGGTTGTCGTGGGCGCCTTCGTCCCACTGGTTCGTGTACTCCTCGTACCCGTCCTGCCCCTCGTACGCGTCGGGCTGCGTGTACTCCTCGTACGCCTGTCCCCAGGAGTCCTCGGGGTCCGTCACCGGGGCCGCGGAGTACTGGGGCTCCGCCACGGGGGCGGCGTGGCGCTGCGGGGCGTTATGGGAGCTCTCCGGGGGGTGGTCGCCGGTGTTGCCGCACTCGTTGCCGATGGTCGGGTTGCCGACGGCCGCGGCGTCGACGGTGTTGCCGCAGATGTTCACCGGGATGGTGACCGGCACCTCGACCGCGTTGCCCGACGCGACGCCGGGCGAGTTCGAGGCGGCCCCGTGCGCGCCCGTGTCCGCGAGCACCGGCGTGCCGTAGAGGGACAGCAGGCCCGTCGTCGCGGCGGCCACGACCATTCTCTTGCGCAGGGTCTGTCGCATCTCGTTTTTCTTCCTGCTCGAAGAGGTGGGAAAAGCCGGCCTTGGAGCCGCTGAGGACATTCCAAGACCGGCTGACGCACAGCCGAGCGGCTGGCGCGATGCGCTACGACGTCAGTCGTTGACGCAGACGTTGCCGACTGCCGGGTTGAGCAGCCCGATGATGCTGATGGAGTTGCCGCACACGTTGATCGGGATGTGGACAGGAACCTGAACCACGTTGCCCGAGAGGACACCCGGGGAACCGATGGCGGCGCCCTTGGCCTCCGCGTCGGCGACGGCCGGGGTGGCCATACCCACGGCCATGATCACGCCGGCAACGACAGCAGCGCTCTTCTTGAGCTTCACGTCATTTCCCTTCTCTGCGGTCATGCCTCAATTGACGGCCGAAACCGAGCGAGCACAGCATGAACGGCTCGCATCATGACCCGCAGTCTGCGAACGAGGAATAGACACAGGAAGAAACTAAGGAACGCGGGGAGTCGGGTAATTCACCCGATCGCCCCGCTAAATTGTCGAACAGTCATATCGGCGCCACCTGAATGGCCTTGCCTCGATGACAGACGAAGGGCTCGGGCCGCACGCAGCGCGTGGGCGGCCCGAGCCGTTCCTCGATCTACGATCAGCCGTTGCCGTTGCCGTTGCCGTTGTCCGAGAGGATCGGGATGTCGGACAGGATGTGCGACAGCGGCTCGTCACCCTTGGCCTGGGTGGAGTTCTCGGTGCACTGCTGGTTCTGCGGCGCGGACAGGACCGGAACGTCCTGGAGGACGGCCCCCGCCGCCGCGGCGGTGTTGAGCTTGGCGGGCAGGCCGATGCAGAGCTTGTTGAGCGAGCCCTGGACCAGCGAGAGCTGCGGGCTCATGTCGCCCTTGGTCACGGAGTTGCCGAACGCCTGGCTGGCACCGTTGCCGCTGAACGACGTGGTCCCACCGTCGTCGGCGAGCGCCTGAGGGGCGGCGGCGGCCGCGAGACCGGTGATGGAAGCGGCGACCGCGACCGCGGCCATTGCCTTCTTGAGCATTTCGCATTCCTTTCCTGGCGGACCCGCGGGTCCCTGCTCAGGCAGCAACGGCGGCATACCCCGACCGGTTTCGGCACATCACCCGTTCGGCCCGCTCGCAACGGATGGTTCCAGAGGTCGGCAACACTCCCGCACGCCCGCTTCCACTCCTTCGCATGGGCCGACGGAGTGAATGAGAGCAACCGGGGAGCCCTGGAGAAGTTGTCCATGGTGCTCCGGTGGAAACGGGGTTTTCCAGAAGGGAATGCAAGTGATCAAGAAGATTATGGCCGTAGCGTCGATTGCCGCCTCCGTCGTCGGAGTCTCGACCGTCGCCGCACCCCAGGCGCTCGCCGATGACGGCGGCACCACGTCCTTCAGCGGGAACGACGCCCACCAGGCGTACGGCAACTCGGCCACGTACGGCGACATGAGCCCGCAGATGGCGCTGATCCAGGGCTCGTTCAACAAGCCCTGCATCGCTCTGCCCGCCAAGCTCAACACCATTGGCGCGGCAGCGGCCGTCCTCCAGGACGTCCCGATCCTGTCCGCGCCGCAGAACCAGCAGTGCACCGAGAACTCCACCCAGGCCAAGGGCGACGAGCCGCTGTCGCACCTCCTGTCCGACATCCCGATCCTCTCGGACAACGGCAACGGCAACAACAACGGCGGCGGCAACGCCGCGAAGCAGCACTGACGCCGCGTCCGCACGGGTGAGCCGCCGACCACCGGCGCCCCCTCATCGATGCCCAACTGCCGCGATAAGCCGCTAATTGCGCCAACAGGGGCAATCAGCGCAACTGTTGGCCGAATGCGCTGTTGATCAGGGCGCAACTCCGCACCGGAGTCCGCTTTCCGAAGGGATCGAACATGAAGAAGCTGTGGGCCACCGCGGCTGTTGCCGTTTCCATTGCCGGCCTCGCGGCCGCCACCGCCCCCCAGGCGCTCGCCGACGACGGCGGGACCACGTCGTTCAGCGGCAACGGTGCCAGCCAGGCGTTCGGCAACTCCGTGACCAAGGGCGACATGAGCCCGCAGCTCTCGCTGGTCCAGGGCTCGCTCAACAAGCTCTGCATCGGCCTGCCCGCCAAGCTCAACACCGCCGCGGCGGCGGGGGCCGTCCTCCAGGACGTTCCGGTCCTGTCCGCGCCGCAGAACCAGCAGTGCACCGAGAACTCCACCCAGGCCAAGGGTGACGAGCCGCTGTCGCACATCCTGTCCGACATCCCGATCCTCTCGGACAACGGCAACGGCAACAACAACGGCGGCGACAACGCCGCGAAGCACCACTGACGCCACCACCGCACGCACGAAAAGCGGGTCGCCGAGTTCATCGGCGGCCCGCTTTCGTGTGTCCGGACGGGTGTCGGCCCCGCGTCTCACTTCTTCGCGTACAGCGACTCGATCGCCGCCGCGTACGCCGCCGTGACCGCGTGCCGCTTGATCTTCATCGACGGGGTGAGCAGGCCGTTCTCCTCGCTGAACTCGCCCTCCACCACCTTGAACTCGCGGATGGACTCGGCTCGGGAGACGGCCTGGTTGGCGTAGTCGACGGCCAGTTGGACGTCGGTGCGCATGCGGGGGTCGGCGACGATCTCGGCGAGCGGGGTGTCCGGGGACATGCCGCGGACATGGAGCCAGTGGGTGACGTCCTCGGGGTCGAGGGTGATGAGGGCGGCGACGAAGGGGCGGTTGTCGCCGACGACGATGCACTGGCCGACCGGCGGGCGGCTGCGCAACCGGTCCTCCAGGACGGCTGGGGAAACGTTCTTGCCGCCGGAGGTGACGAGGATGTCCTTCTTGCGGCCGGTGATGGTGAGGTAGCCGTCCTCATCGAGGGCGCCGAGGTCGCCGGTGGCGAACCAGTCGTCGGTCAG
>NZ_LRTR01000373.1 GCF_001550375.1 Streptomyces europaeiscabiei | reverse complement strand
TGTCCGAGAGGATCGGGATGTCGGACAGGAGGTGCGACAGCGGCTCGTCGCCCTTGGCCTGGGTGGAGTTCTCGGTGCACTGCTGGTTCTGCGGCGCGGACAGGATCGGGACGTCCTGGAGGACGGCCGCTGCCGCGCCAATGGTGTTGAGCTTGGCGGGCAGAGCGATGCAGGGCTTGTTGAACGAGCCCTGGATCAGCGCCATCTGCGGGCTCATGTCGCCGTACGTGGCCGAGTTGCCGTACGCCTGGTGGGCGTCGTTCCCGCTGAAGGACGTGGTGCCGCCGTCATCGGCGAGCGCCTGGGGTGCGGCGACGGTCGAGACTCCGACGACGGAGGCGGCAATCGACGCTACGGCCATAATCTTCTTGATCACTTGCATTCCCTTCTGGAAAACCCCGTTTCCACCGGAGCACCATGGACAACTTCTCCAGGGCTCCCCGGTTGCTCTCATTCACTCCGTCGGCCCATGCGAAGGAGTGGAAGCGGGCGTGCGGGAGTGTTGCCGACCTCTGGAACCATCCGTTGCGAGCGGGCCGAACGGGTGATGTGCCGAAACCGGTCGGGGTATGCCGCCGTTGCTGCCTGAGCAGGGACCCGCGGGTCCGCCAGGAAAGGAATGCGAAATGCTCAAGAAGGCAATGGCCGCGGTCGCGGTCGCCGCTTCCATCACCGGTCTCGCGGCCGCCGCCGCCCCTCAGGCGCTCGCCGACGACGGTGGGACCACGTCGTTCAGCGGCAACGGTGCCAGCCAGGCGTTCGGCAACTCCGTGACCAAGGGCGACATGAGCCCGCAGCTCTCGCTGGTCCAGGGCTCGCTCAACAAGCTCTGCATCGGCCTGCCCGCCAAGCTCAACACCGCCGCGGCGGCGGGGGCCGTCCTCCAGGACGTTCCGGTCCTGTCCGCGCCGCAGAACCAGCAGTGCACCGAGAACTCCACCCAGGCCAAGGGTGACGAGCCGCTGTCGCACATCCTGTCCGACATCCCGATCCTCTCGGACAACGGCAACGGCAACAACAACGGCGGCGACAACGCCGCGAAGCACCACTGACGCCACCACCGCACGCACGAAAAGCGGGTCGCCGAGTTCATCGGCGGCCCGCTTTCGTGTGTCCGGACGGGTGTCGGCCCCGCGTCTCACTTCTTCGCGTACAGCGACTCGATCGCCGCCGCGTACGCCGCCGTGACCGCGTGCCGCTTGATCTTCATCGACGGGGTGAGCAGGCCGTTCTCCTCGCTGAACTCGCCCTCCACCACCTTGAACTCGCGGATGGACTCGGCTCGGGAGACGGCCTGGTTGGCGTAGTCGACGGCCAGTTGGACGTCGGTGCGCATGCGGGGGTCGGCGACGATCTCGGCGAGCGGGGTGTCCGGGGACATGCCGCGGACATGGAGCCAGTGGGTGACGTCCTCGGGGTCGAGGGTGATGAGGGCGGCGACGAAGGGGCGGTTGTCGCCGACGACGATGCACTGGCCGACCGGCGGGCGGCTGCGCAACCGGTCCTCCAGGACGGCTGGGGAAACGTTCTTGCCGCCGGAGGTGACGAGGATGTCCTTCTTGCGGCCGGTGATGGTGAGGTAGCCGTCCTCATCGAGGGCGCCGAGGTCGCCGGTGGCGAACCAGTCGTCGGTCAGGGCGGCGTCGGTGGCGACCGGGTTGTTCCAGTAGGTGCCGAAGACGATGCCGCCCTTGATGAGGACCTCCCCGTCGTCGGCGATGCGGATCGCGGTGCCGGGGACGGGCCGGCCGACAGTGCCGGGGCGGGGCTTGAGCGGCGGGACGATGGTGGCCGCCGCGGTGGTCTCGGTGAGGCCGTAGCCCTCGTAGACGATGATCCCGGCGGCGTAGAAGAAGAGGTTGAGGTCGCGGTCGAGCGGGGAGCCGCCGCTGATGGCGTAGCGCATCCGGCCGCCGAGTTCCCTGCGGATGCGGCGGTAGACCAGCAGGTCGTACAGGGCCCAGGCGGCGTGCACACCGGGGGTCGGGCCGGGGCCCTGGTCCAGGAACCTGTCGAGGTGGGCGCGGGCGAAGCGGACGCCGAAGCGGTGGGCGCGGTCGAAGGAGGCGCCGCGGCCGATGCGTTCTGCGGTGGCGCGGCCGGTGGCGTGGATCCGCTCGAAGAGGTAGGGGACGCCGACCAGGAAGGTGGGGCGGAACTTCTTGAGCGCGGGCCGCAGTTCGTCGGGCTTGATGCTCGGGCAGTGGCCGATCTCGATGCGGGCCATCAGACAGGCGATCTGGATCGTACGGCCGAGGATGTGGGCGAGCGGGAGGAAGAGGAGGGTGGAGGCGACCTGACCGGAGATCTCCTTGAAGATCGGGTGGAGCAGTTCGACCGTGTTGGCGGCCTCCGCGTGGAGGTTGGCGTGGGTGAGGACGCAGCCCTTGGGGCGGCCGGTGGTGCCGGAGGTGTAGCAGATGGTCGCGGCCGTGTCGGGGGTGAGTGCCGCGCGGCGCTTGGTGACCTCGTCGTCGGGGACGCCCCGGCCCAGGTCGGCGAGGTGGGCAAGGGCCTCCCGGTCGATCTGCCAGACGTGCGGGGGCTGGGAGTGGCGGGCGGTGGCGGTGGCGACGGCCTCCGCGTTCTCGGCAGCCTCCGCGACCACGAAGCGGGAGCCGGAGTCGCGGACGATCCACTCGATCTGCTCGGGCGAGGACGTGGCGTAGATGGGGACGGACTGGCCGCCGGCCGCCCAGACGGCGAAGTCGAGGACCGTCCACTCGTAGCGGGTGCGGGACATCACCGCGACACGACCGCCCGGTTCGAGACCGGCGGCGATCAACCCCTTGGCGGTGGCGGTGACTTCGCGGGCGAAGGCGGCGGCGGTCACCGGGTGGTAGGTGCCGTGGTGGTCGGCGCGGCGCAGGACCACCGCGTCGGGGGCCTCGGTGGCGTTGACGAAGGGGAGGTCGGCGATGCTGCCGCTCGTCGGGCGGGGTGCGAGGGCGGGCGTGCTCGCCTCACGGACGACGCCCTGCGCGTCCTTGACGACCTCGACCCTGACACGGTCGGTCAGGCCGCCGCGCCGCTTCGCCCGGTTCAAGTCCTTGTGTACGCCCATCGCCGCTCCCCGAGGCCTCACGACCGCTTCATTACCGACGAGTCAACTTACCGGTAGGTAAGGAATTTTCAATGGTTGGGTGAGACTCCGGGGGACGGGTGGGGCGTGTGATAGGCCTGGATCATGCGCCCCCACCGCCTCAGGTCCTTCCTGATCTCCGTCCCGGTCTCCGTGTGCCTCTCGTCCGCCCTGGCTCTGTCCGGTGCCGTGCCGGCCGTCGCCGCGTCCTCCTCCACCTCCACTCCCCCTCGTACGGCTGCGGGCCCCCGGTCGCTCACCGTGCTGACGGATCTCTTCGCCGAGCGACTGCTTGTCGCGGACAAGGTGGCGGCGGCCAAGTACGGGACGGCCACGCCCATCGACGATCCCGTACGGGAGAAGGCGATCCTGGACGACGTGGCCGGGCGGGCGGTCGGGCTCGGCCTCGATCCGGATGCCGTGACCGCCGTGTTCCGGGACCAGATCGAGGCCAACAAGCTGGTGCAGCGCGGCCTTTACGCCCGCTGGGACGCGCATCCGCAGGAGCGGCCCACCGAGCGGCCTGACCTGGTGAAGGACGTGCGGCCGGTGCTGGACCGGATCACCACGCAACTGCTGACCGCGCTCCAGGAGACGGAGTCCCGGCGGGCCGGGGCCTCGTGCGAGCCCTGGCTGCGGGTGGCGGCGGCACGGTCCGCGTTCGCACACCGCCTGGACCTGCTGCACGGGGAGGGGCTGGCGCGCGCGCTGCCCTCGGTGTGCGGGACGAGGCAGCCCTAGCCCATCAGGGTGTGCGGGACGAGGCTCTAGCCCATCAGCCGGTCCGCCGTCCTGATCGCCTCGGCCAGGGCGCGCACGTCCTTGTCCTCTCGGTCCCTCGCCAGGTCGTCGGCCCGGTAACCCAGTCGGCGGAGGGTCGGGCGGGCCGGGAGGTCGGTCCAGCGGCCGTCCTCCTGGCGGAGGGAGTCGGCGAAGTAGGCTGCCACGGCGGCCACTTGGAGGCCGTACGGGGAGGCTTCCCACAGGTCGTCGTGGAGTGCCGATGCCTCCAGGCCGGCCGACTCCTCGTGCGGGGTGCGGTTGCCGGGGTCCAGCCAGCGGACGGTGGCGGTGGCGAGGTGGCCGCCTTCGGTGCCCTCCTTGGTGCGGACGGCGTAGAGGGCGGTGACGGTGTGGCCGGGGCCGACCTCGCCGCCGTCCACGCGGTCGTCGCGGAAGTCCTCGTCGGCGACCTGCCGGTTGTCGTAGCCGATCAGGCGGAACTCCTCGACCGTCGCCGGGTCGAAGGAGACCTGGGCCTTGGCGTCGCGGGCGGTGAGGTCGACGTGGCGCGGGAGTTCCTCGCAGAAGACCTCCTCGGCCTCCTCCTCGGTGGCGACGTAGGTGGTGTGGCCGTCTCCCTGGTCGGCGAGCTGTTCCATGAGCGCGTCACCGTAGTCGCTGCCGACGCCCACGCCGAAGAGGGTGATGCCGTGTTCGCGGCGTTCGCCCGCGATGCGTTCGAGGATGGTCTCGGCGTCGGTGGAGCCGGTGTTGGCCAGGGCGTCGGAGAGGAGGACGACCCGGTTGGTCGCGCCCTTGCGCAGGCCCTCGACGGCGGTCTCGTAGCCGGTCTCGACGCCCGCCGCGAGGTTGGTGGAGTCGGTGGGCTCCAGGCCGTCGACCGCCTCACGGATCTCGCCCCGGTTGTCGTCGAGGCGGGTCATCGGCAGGACGGTCTCGGCCTCGTCGCTGAAGGTGACGATCGCGACGGAGTCGTCGTCGCGCAGCCGGTTCGTCATCGTGCGCAGGGCGTCCTGGGCGAGGTCGAGTCGGCCCGGTTCGGACATGGAGCCGGAGACGTCGATGACGAAGGTGAGGGCGGCGGGCGGGCGCCTGCTGTCGCCCTCGGCGGCACGGGTGGCCAGGCCGACGCGGACCAGGGACCAGTCCTCGTCGGCGGTGCGGGCGCCGTCGACGGTGACCGAGAAGCCGTCGCCGTCGGGGCGTTCGTAGTCCTGGCGGAAGCTGTTGACGAACTCCTCCGGGCGGACCGTCGACGGGTCGGGCAGGCTGCCGTCGTCCAGGGTGCGGCGGGCGTAGCCGTAGGAGGCGGTGTCGACGTCGAGGGCGAAGGTGGAGAGGTAGTCGGGGGTCGGGGCGAAGTCGCCGGAGTCGTCGCCCTGTTGTTCGCCGCGCTGTTCGCCGGTCCCGGTGCCCTCGGGCGCGGGGGCCGGGAAGCCGTCCGCCTTTCCGCCGCCCTGTCCCCGGTCGTGCGACGAGGAGCTGTTGCCGTCGCCGCTCGCGCTGCAGCCGGTGAGGAGCAGGGCGCCGGCCGCGCCCAGGGCGAGGAGTGCGGTGGTCATCCGTCGCCGTGCCGTCGGCCTCGCCGTCGTCGTCGGCGCGTTCCTGCGATACGTGTGCATCCGGGCCCCCTAGCCACGTCATCCGTCGCCTTTCGTGGGCGACTGTTGTGACTGTGACGGCGGAGGGGGCCCGGATGTGCGCCACGGGGTGTTGCGGATGCGTCTCGAAGCGGCCACGGCGGGGGTCCGTCGAGACCGGTGGGTGATCCTCCGGTGACCTAGGAGACGACGTCCTTGCGGCCGAAACCGCGGAAGGCCAGGGCGAACAGCACCAGCGCGTACGTTACGGAGACCGAGACGCCCTGGATCATGTCGGTGTACTCGGGCTGCGGGCGGACGACGTCCAGCCAGGCGTACTGCCAGTGCGCGGGCAGGAAGTCGCGCCAGTCGCCGAGGGCGGTCACCGAGTCGAGCACATTGCCGACGATGGTGAGGCCGACGGCGCCGCCGACCGCGCCGAGCGGGGCGTCCGTCCTGGTGGACAGCCAGAACGCCAGGGCGGCGGTCACCAGTTGGGACACGAAGATGTACCCCACCGTGATCAGCAGCGCCTGAGCGGCGGCGCCTTGCGCGATCTCACCACCGGTGGGCAGTTCCAGTGGGCCCCATCCGTATGCCACCGAGCCGACGGCGAGCGCGACGACCGGCAGCAGCACGATCGCCGCCAGGCTGAGGGTGAGGCCGACGACGAGTTTGGACCACAGCAGCCGGGCGCGCGGCACGGGTGCGGCGAGGAGGTAGCGCAGGGAGGACCAGCTGGCCTCCGAGGCGACCGTGTCGCCGCAGAACAGCGCGACGGGGATGACGAGCAGGAAGCCCGCGGCGGCGAACAGGTTCACCGCGGCGAAGTTCGCGCCGGACGCCGTCGCCGTGTCCATCAGGTTGACCCGGTTGCCGCCCTCCTCGCCGGGTGTGCCGCCGACCTGGAACGCGATCAGCAGCACGAGCGGCAGGGCGAACAGGATGCCGCCCATGACCATCGTGCGGCGGCGCTTCAGCTGCCGGACCAGCTCGACCCGCAGGGGCAGGGTACGGCCCGCGCGGTAGCCGTCGGCGACCTCGACGGGCTCTTTGTGCCCGGGGTGTCCGGGTTCCGTACGCGCGGGTTCTGCGTGCTCGGCACGCTCGGCCAGCGTGCTCATGCGGACTCTCCGATCAGGGTGAGGAAGGCGTCTTCGAGGCGGCGGTGCGGGCCGACCGACTCCACGGGGATCTCCAGCCGCACGAGTTCGGCGACCAGACGCTGGGCGCTGCCGTCGGCGTCGAGGCGGACCACCAGGCCGTCGTCGGCGCGGACGGCCGAGTCGACGCCCGGCAGCGCGGCGATCTTCTCGACGACCGGCTCGTCCACGGGTTCGGACGTGCCGACCAGGAGCGTGTCGCCGGAGCCGACGATCTCGCTCACGGGGCCGGCCTGGACGAGCTTGCCGTGGTCCATGACGACCAGGTGCGTGCAGGTCTGCTCGACCTCCGCCAGCAGGTGGCTGGAGACGATGACCGTGCGGCCGGCCGCCGCGTAGCGGATCATGACCTCGCGCATCTCGCGGATCTGCGGCGGGTCGAGTCCGTTCGTCGGCTCGTCGAGGATCAGCAGGTCGGGCAGGCCGAGCATGGCCTGGGCGATGGCGAGGCGCTGGCGCATGCCCTGGGAGTAGGTGCGGACCGCGCGGGCCAGGGCGTCGCCGAGGCCGGCGATCTCCAGGGCCTCTTCGAGGTGGGCGTCCTCGGCCGGGCGGCCGGTTGCGGCCCAGTACAGCTCCAGGTTCTCGCGGCCGGACAGGTGCGGGAGGAAGCCCGCGCCCTCGACGAAGGCGCCGACCCGGGAGAGGACCGGGGCGCCCGGCACGATCGCGTGGCCGAAGACACGGATCTGGCCGCCGTCCGGCTGGATCAGGCCCATCAGCATGCGCAGGGTCGTCGTCTTGCCCGCGCCGTTCGGACCGAGGAGGCCCAGGACCTGGCCCTTCTCGACGCGGATGGAGAGATCGCGGACGCTGTAGCGGTCGCCGTTCTTGTACTTCTTGCTCAGGTCCGTGATCACGAGCGGGACCTCGGCGAGCGCGGGGTCGGGAGCCGGGGTGACGATCCGCCGGCGGCCGGTGACGAGGAGGACGGCCGCGATCACGGCGCCACTGATCGGCAGGTACCAGACCCAGGCGGGCAGGACGTCCGTGCGGTCGGCCCGGGCGAGCGGTGTGGGCACCTCCAGATCGCCCTTGAGAGAGACCGTGTACGTCGCCGGGGCCGTCGGGGAGGCATAGCCGAGGTCGGTGGAGGCGAGGACGAGGCGGAGGCGGTGGCCGTCGTCGAGTTCGTGGTCGATGGCCGGGAGGGTGAGCTTCACGTCCTTGCCGGCCTTGGCACCCTCGACCCGCAGGGGCTCGACCAGCTGGGAGGGGAGGACCTGGGACCTGCCGTCCGGGCCGACGTCGTAGACCTTGGCGAAGAGGACGGCGTCCTCACTGGTCGACTTCACATGGACGGTGGCCGTGGGCGAGCCGGTGATCTGGAGGTCGTCCGCGACGGGCTTCGACTGGAAGGCGGCGAACTGGCCGGGGAAGTCGAGGGAGATGCTGACGCCGAGCGAGGACAGCTGGGCCAGGCCGCCGCCGGCGCCGAGGCCGGGGAGGGCCGACACGGCGGGCGGGTTGGCGCCGGCCGGGTTGTCGAAGCTCTGCTCGCGTCCGGTGAGGGCGATCGACGTGGGGTCGCTCTCCAGGCCCGGGTAGGTGTCGTCGGTCGTACCGCTCAGGCGGGTTTCTCCGTCGCCGGAGCCGGCGCCGAGGGTGCGGGTGACGCGGAACGCGGAGCCGGTGTCCGCGCTCTTGTCGTCCTTGAGGTAGCGGTCGAACCAGGCGTTCGTCCGGGCCTGGACGCGGGAGGTCTCCATGTCGCCGCCGTCGTGACCGCCGGAGATCCAGTCGACCTCCACGGGCGCGCCGTTGGCCTTGATCGCCTTGGCGGCGGCGTCGGCCTGGCCGAGCGGGAAGAGGGAGTCGGTCTGGCCCTGCAGCAGCAGCGTGGGCACCTTGATGCGGTCGCCGACGGCCTCGGGGCTGCGCTCGTCGAGGAGCTTCACGGCCTCCGCGTCGGGCTGCCCGGACTCGGCGACCCGCTGGTACATCTCGCAGAGCCGCGTCTCGAACTTCTCGCAGCCGCCGCCGGTGTTGACGAACAGGCCGGCCCACAGCTTCTTGAAGACGCCGTTCGGGAAGAGGGCGTCCGACAGGTTCCAGTAAGTGATCGCGGGCGCGATGGCGTCGACCCGGTCGTCGTACCCGGCGGCCAGCAGTGAGATCGCACCGCCGTACGAGGCGCCGGCCGCGCCGAGGCGCGGGTCGCCCTTCTTGTCCAGCTCCACCTCGGGCCGCTCGGCGAGCCAGTCGATGAGCTTCGAGACGTCGGCGACCTCGCCCTTGGGGTCGTTCAGGCCGATCTTGCCGGTGGACTCGCCGAAGCCGCGCGCGGACCAGGTCAGCACCGCGTAGCCGTCGCGGGCGAGGGCTTCGGCCTGGCTGCGGACGTCGTTCTTGCTGCCGCCGAAGCCGTGGCCGAGCAGGACGGCCGGGCGGCGGCCGTCCCCGCCGGAGGTGAAGTACGAGGTGTCGATGCGTACGCCCTCGGCCGTGTCCATGGCCTGGTCGGTGCGGGTCACCGGCGCCGCCTCGTCCGAGGCGGTGGCCGTCCAGGTGCCCGCGCCGG
>NZ_LRTR01000372.1 GCF_001550375.1 Streptomyces europaeiscabiei | reverse complement strand
CGCGCCGGCGAGCACGACGACGGCGGCCGCGGCGGCGATGGTCCGTCGCGGCCTCCGTCGCAGCGCTCCGCGCAGTCGCGGCCCGGTCAGTCGAAGATCCATGCGTCAACGGTACGGGGCCCCGGCGGTGGGCCACGGCCCCCTCAAGGGGGAAGAGTGGGGCATCCCACGGTCGTACGGGAGGAATTCGGTATACAGCGGATGCGGTATGCCGGGTGGCGGGTGGAGATGACAGCAACCTGATAAGTGGCCGCGCCGCCCGAGATATCGGGTGGCGGGAGTGTCAGTGGGTGTGGATAGAGTCGCGGCTCACAGCTGGCACACATGTCCGTGACGGGCATGGATCTTCGGGGTGGGGCAGATGAAGCTGCGGCAGACCGCGGCCTGGGTGGGGATCTCGGCGACGGCGCTCCTGGCGACGACTGCTTGCGGCGCTGAGACCGTCAAGCGGGCCGCCGAGACGGTCGACAGGTCCGACGCGATCCTCGCGGCGCTGACGAGGGCGACGGACCGGACCGAGGAGCTGGGGTCCGCCGAGATCGAGATGACCGCCGACACGGGCGACGGCCCGGTCACCATGGAGGGCACCTACTCCTGGGGCGACGGCTACGCGTACGACATCGAGATGGACGCCGGGGCCGCCGGGATGGGGGAGTTGACGGACGACCCGACCATCCACGCCCTCTTCGTGGACGGCGCGTACTACTACAACGTCGACCCGCTGACCTCCGGGCCCTACAAGGGCAAGGAATGGCTGAAGGTCGACGGGTCGGTGGTGTTCGGTGAGAAGGGCTCCCAGGCCTTCAGCGGCGGCGACAGCGGGGTGAGCCCGGCGGCGTCCATGCGGAGCCTGAAGTACGCGAAGGGCTTCGAGGACCTCGGTGAGGAGCGCGTTGACGGGCGGACCGCCGCCCATTACCGGGCCCTGCTCGGCAAGGAGCAGATGGGCAGGTTCCGGGACGCCTACTCCGGTGAGGGCAGCGTCCTGGACTCGGTGACCGGGGGCGCCGACAAGGTCACGATGGACGTGTGGGTCGGCGCCGACGACCTGCCGATCCGGCTCCGGCAGAAGATGGGCGCCATGACCATCACCATGGACTTCGAGAAGTTCGGCGCCACGGCCGAGGTGAAGGCCCCGCCCGCCGGGGAGACCGCCGACGTCACCGAGGTTCTGCGGGAGAACCTGGAGCAGCGGGGCTGACCCCGGCTGCCCGGACCTGTGGGTGGCGGCCCCCCACCGGATTCCGGGCGGGGCCTTCGTCATTCGGTGGACCACCTCGCGTATGGCTTACGCGCCTTCCGGCGGATCACGCCTGCCCCTTGTGGCGCCGGGGCGATCACCGACGATGCCCGCTGACCAAGGGAGTGCAGGTCAGCGGGCATGCGCAGCGGGTGTTCAGTGGTTGCGCGGGAAGCCCAGGTCGACGCCGGTGGGGCCGTCGGCCGGGTCGGGCCAGCGGGTGGTGACGACCTTGCCCCGGGTGTAGAAGTGGGTGCCGTCGTTGCCGTAGATGTGGTGGTCGCCGAAGAGGGAGTCCTTCCAGCCGCCGAAGGAGTGGTAGCCGACGGGGACCGGGATCGGGACGTTGACGCCGACCATGCCGGCCTCGACCTCCAGCTGGAAGCGGCGGGCGGCGCCGCCGTCGCGGGTGAAGATCGCGGTGCCGTTGCCGAACGGGGAGGCGTTGATGAGGGCGATGCCCTCGTCGTAGGTGTCGACCCGCAGCACGGTCAGCACCGGGCCGAAGATCTCGTCCTGGTACGCCTTCGCCGTGGTCGGGACCTTGTCGAGGAGCGAGATGCCGATCCAGTGGCCGTCCTCGAAGCCGTCGACCGTGAAGCCGGTGCCGTCGAGGATCACCTCGGCGCCCTCGGCCGCCGCGCCCGTGACGTAGGACGCCACCTTGTCGCGGTGCACGGCCGTGATCAGGGGGCCCATCTCGGACGTGGGGTCGTTGCCGGGGCCGATCTTGATCTTCTCGGCACGCTCGCGGATCTTGTCCACGAGTTCGTCGCCGATGGCGCCCACGGCCACGACCGCGGAGATCGCCATGCAGCGCTCGCCCGCCGAGCCGTAGGCGGCGGAGACGGCCGCGTCGGCGGCCGCGTCGAGGTCGGCGTCCGGGAGGACCAGCATGTGGTTCTTGGCGCCGCCGAGGGCCTGGACGCGCTTGTGGTTGGCGGAGGCCGTGGTGTGGATGTAGCGGGCGATCGGGGTCGAGCCGACGAAGGAGATCGCCTTGACGTCCGGGTGCTCCAGGAGACGGTCCACGGCCACCTTGTCGCCGTGGACGACGTTGAAGACGCCGTCCGGCAGACCGGCCTCGGAGAGGAGTTCGGCGATCTTGATGGAGGCCGAGGGGTCCTTCTCGGACGGCTTCAGCACGAACGTGTTACCGGTCGCGATGGCCATCGGGAACATCCACATCGGGACCATCGCCGGGAAGTTGAACGGCGTGATGCCCGCGACGACGCCCAGCGGCTGGCGGATGGAGGCGACGTCCACGCGGCTGGCGACCTGCGTCGACAGCTCGCCCTTCAGCTGCACGTTGATGCCGCAGGCCAGGTCGACGATCTCCAGGCCGCGCGCGACCTCGCCGAGCGCGTCGCTGTGCACCTTGCCGTGCTCGGCGGTGATCAGCTCCGCGATCGCGTCGCGGTTGGCGTCGAGCAGCGCGCGGAACTTGAAAAGGATCGAGGTGCGCTGCGCCAGCGAGGACTGGCCCCAGGTGACGTAGGCCTCCTTGGCGGTCCGTACCGCCGCGTCGACCTCGTCGACGGTCGCGAAGGCGACCTTGGTGGTGACCGCGCCGGTCGCCGGGTCCGTGACCGGACCGAACGTACCCGACGCGCCTTCGACGGTCTTGCCGCCGATCCAGTGGTTGACGATCTTCGTCATGCCGAGAAACTCCTTCTCACAGATGGCGGCGTCGGGTTGAGACGTGCCGGTCGTACTCCTCGCGTGCCTTGACCGCCGACGCGCGGGTCGCGGTCTCGGCCACAGGTACATCCCACCAGGCCTGCGCGGGAGGCGGGCCCGACACTGTGTCGGCCGTTTGGGTCTCCACGTAGACACATGTGGGAGTGTCGGCCGCCCGCGCCTCGGCGAGGGCGGCACGCAGGTCGCGGATGGTCTTGGCGCGCAGGACGCGCATGCCGAGACTGGCCGCGTTGGCGGCGAGATCCACGGGCAGCGGGGCGCCCGTGAACGTGCCGTCGTCGGGGTTGCGGTGCCGGTAGGCGGTACCGAACCGCTCACCGCCGACCGACTCGGAGAGGCCGCCGATGGAGGCGTACCCGTGGTTCTGCACGAGCAGCACCTTGATCGGGACGTTCTCCTGCACGGCCGTGACGATCTCGGTCGGCATCATCAGATACGTGCCGTCGCCGACCAGCGCCCACACCGGGCGCCCGGGAGCGGCCAGCCGGACGCCGATCGCGGCCGGTATCTCGTAGCCCATGCAGGAGTAGCCGTACTCCAGGTGGTACTGGTCCCGCGACCGTGTCCGCCACAGTTTGTGCAGGTCACCCGGGAGGGACCCGGCCGCGTTGATGAGGATGTCGTCCTCGTCGACGATCTCGTCGAGGAGGCCGAGGACCTGGGCCTGGGTGGGCCGGGTGTCCGGCTCGTCGGCCTCGAAGCAGGCGTCGACGCGGTGCTCCCAGCGCTGCTTGTCCTCCGTGTACTCGGCGACGTACCCGTCCGCGACCCGGTGCCCGTGCAGCTCCAGGGCCTCGGCGAGCGCTTCGAGCCCCGCCCGCGCGTCCGCGATCAACGGCAGCCCGGAGAGCTTGTGACCGTCGTGCGGCGCGATGTTGAGGTTGAGGAAGCGGACGCCGTCGGCGGCGAAGAGGGTGCCGGAGGCGGTGGTGAAGTCCGTGTACCGGGTGCCGACGCCGATCACCAGGTCGGCGGTGCGGGCGAGTTCGTTCGCGGTCGCGGTGCCGGTGTGGCCGATGCCGCCCACGTCCTGCGGGTGGTCGAAGCGGAGGGAGCCCTTGCCGGCCTGGGTGGACGCCACGGGAATGCCGGTGGCGGCGGCCAGTTCGGCGAGCGTCTCCTCGGCGCGGGCGTGGTGGACGCCGCCGCCGGCGACGATCAGGGGGCGGCGGGCCGCACGGATCGCTGCGATCGCGGCGGCCAGTTCGGCGACGTCGGCCGCCGGGCGGCGGACGTTCCAGGTCCGCTCGGCGAAGAACTCCTCCGGCCAGTCGTACGCCTCGGCCTGCACGTCCTGCGGCAGGGCGAGGGTCACGGCCCCCGTCTCCACCGGGTCGGTGAGGACGCGCATCGCCTGCAGCGCGGCCGGGATCAGTGCCTCGGGGCGGGTGACCCGGTCGAAGTACCTCGACACCGGGCGCAGCGTGTCGTTGACGCTGATGTCGCCCGCGTAGGGCACTTCGAGCTGCTGGAGGACCGGGTCCGCCGGACGGGTGGCGAAGATGTCGCCGGGGAGCAGCAGCACCGGGAGGTGGTTGATGGTGGCGAGGGCGGCGCCGGTGACGAGGTTGGTGGCGCCGGGGCCGATGGACGTCGTCACGGCGTGCGTGGAGAGGCGGTTCGACTGCCGGGCGTAGCCGACGGCCGCGTGCACCATCGACTGCTCGTTGCGGCCCTGGAGATACGGCATGTCGTCGGCGTACTCGACCAGCGCCTGGCCGAGGCCGGCGACGTTGCCGTGTCCGAAGATGCCCCAGGTGGCACCGATGAGCCGCTGCCGCTCGCCGTCGCGCTCGGTGTACTGGGCGGACAGGAAGCGGACCAGCGCCTGGGCGACCGTCAGCCGGATCGTGCTCATCGGTACCCCTCCGTGTGGTCGGGATGGAAGCAGATCCGCCACTGCCGCTCGGAGCCCGGACCGGCCATCACGTTCAGGTAGTACATGCTGTGGCCGGGCTGCGCGATGGACGGACCGTGCCAGCCGTCGGGCACGAGCACCGCGTCACCGGAACGGACCTCGGCGAGGACGTCGGATCCGCCCTCGCGGGAGGGGAACACCCGCTGGTAGCCGAAACCGTTCGGGCCGTCGATCTCGAAGTAGTAGATCTCCTCGAGCGCGGTCTCCTCCCCCGGCCGGTTCTCGTCGTGCTTGTGCGGCGGGTACGAGGACCAGTTGCCGCCGGGGGTGATGACCTCGACGGTGATCAGCTTGTCGCACTCGAAGGCGTCGGCGGAGGCGAAGTTGCGCACCTGGCGGGCGCAGGTGCCGCTGCCGCGGTCTTCCACGGGGACCTCCGGCGCGGGGCCGTAGCGGGCGGGGAGTCGTCGCTCGCACTTCGCTCCTGCCAAAGCGAAGCGGCCTCCCGCGCCGGAGGCGATCTGTACCCGGGCGTCACGGGGCGCGTACACGAAGTCGGAGACTCCGGCGAACACGCTCTCCCTGCCCAGGATCTGAAACTCTGCGTCTTCCTCGCCGCCGGGTTCACCTGATTCACCGGATTCACCGGATTCACCGAACGTGGCGGATTCATCCGATTCGTCCGAGACTCGCACCGTGCAACCGCCGTTGAGGGACAGCACGATCCATTCGCTGTCCCCGGTCGTGAACGTGTGCGTCCCGTCCGGCTCCAACTCCACGATGCGCAGGCTGCTGTGGGTCCAGCCGGCCCGCTTCGGGTCGATGTCGACGGCGTACTCCGCGTTCGCGGTGGCGCCCTTGGGTACGTACAGCTCGGTCTTCTGTGTCATGCGGCCCTCACAACAGTCCTACGGCGGTGTCCACGGCGGCGGTCACGTCGTCGTCCGCCGGGTAGAGCAACGAGCGGCCGACCACCAGGCCCTGCACGGTGGGCAGTTGCAGCGCGCTCCGCCACTTCTCGTACGCGCCCTCCTGGTCCTCGCCGACATCGCCGCCGAGCAGTACGGCGGGCAGCGTCGAGGTCTCCATCACGCGGGCCATGTCGTCGGGGTTGTCGGTGACGGGCACCTTCAGCCAGGTGTACGCCGAACTGCCGCCGAGCCCGGCCGCTATGGCGATCGACCTGGTGACGGCGTCGGCGCTCAGGTCGTTCCTGACCTTGCCGGTGGCGGGGTCGCGGCGGCTGATGAACGGCTCGACGAACACGGGGAGCCTGCGCTCGGCCATCGCGTCCACGGCACGGGCGGTGGACTCCAGGGTGGTGAGGGAGCCCGGGTCGTCGTAGTCGACGCGCAGCAGGAGCTTGCCGGCGTCGAAGCCGAGGCGCCGCATGTCCTCGGGACGGTGGCCGGTGAAACGGTCGTCGAGTTCGAAGCTGGCGCCCGCGAGGCCGCCCCGGTTCATCGAGCCCATGACGACCTTGCCGTCGAGGGCACCGAGGAGGAGCAGGTCGTCGAGGATGTCGGCGGTCGCGAGGACACCGTCCACGCCGGGGCGGGACAGCGCCAGGCACAGGCGTTCGAGGAGGTCGGCCCGGTTCGCCATGGCGAGTTTGCGGTCACCGACGGAGAGGGCGCCCCGGGCCGGGTGGTCGGCGGCGACGATCATCAGCCGGCCGGAGTCGCCGATCAGGGGGCGCCGGGTACGCCGGGCGGCGGCCTCGGCGATCGCCTCGGGGTGGTGGACCCGGGTGCGGACGAGGGCGGAGACGTCGACGCGGCCGAGGGGGCCGATGGTGGAGACGCGGCCGGCAGGGCCGGCGGAGCGGCCGGGCTCGGTGGTGCTCACAGGACCGCTCCTGCCGCGACCGCCGCCTCGATCTCTTCCACCGTGGGCATCGCGGAGGAGCACTCCAGGCGGGAGGCGACGATCGCGCCGGCCGCGTTGGCGTGCCGCATGATCTTCTCCAGGTCCCAGCCTTCGAGCAGTCCGTGGCAGAGGGAGCCGCCGAAGGCGTCACCGGCGCCGAGGCCGTTCAGGACGTTGACGGGCAGCGGCGGGACCTCGGCGGACTCGCCCTTGCTGTTGACGGCGAGGACACCCTTGGGGCCCTGCTTGACGACCGCGAGTTCGACCCCGGCGTCGAGCAGCGCGCGGGCGGCGGCCTGCGGCTCGCGGACACCGGTCGCGACCTCGACCTCGTCGAGGTTGCCGACCGCGACGGTCGTGTGCCGCAGGGCCTCCTCGTAGAAGGGGCGGGCCTCGGCCGGGTCGGTCCAGAACATGGGGCGCCAGTCGAGGTCGAAGACCGTCGTACCGGCCTTGGCCCGGTGGGCGAGGGCGGCGAGCGTCGCCGTGCGGCTGGGCTCCTCGCTCAGGCCGGTGCCGGTCACCCAGAAGATCCGGGCCCCGGCGACGGCGTCGAGGTCCAGCTCGTGGGCGTCGATCTCCAGGTCCGGGGCCTTGGGGCGGCGGTAGAAGTACAGCGGGAAGTCGTCCGGCGGGAAGACCTCGCAGAAGGTGACGGGGGTCTGCAGGCCCGGGACCGGGGTGACCCAGCGGTCGTCGACACCGAAGTCGCGCAGCGCCTGGTGGAGGTACTCGCCGAAGGGGTCCTCACCCGTGCGGGTGATGACGGCGGTGGAGCGGCCGAGACGGGACGCGGCCACCGCGACGTTCGTCGCCGATCCGCCGAGGAACTTCCCGAAGGACGTCACCTGCGGCAGCGGGACCCCCGTCTGCAACGGGTAGAGGTCCACACCGATCCGCCCCATGGTGATGAGGTCGTACGCCATCGAGTTCCCTTCACGCGCCGGTTCGGTCAAGGTCTAGCCCCGTCGGAGCAACCCTGTCAATACTTTGTCCAGACATTCGGACTACCTATTGACACCTTCCGCTTCGGGACTGAAGCTGACTCCCATGACGTCGTTGTCACCTCAGTCCTCACTCTCGCGCATCCGAGTCGGCTCGGCGCCCGACTCCTGGGGCGTCTGGTTCCCCGACGACCCCCAGCAGGTCCCCTGGCAGCGCTTCCTCGACGAGGTCGCCGCTTCCGGCTACGAGTGGATCGAGCTGGGCCCGTACGGCTATCTGCCGACCGACCCGGCGGTCCTCGCCGAGGAGACCGCCAAACGCGGCCTGAAAGTGTCGGCCGGCACGGTCTTCACCGGCCTGCACCACGGTCCGGACGTCTGGGAGAAGACCTGGGCGCACGTGGCCGACAACGCGGTCCTCGCACAGGCCATGGGCGCCAAGCATCTCGTCGTCATCCCCTCCTTCTGGCGGGACGACAAGACGGGCAAGGTGCTGGAGTCCAGCGAACTGACCGTCGAGCAGTGGCGGCACCTCACCCAGCTCACCGAGCGGCTCGGGCGGGAGGTGCGGGAGAAGTACGGCCTCCAGATCGTGGTCCACCCGCACGCCGACACCCATATCGACAGCGAGGAGAACGTCGTCCGCTTCCTGGACGGCACCGACTCGTCGGTGGTGTCGCTGTGCCTCGACACCGGGCACTACGCCTACTGCGGCGGCGACAGCGTCAAGCTGATCGAGACGTACGGGGAGCGCATCGGGTATCTGCACCTCAAGCAGGTCGACCCCGAGATCCTGGCCGACGTCCGCGCGAACGAGATTCCGTTCGGACCGGCCGTGGCCAAGGGCGTGATGTGCGAGCCGCCGAAGGGTGTGCCCGAGCTGGGGCCGGTGCTGGCCGCCGCGCAGAAGCTGGACGTGGATCTGTTCGCGATCGTCGAGCAGGACATGTATCCCTGCGAGCCGGACAAGCCGCTGCCGATCGCTCAGCGGACCCGGGCGTTCCTGAGGTCCTGCGGCGCGTAGGTTCTCGACGCGGAAGCGCCGGGGGACTGCGGACCGTTCGAGGCTGCGGACCGTTCGAGGCTGCAGACCGTTCGAGGCTGCGGGTGGTTCGTGGCTGCGGGTGGTTCGTGGCTGGTCGCGCAGTTCCCCGCGCCCCTGACGGGGTGCTGCCGCTGCCCCTGAGCGGCAGGGCGCTCCAATGCGCCAGTCATGTCACAAAAGACACCCCCCTGTCACATATGTCACGTGTATGCGGGCCTTCCGTCACATGTGGTCCACCGGCCCTTGCCGGTGATCACAGGGTGTCGTTGACCGGGCACAGGCTTGTGATCGCCAGCGCAGTGCCCGGCTCCCCCGATGGTCTTCCCGGCCGCCGCCGTGGTGCGCGCAGGGAGGTGGCACTGATGACCGACCGACGCCTCTGGTCGTACAAGGACATCGCGGCGCACATCCGTGTGCAGCCCGACACCGTCCGCTCGTACCGCAAACACGGGCTGCTGCCGCCGCCCGACCACATGGAGAACGGCAAGCCCTACTGGTACGCCGACACCGTCCGCGCCTGGGTCGCCTCCAGACCGGGGAACCGGGCGCGCAAGATCGACTGATCCGCTCCGCACCCCGCCTTAATCGTTTGTCCCCGGGTCCGTCCGCTGTCCAGGATCCGGGGATGACTTTTTCCCAGAAACCCGTACTGACCGGCGAGAGAGCCGTACTGCGGCCGTTCACCGAGGACGACGCGACCGTGATGGCGCGCGTCCTGGCCGACCCCGAGGTCGTCCGGCTCACCGGCAGCCCGACCGAGGAGTTCGGGCTGGAACGCCTGCGGTCCTGGTACGGAAGCCGCAACGACCAGGCCGATCGCCTCGATCTCGGAATCGTGGACCGGGCGAGCGGTGAGCTGGTGGGTGAGGCCGTGCTCAATGAATGGGACGAGGCCAACCGCAGCTGCTGCTTCCGGATTCTGATCGGGCCCGGCGGACGGGGCCGGGGGCTGGGCACGGAGGCCGTGCGGCTGACGGTCGGGCATGCCTTCGAGGGGCTGGGGCTGCATCGCGTGTCGTTGTACGTCTACACCCACAACGCCCGGGCCCGGCGCGCCTACGAGAAGGTCGGCTTCGTGTCCGAGGGGGTCGAGCGGCAGACCCTGTGGCAGGACGGCGAGTGGATCGACGCCGTGCGGATGTCGGTCCTCGCGCCGGAATGGGCCGCCCACCGGGGGCGGCCCGACAGGGGGCGGGGCTAGCCAGGTGGGCGGGGCTGGCCGCGTGGGCGGAGCTGGCCGCGTGGGCGGGTCAGCGCCAAGGCTCGATGACCGTCACTCCGCTGCCGGGTGCCGTGCCCATCGCCGCCAGGGCTGCGGGGGCCGCGTCCAGGGGGATCGTCGAGGTCACCAGGAGGTCCGGACGGAGGACGCCCGCCCGGACCAGCTCCAGCATCTGGGGGTAGGCGTGGGCCGCCATGCCGTGGCTGCCCAGGAGTTCGAGCTCCAGGGCGATCGCGCGGGCCATGGGCACGGGGGTGGTGCCCGTCTCGGACGGGAGCAGGCCCACCTGGATGTGGCGGCCTCGACGGCGGAGGCTGTTGACGGAGGCCGCGCAGGTGGCCGGGGAGCCGAGGGCGTCGAGGGACAGGTGGGCGCCGCCGGTCAGCTCGCGGATCGCTGCGGCTGTGTCTGGTTCCGCTGACGCGTTCACGCATTCCGTCGCGCCGAACTTGCGGGCCATGTCCAGGGCCTGCGGGGAGACGTCCACGGCGATCACCCTCGCGCCTGAGGCAGCCGCGATCATCACGGCGGAGAGGCCCACACCGCCACAGCCGTGGACCGCTACCCACTCCCCCGGCGCGACGCGCCCCTGTGTGACGACCGCGCGGAACGCCGTGGCGAAGCGGCAGCCCAGTGCGGCGGCCGTGCCGTACGACAGCTCGTCCGGCAGCGCCACCAGGTTCACGTCGGCATGGTCCAGGGCGACGTACTGGGCGTACGAGCCCCAGTGGGTGAAGCCCGGCTGGGTCTGCCGCTCGCACACCTGCTGGTCCCCGGCCGCGCAGGCGGGGCAGGTGCCGCAGGCGCACACGAACGGGACGGTGACGCGGTCGCCGGGGCGCCATGCGGCGACCGCCGCGCCGGTCGCCTCCACGACGCCGGCGAGTTCGTGGCCGGGGACGTGAGGGAGGGTGATGTCGGGGTCGTGGCCCTGCCAGGCGTGCCAGTCGCTGCGGCAGAGGCCGGTGGCTTCCACGCGTACGACGACTCCGTGGGGGGTGGGGGTGGGGGCCGCGACGTCCTTCACCGTGGCCGGCTCTGCGAACTGCTCGAACACGACTGCGCGCATGTGTCCCACCTTTCGATTGCGGCGGGCCGGTGATCCTGCTCCCTGCCGGTCCGGCCCTGCCCCGGTCAGCATCGCATCGTCGGGACGAGGGTTTCTCGCCCCCGCCGCCCCTACCCGTCCCATCCCCAGAGGCTGTGCCCCTTCGACCCCCTTTTGACCTCCGGTCGGCGCTTTCCTGGGGCTGTCGCCCCAGGCCCCGCTGGGGGCGAGAGGGCGGCTGACGTGATTCTTGTCCGTGCCGGAGCGTCGTGGCTTGTCGCGCAGTTCCCCGCGCCCCTGGGGGCACGACGGCTCTTCGGGCCAGTCGTGCCCCCTCCCGTTGGGGCGCCCGTCCGTCCGTCTTGCTCGTCTCTCAGACTCCGGGGCTGCTTGGGACGGGCTCCGGCTCCTTCGACTTCTCCTCCGTCTTCGGGGGTTCCACCGGCGCCTGCTCCCCCTCGCTCAGGCCGAACCTCTCGTGGAACCTTCTCAGCGGGGCCGGTGCCCACCAGGTGGCGCGGCCCGTCAGGCGCATCACCGCCGGGACCAGGAGGCTGCGGATGACCATGGCGTCCATGAGGACGGCCAGGGCTATGCCCAGGCCGAGCATCTTGGTGTTGGTCACTCGGGAGGTGCCGATGGCCACCATGACCACGGCCAGGATGACGGCGGCGGCCGTGATGAGCCCGCCGGTGCGCTGGAGGCCGAAGCGGACGGAGGCGGTGTGGTCGCCGGTGTGGTCGTACTCCTCCTTGATGCGGGAGAGCAGGAAGACGCCGTAGTCCATGGAGAGGCCGAAGGCCACGCAGAACATCAGGACAGGGAGGGTCGTCTCGATGGAACCCGGGCTGGTGAAGGCGAGGAGGCCGGAGAGGTGGCCGTCCTGGAAGACCCAGACCAGCGCGCCGAACATCGCGGTGAGACTGAGGGCGTTCAGGAGGACCGCCTGGAGGGGGATCAGCACGCTGCCGGTCAGGAGGAAGACCAGGATCAGGGTGACGATCGCTATGAAGGAGAGGGCCCAGGGGAGGCCGTCCCCTATCGCCGCCTTCGTGTCCACCAGGACCGCCGCCGTGCCCGTCACCGAGGTGTCGAAGGGGGCGTCCATGGTCCGGATGTCGTCCACCAGCCGTTGCGCGCCCTCGTCGACCGGCTCACCCTTCGGCTGCACGGTGAAGTAGGCCCAGTCACCCTGGACCAGGGGTCCGTCCACCCGGAGCACCTCGGGCAGGTCCGCCAGCCGCTCCTTGTAGGCGGCGTACTCCGTCTTCGTCGCCTTTCCTTCCGCCAGCACCGCCAGGCCTCCGCCGGGGGTGCCCGGGAAGCCGTCGCGGAGGTGCTGTTGGACGACGTGGGACTCGGCGGTCGAGGGGAGCTGGCGGTCGTCGGCCGTGCCGAACTTCACGCCCAGGAAGGGGAGGCCGAGGAGGACCAGGCCGGCTGTCGTGGCGATGGCGAAGTACGGGGCGCGGCGCATGACGAGGGCTGCCATGCGGCCCCAGGCCGCACCCTCCTCCACGGCCGGGGACTCGCTCCCTTCGGTGTCCGACGTCTTGCGGCGCCTGAACAGCTTGCGCAGGTCCCAGGCGTTGACGCGCTCGCCCAGGAGGACCAGGGCCGCGGGGAGGAGGATCAGGGCCGCGGCCGCGGCCAGGAGGACCACCGCGATGCCCGCGTAGGCGAAGGACTTCAGGAAGTACTGCGGGAAGACCATCATGGCGGCCAGGGAGACGGCGACCGTGAGGGCGGAGAAGAGGACCGTGCGGCCGGCTGTGCGCAGGGTGGTGGCGACGGCCGTCAAGGAGTCGGCGCCGGTGGCCAGTTCCTCGCGGAATCGGCGCACGATGAACAGGGCGTAGTCGATCGCGAGGCCGAGGCCCATGGCCGTGGTGAGGTTCAGGGCGAAGACCGAGACGTCGGTGACCTCGGTGAGGCCGCGCAGGATCGCGTTGGTGCCGAGGATCGCGACGATGCCCACGCCCAGCGGCAGCAGGGCGGCGACCGCGCTGCCGAAGACCATGACCAGCAGGACGAGGGTCACCGGCAGGGCGATCATCTCGGCCCGCAGCAGGTCCTCCTGGATGATCGTCTGCATCTCGTGGCGCACGGCGAGGATGCCGCCGACCTTGACCTCGACCGGGCCGTGGGTGCCGCGGAACTCGGGCGCGATACGGTCCAGGGTCTTGTTCACCGCCGTCTCGTCGCCGGTGAGGCGGGCCGCTATCAGCGCCTCCCCGCCGTCCTCCGCGCGCAGGGTCGGGGCGCCGGTCTGCCAGTAGGAGCCGACGCCCGTGACGCCCTTCTCGGCGGCGAGCCGCTCGGTCAGCTTCTTCGCCTCGGCGGCGACGGCCGGATCGTCGACCGAGGCGCCGCCCGCGTCGACCAGCAGCAGGAAGTTCGGGTTGGAGTCGGGGAACTCGCGTTCCAAGGCCTTCGTCGCGTAGGTGGACTGGGCGGCCGGGTCCTCCCAGCCGCCGCTGCCGAGACGGTCGGCCACATCACTGCCCGCCACGACCGCGAGAGCGGTGAGCACCAGGGCGACGAGCAGGGAGAGCCGGGGGCGGGCGGTCACGAACCGGGTCCAGCCTCCCACTCGGGGTGGCCGGTTGACTTCGGTCATGGTGCGGTGTCCCCTTCACTCTGATCCGTCGCTCTGATCCGTGCTGTGCGCTGCCGGGCAGCACGGGAGCACCGAGCCATACACTGGCAAACACGAGAGATCGCTCGCGTTTCTCAAGAATGCGAGCGACCACTCGTGTTTGTCAATCACGTCCGGAAAGCTGGGGATGAACACGTGCCCGTGAACCAGGAGAAAGAGCAGCCGCGCCGTCGCCAGGCCCGCGGCGAGCGCCGCATCGCCCAACTCCTCGAAGCCGCGGCCTCCGTGTTCTGCTCGACCGGGTACACCGCCGCCAGCACCAACGCCATCGCCCGCGAGGCCGGGGTCTCGCCGGGCACGCTGTACCAGTTCTTCCCGAACAAGGAAGCGATCGCGATCGAGCTGAGCGAGCGGCTCATGCGGGAGATGCGGGAGACGTACGGAGAGGCGCTCGCGCCGGTGGACCCGGCGACCCCGCTGGAGGAGGCCGTCGGCGCCGCCGTCGACCGTTTCATCGACTTCAACTGCCGGCACCCGGTGATCTTCACGCTGATGCACGGCCCGGACACCCCCGGCCGGATCACCGAGCAGCACGACGCCCTGCACACGGCCCTGCTCGCGCGGATCGAGGCGCTGCTCACCCCCTTCCTGTCCGACACACCGGCCGCCGACATCACCCGTACCGCGCACGTCTGCGTGGCCATGTACAAGGCGGGCCTGGAGCTGGTGCTCGGCCGCGAGGGCGCCGAGCGCGAGGCGTACGTCCAGGAGCTGAAGAACGTCCTGCTCCGCTACCTGGAGCCCCTGGTGTGCGACCACCCGCCCGCCGCCCCCTCGAAC
>NZ_LRTR01000371.1 GCF_001550375.1 Streptomyces europaeiscabiei | reverse complement strand
GCCCGACCTCTCTTGGATTCATACCCCTAGGGGGTATAAGGTGGATGCTCTGAAGGGTTACTCGGACCCACACACCCCGACGAGGAGTAACGACATGACCGTCGAGACCGACACCCAGGGCTCCGTCACCGCCGTCTACAAGGTGAGCGGGATGAGCTGCGGACACTGCGAAGGCGCCGTCTCGGGCGAGATCACCGAGCTCGCCGGCGTCTCCTCCGTGAAGGCCGTCGCCTCCACCGGTGAGGTCACCGTGGTCTCGGCCGCCCCGCTCGACGAGGAGGCCGTACGCGCCGCCGTCGACGAGGCGGGCTTCGAGCTGGTCGGCAGGGCCTGAGGCCGGGCACGGGCACGGACGTCACGGGCACGGACATGACGACCACCACCACGGCAGCCCCGACCGGCGCGCCCGTCCATGAGGTCGAGCTGACCATCGGCGGGATGACCTGCGCCTCCTGCGCGGCCCGCGTCGAGAAGAAGCTCAACCGCCTGGACGGGGTCACCGCCTCGGTGAACTACGCGACGGAGAAGGCGAAGGTCAGCTACCCCGCAGGGGTGACGGTCGCCGACCTGATCGCCACCGTGGTGAAGACGGGCTACACGGCCGAGGAGCCACCGCCCCCGGCTCCCCCGGAGGCCGCCGCGGACCCGGCGACAGAGGACGGGACCGACCCCGAACTCGTTTCCCTGCGGCAGCGCCTCACCGTCTCGGTCCTGCTCGCGGTCCCCGTGATCCTCATGTCCATGGTGCCCGCCCTGCAGTTCGACAACTGGCAGTGGCTCTCGCTGACGCTCGCCGCGCCGGTCGTCGTATGGGGCGGGCTGCCCTTCCACCGGGCCGCGTTCACCAACCTCCGGCACGGCGCGGCCACGATGGACACGCTCGTCTCGGTGGGCACGCTCGCCGCCTTCGGCTGGTCCCTGTGGGCCCTCTTCTGGGGGCACGCCGGTATGCCGGGCATGCGGCACGGCTTCGAGTTCACCGTCTCGCGCACCTCGGGCTCGTCGACGATCTACCTCGAAGTGGCCGCCGGGGTCGTGGCGTTCATCCTGCTCGGCCGCTATCTGGAGGCCCGCTCCAAGCGTCGCGCGGGCGCCGCGCTCAAGGCGCTGCTGAGGCTGGGCGCCAAGGACGTCTCGGTGCTCCGCCAGGGGCGCGAGGTGCGGATCCCGGTGGGACGGCTCACCGTCGGCGACCGTTTCGTCGTACGCCCCGGGGAGAAGTTCGCCACCGACGGGACCGTCGTCGAGGGCACCTCCGCCGTCGACGCGTCCATGCTGACCGGCGAGTCGGTGCCGGTGGACGTGACGGCCGGGGACGCCGTCACGGGTGCGACCGTGAACGCCGGGGGCCGGCTGGTCGTCGAGGCGACCCGGATCGGCGCGGACACCCAGCTGGCCCGGATCGCGCGACTGGTGGAGGACGCGCAGAACGGCAAGGCGGAGGTGCAGCGGCTCGCCGACCGGATCTCGGCGGTGTTCGTCCCCGTCGTCATCCTGATCGCGGTCGCCACCTTCGGCGCCTGGCTCGGCCTCACGGACGACACCACCGCCGCCTTCACGGCGGCCGTCGCGGTGCTGATCATCGCCTGCCCGTGCGCGCTCGGCCTCGCCACCCCGACCGCCCTGATGGTCGGCACCGGCCGTGGCGCCCAGCTCGGCATCCTGATCAAGGGCCCCGAGGTCCTGGAGTCCACCCGCCGCGTCGACACCGTCGTCCTGGACAAGACCGGCACCGTCACCACCGGCCGGATGACGCTCCAGAAGGTGTACGCCGCCGAGGACGCCCCCGACGACGTCACCGAGGATGACGTACTGCGCCTCGCGGGCGCCGTCGAACACGCCTCCGAACACCCGGTGGGCCGGGCGATCGCCGCGGGCGCCGAGGACCGGGTGGGCGCACTGCCGCCCGTCGAGGGCTTCGAGAACCTGCCCGGAAAGGGCGTACGCGGCCGCGTGGAGGGCTACGGCATCCAGGTGGGCCGGATCCTCGAAGGACCGCTCCCCGAGGCCCTGAACAGCGCCAAGCAGGCCGCCGAGGGCGAAGGACACACGGCGGTGGTGGTCACCCGCGACGGAGTGGCACTCGGTGTCGTCACGGTCGCCGACGCGATCAAGGAGACCAGCGCCGAGGCCGTACGGCGGCTGCGGGCGCTCGGGCTCACACCGGTGCTGCTGACCGGGGACAACGAGCGGGTGGCCCGGTCCGTGGCCGCCGCGGTCGGCATCTCCCCCGAGCACGTGATCGCCGAGGTGCTGCCGCAGGACAAGGTCGACGTCGTACGCCGGCTCCAGAGCGAGGGCCGCACGGTCGCGATGGTCGGGGACGGGGTCAACGACGCGGCCGCACTGGCCACGGCCGACCTGGGGCTCGCCATGGGCACGGGGACGGACGCGGCGATCGAGGCGGGCGACCTGACGCTCGTCCGCGGGGACCTGCGGGTGGCCGCCGACGCCATCCGGCTGTCGCGGCGGACCCTGTCCACCATCAAGGGCAATCTGGCCTGGGCCTTCGGATACAACCTGGCGGCGCTGCCGCTGGCCGCCGCCGGGCTGCTCAACCCGATGATCGCGGGGGCGACTATGGCCTTTTCGTCCGTTTTCGTGGTAACGAACAGCTTGCGACTCAGGACATTTTCGTGACCGCCGGGCAAAAGTCCCTCTAGAGTCCGGAAGCAGCCTCACATAAGCTCTTCACAAGGCTCGCGCATCATCCTTACGCTGGGGCCTCGATCACCGATTCGTGTCTCTTGCGTATCTTCAGGACATACGGCAAGAGACGCAGATCACAGTGGTGTGAACGTAACCACCGAAGGGGTTCGTGAGTCTAAGTTGGCGATGTCAGAAGCGTCTTGGGGGGCGTGACTGACATCTGGGGATGTCTTGGGGGACGTTCCCGGAATTGCGTTGCCGGGGCACGTGCACCGGGGAGCTTTGAGCGGCCCTCCCGTACCGTACGCGTCCCGGCAGACCGCACACCGCCGCACAACAGAGAGATACAAGTAGGACGAGTTCTGCTCGTTCTGCTCAGCGATTCAGGCGCTGGTCCACCAGACGCCCGGCCGGATCCCGTGGGGGGAATCCGCACCGGGACATGGGAAGGCGCCCTGCTCGCCGGCCCGTGGGGGGACCAGCGTTGCAGGGCGCCTTCTCTTATTTTTTTGGGGCTCGGTTCGCCTCCGGGGCGCCTGTTGCCGGTGTCGAGAGGCCGATCGTGCTCGACCCTTCGGGCCTCCGCGCGTTCGGCCTCTCGACACCGGCGCGCCCCTTCGGCTCACTCGCCGTAGGGCGCCCTCTTCCGTGGTGCGACAAAGCAGTGGGCCCAATGGGGCGCAGTGGGCTCAGTGGGGCGCAGTGGGCTCAGTGGGGCAAAGCCAAGGGGCCCGTACGGATGGTTCTCCGTACGGGCCCCTTGGCTGCGAGTGCTCGGCGCGCAGGGGTCAGCGGGCCTCTACCGGGACGAAGTCGCGCTCGACCACGCCCGTGTAGATCTGGCGCGGGCGGCCGATGCGGGAGCCGGGCTCCTTGATCATCTCGTGCCACTGGGCGATCCAGCCCGGGAGGCGGCCCAGGGCGAAGAGGACCGTGAACATCTCGGTCGGGAAGCCCATGGCGCGGTAGATCAGACCCGTGTAGAAGTCCACGTTCGGGTAGAGGTTGCGCGAGACGAAGTACTCGTCGGAGAGCGCGTGCTCCTCCAGCTTCAGCGCGATGTCCAGCAGCTCGTCGGACTTGCCGAGAGCCGAGAGGACGTCGTGCGCGGCAGCCTTGATGATCTTGGCGCGCGGGTCGAAGGACTTGTACACCCGGTGGCCGAAGCCCATCAGGCGGACGCCGTCCTCCTTGTTCTTCACCTTGCGGATGAAGGAGTCGACGTCGCCGCCGTTCTGCTTGATGCCCTCCAGCATCTCCAGGACGGACTGGTTGGCGCCGCCGTGCAGCGGACCCCAGAGCGCGGAGATGCCGGCGGAGATCGAGGCGAACATGTTCGCCTGCGACGAGCCGACCAGACGGACCGTGGAGGTCGAACAGTTCTGCTCGTGGTCCGCGTGCAGGATCAGCAGCTTGTCGAGCGCGGAGACGACGACCGGGTCGAGGTCGTACTCCTGGGCCGGGACCGAGAAGGTCATGCGCAGGAAGTTCTCGACGTAACCGAGGTCGTTGCGCGGATAGACGAACGGGTGACCGATCGACTTCTTGTACGCGTACGCCGCGATGGTCGGCAGCTTGGCGAGCAGGCGGATCGTGGAGAGGTTCCGCTGCCGCTCGTCGAACGGGTTGTGGCTGTCCTGGTAGAACGTCGACAGGGCGCTGACCACGGAGGACAGCATCGCCATCGGGTGCGCGTCGCGCGGGAAGCCCCGGTAGAAGTTCTTGACGTCCTCGTGCAGCAGCGTGTGCTGCGTGATCTCGCCCTGGAAGGTGGCGAGCTCGTCGACGGTCGGAAGCTCGCCGTTGATCAGCAGGTACGCCACCTCAAGGAAGGTGGAGCGCTCAGCCAGCTGCTCGATCGGATAGCCGCGGTACCGAAGGATGCCCTGCTCGCCGTCGAGATAGGTGACGGCGGATTTATAGGCAGCGGTGTTGCCGTAGCCGCTGTCCAGGGTGACCAGACCGGTCTGGGCCCGGAGCTTCCCGATGTCGAAGCCCTTGTCGCCGACGGTGCTGTCGATCACCGGGTAGGTGTACTCGCCGTCGCCGTACCGCAGTACTACAGAGTTGTCGCTCACGTCATCCCTCACCGACGTAGTGCCTCATCCTTGAGGTGCCCTGACTGTCTCTACCATCCCCCAATTGGCTCAGGAGAGTGCACTCGGGGTCGACCATCGGGCGCATCGGCGGCACTGAGTGCCGCCAACTTGCTCATCCTGCCCCCTCCGTCCGACATCTGGAAGGGCTGTGTGACCTTTACGACTCGTTTGATCGATCAAATTTCACTCACGAGTCGCTCGAACGGCACGAGAGGTTCCCCCGAAGAGAGCCCACAGCTACAAAACCCGTGGTGCGAGCCGGAAGTCGAGGGCCGTGCACCTGCGGCCCGCCGACACCGTGCGGACCGCCTGGCCGATCGCCTTGCGGGAGCCGACAAGGACGACGAGCTTCTTCGCCCTGGTCACCGCCGTATACAAAAGGTTGCGCTGGAGCATCATCCAGGCGCCGGTGGTGACCGGGATCACCACGGCCGGGTACTCGCTGCCCTGGGACCGGTGGATCGTCACCGCGTAGGCGTGCGCCAGCTCGTCCAGTTCGTCGAACTCGTACGGCACCTCCTCGTCCTCGTCCGTCAGGACCGTCAGCCGCTGGTCGACCGGGTCCAGCGCGGTGACGACGCCGACGGTGCCGTTGAAGACGCCGTTCTCGCCCTTCTCGTAGTTGTTGCGAATCTGGGTGACCTTGTCGCCGACGCGGAAGACCCGGCCGCCGAACCGCTTCTCGGGCAGGTCGGGGCGGGCGGGGGTGATGGCCTGCTGGAGCAGCCCGTTGAGGTTGCCGGCGCCCGCCGGGCCCCGGTGCATCGGCGCCAGGACCTGCACGTCGCGTCGCGGGTCGAGCCCGAACCTGGCCGGAATGCGACGGGCCGCCACGTCCACCGTGAGCCGACCTGCCTCCTCCGTGTCGTCCTCGACGAAGAGGAAGAAGTCCGTCATGCCGTCGGTGACCGGATGGTGCCCGGAGTTGATCCGGTGCGCGTTGGACACCACGCCGGACTGCTGGGCCTGACGGAAGACCTTGGTGAGCCGGACGGCAGGAATCGGGCTGCCGTCGGCCAGGAGGTCGCGGAGGACCTCGCCGGCGCCGACGCTGGGGAGTTGGTCGACGTCGCCCACGAAGAGCAGATGCGCCCCCGGAGGCACCGCCTTCACCAGCTTGTTGGCCAGCAGGAGGTCCAGCATCGAGGCCTCGTCGACGACCACCAGGTCGGCGTCCAGGGGGCGGTCCTTGTCGTACGCCGCGTCGCCGCCGGGCTTCAGCTCCAGCAGGCGGTGGACGGTGGAGGCTTCGGCGCCGGTCAGCTCGGCGAGGCGCTTGGCGGCACGGCCGGTGGGGGCGGCCAGCACGACCTTCGCCTTCCTGGCGCGGGCCAGTTCGACGATCGAGCGGACGGTGAAGGACTTGCCGCAGCCGGGACCGCCGGTCAGGACGGCCACCTTCTTGGTCAGCGCGAGGCGTACGGCCGCCTCCTGCTCGGGGGCCAGCTCCGTGCCCGTACGCCCCCTCAGCCAGGCCAGCGCCTTGTCCCAGGCCACGTCGTGGAAGCCGGGCATACGGTCCTCGCCGGTGCGCAGGAGGCGCAACAACTGGGCGGAGAGGGAGAGTTCGGCACGGTGGAAGGGGACGAGATAGATCGCGGTGACCGGGTCGTCGTGCTCGCCGTTCTGGCCGGGGACCTTCTCCCGTACGACGCCGGGGTCGCCGGAATCCTCGTCCGGCAGGGCGAGTTCGGCCAGGCACTCGATGACCAGGCCCGTGTCGACCTGGAGGAGTTTGACCGCGTCGGCGATCAGGCGCTCCTCCGGGAGGTAGCAGTTGCCCTGGTCGGTGGCCTGCGAAAGGGCGTACTGCAGGCCCGCCTTGACGCGCTCCGGGCTGTCGTGGGGGATGCCGACGGACTGGGCGATCTTGTCGGCGGTGAGGAAGCCGATGCCCCAGACATCGGACGCCAGTCGGTACGGCTGGTTCTTCACGACCCCGATCGAGGCGTCGCCGTACTTCTTGTAGATGCGGACCGCGATCGACGTGGACACCTCGACCGTCTGGAGGAAGAGCATGACCTCCTTGATCGCCTTCTGTTCCTCCCAGGCTTCCGCGATCTTCTTGGTGCGCTTGGGGCCGAGGCCGGGGACCTCGATGAGGCGCTTCGGCTCCTCCTCGATGATCTGGAGGGTGTCCAGGCCGAAGTGCTGGGTGATGCGGTCGGCGAAGACCGGGCCGATGCCCTTGACCAGGCCCGAGCCGAGGTACCGGCGGATGCCCTGGATCGTGGCCGGGAGGACCGTCGTGTAGTTCTCGACCGTGAACTGTTTCCCGTACTGCGGGTGCGAGCCCCAACGGCCCTCCATGCGCAGGGACTCACCGGCCTGGGCACCGAGGAGGGCGCCGACGACGGTGAGGAGGTCGCCGCCGCCCCTGCCGGTGTCCACGCGCGCGACCGTGTAGCCGTTGTCCTCGTTGGCGTACGTGATGCGTTCGAGCACGCCTTCGAGTACGGCGAGCTGTCGTTCACCCGGGAGGTTCCCCACCTGTTGAGCCATGATCCGACGGTACCGTCAGGGTCTGACGGGCGGGGTGGGCGGAGCGGGGCCCAAACCTCGGGAGTAGCCGGCCGGAACCGTCGGCGCCTACCCGACCTTGCGCAGTTCACCGTCGCCGAAGACCGCCACCATGACGAGATTTCCGCCCAGAGCCTCGACGTACCTCGCCACGACATCCGTTCCGCAGACCTGGCCGCTCTCGATCTGCGAGACCCTTCCCTTGGTCACGCCCATGTGCTCGGCCACCTGGGCCTGAGTGATCCCGCGTTCCTGGCGCGTGTCGGCCAACCGCCAGGCACGATGTATGTGTGTGGTGCGGGCTGGCAGCGGCGTAGGAGCCCCTGCGAAACGGTCCGCGTCGGACGCCCCCGGTCCGTCTCAGCCGTTCGGCACGGGCCTGGAGCCGATGGCCGCGCAGGCGGCCTCCTTCGTGGGGTAGCCGTCCGCAGGGTAGATCACCGGCCCTCCGAGTGCCCCAGGGTCGTCGGCGGCCGCGGACTCGCCGTCGTCGGGCTGTGCGATCGGGTGGTAACAGGCCGCGAACCGGGCCGGCTTGGGCGTCTGCGGCACCGTGCCCTCTGCGGAGTGGTTCCACAACCGGCCCCAGGCCGCCGCGCAGGAACGCGCCGCGTCCTGCGGATCGAAATCCTTCCTGTCCTTCGTCGACAGTTGACTCAGGTCCGCCTCGGGCGACAGCGTGCGGGCGCACATGATCTTGTGCCCGCCCTCGCCCCACGGCCCGAGCGTGGCCACGGCAGCCGTGGTGGCGCCCCCGAGGAGCGCGGCCGTGACCGCACCCACCATGAACAGGTGCCGGCGCCTCCCGGAACCGGCCGGGGCGGGCCGCTGCTCGGTGCGTCGCAGGGTCTCCCTCAGTACGGCCTGGCCTTCGGCGGAGGCCGCCCAGCCGTCGGTGGCGTCGTCATCGGTGCGCAGGGCGCGGATGACGGCGAGGTCGGGCGCCTGGCTCATCTTGGTGGCGGTCTGCTTCATGCTGACTCCCGTTGGGTGAAGTGAGGGTGGGAAAGGGCACCGTGGGCCGGCGGCGCGTGCTCGGCGCGGGCCAGCGCCGCCCTGAACCGCTTGCGGGCCCGGTGCAGGCGCACGGCGAAGGCCGTGGCGGTGCAGCCCGCGACCACCGCCGCCTGTTTGGCCGACAGGCCGTACCAGGCGCTCAGCACGAGCACTTCCCGGTCCTGCTCGGAAAGGGCCGACATCGCGGCGAACACCTCGGCACGCGTCCCTATCGCCTCCCCGATCTCCGCGGTCTCCGTCGTCCGGTCGGCCATGGCCGCCATGCGCTCGGTCAGTGCGCGGTGCCGCTGGTCGGACCGCACCCGGTTGGCGAGCAGCCGCCTGGCCGAGGCGAGCAGCCACGGCAGGGCGTCGTCGGGTACGGACCCGGACTTGCGCCAGGCCAGCACGAAGGTCTCCGACAGGATGTCCTGCGCTGTCTCCCGGTCCGTGCGGTGCGACAGATACGCCAGGACCCGGTCGGCATGAGCCGTGTAGAGAGCCTCCAGGACCCTGTGTCCGGCCGGGCCTTCGCACTCCCTGGCAGTTGTTCGTCGTCGTTTCACAGCACCTCCATGGTTCCGTCCGTCAATGGGCCGTCAACCGGGAGATGTGCGGCCGGGCCGGATCTCTTACCGCTTCCGGCGGCGCGGCTTCATATTCATGGCCATCTCGGCAGGCAGCGCCGCAGCGCCGTAGCGCCGTAGCGCCGTAGCGCCGTAGCGCCGTAAGGAGCATGAGCCTGCTGTGGGTACGCCGTCGCCTCCGGTGCCCCTCACGGGCCCTCACGCCCCTCGGTCACGATTGGATTTCAGCCAAGGTCGCCCTCTTGCCCCGCACCCGTGTAATCGATTCCAATCCTCCCTGAACGCATCGATGTAATCGATTCCACAAGGAGGTGGGGCGGCGGTGGCCGGTATCAAGGACGTCGCGGCCGAGGCGGGGGTGTCCGTCGCCACGGTGTCGCGGGTTCTGAATGACCATCCGTCGGTCAGCGCGGACGCCCGCGCGCGCGTGCTGGCCGCTGTCGAGACGTTGGGGTACCGGCCGAACGCCGTCGCCCGGTCGTTGCGCACGGACCAGACCCACACCCTGGGGCTGGTGATCAGCGATGTGATGAACCCCTACTTCACGGAGCTGGCACGGTCCGTGGAGGAGGCGGCGCGGGCGCTCGGGTACAGCGTGATCATCGGGAACGCCGATGAGCGGCCCGAGCTGCAGGATCACCACGTACGGAACCTGCTCGACCGGCGGATCGACGGGCTGCTCGTCTCCCCCACCGACGGTGGCTCCCCGCTGATGCTGGACGCCGTGCGGGCCGGGACGCCGATGGTGTTCGTGGACCGGTGGATTCCGGGGGTCGACGTACCGGTGGTGCGGTCGGACGGGCGGGGCGCCGTACGGGATCTCGTCGCGCATCTGTACGGGCTCGGGCACCGGCGGCTGGCGATCATCGCCGGTCCGGCCGCGACCACGACCGGCCGGGAGCGTGTCGAGGCGTTCCGGGAGGCCCTCGCCGAGCACGGGCTGCCGCTGCCGGACGCCTACATCGGGCAGGGCGACTTCCAGGCCGAGAGCGGGCGGCGGGTGACCGAGGGGTTCCTCGACCTGGCCGAGCCGCCCGAGGTCGTGTTCGCGGCCGACAACCTGATGGCGCTCGGGGCGCTGGACGCCGTCCGCGCGCGTGGGATGCGGGTTCCGGAGGACCTCGGCCTTGCCGCGTTCGACGACATCCCGTGGTTCGTGCACACCGATCCGCCGATCACGGCGGTCGCCCAGCCGACGGGTGAGCTGGGGCGGGCCGCCGTGCGCGCCCTGGTCGACCGCATCGAGGGGCGGCCCCCGCGGTCCGTCACCCTCCCCGCCCACCTCGTCGTACGCCTCTCGTGCGGCGAATCCACCGCCGGTTCCCCCACCGATTCCCCCGCCGGATTCCCCGCGGAGTCACCCGTAACGAACAGGAGCACGTCGTGAGCGACCCGGACGAGTTGCTGCGCATCGAAGGCATACGGAAAACCTTCCCCGGAGTGGTCGCGCTGGACGGCGTCGACTTCGCTCTGCGCCGGGGCGAGGTGCATGTCCTGCTCGGTGAGAACGGCGCGGGCAAGAGCACGCTGATCAAGATGCTCTCCGGCGCCTACACGCCCGACGCGGGGCGGATCCTCGCCGGTGGCGAGGAGGTGCGCATCCATGGTGCGCAGGACTCCGAGCGGCTCGGGATCGCCACCATCTACCAGGAGTTCAACCTCGTCCCGGATCTGACGGTCGCCGAGAACATCTTCCTGGGGCGGCAGCCGCGTCGTTTCGGGATGATCGACCGGAAGCGGATGGAGGCCGAGGCCGCCGAACTGCTGGAGCGGGTCGGCGTGAACGTGTCTCCACGCGCGCGTGTGCGCGAACTCGGGATCGCGCGGCTCCAGATGGTCGAGATCGCGAAGGCGCTGAGCCTGAACGCCCGCGTGCTGATCATGGATGAGCCGACCGCCGTGCTGACGACCGAGGAGGTCGAGAAGCTCTTCTCGATCGTGCGGCGGCTGCGCGAGGACGGGGTGGGCGTCGTCTTCATCACGCATCACCTGGAGGAGATCGCCGCTCTCGGGGATCGGGTCACCGTCATCCGGGACGGGAAGAGTGTCGGGCAGGTGCCCGCGAGCACGCCCCAGGACGAGCTCGTACGGCTCATGGTCGGCCGGTCGATCGAGCAGCAGTATCCGCGGCAGCAGGGCACCGCCGACTCCGACTCCGACTCCGACTCCGACTCCGGGGAGGCGTTGCTCGTCGTCGAAGGGCTCACTCGGGACGGGGTGTTCCACGATGTGAGCTTCGAGGTGCGGGCCGGTGAGGTCGTCGGCATCGCGGGGCTCGTGGGCGCCGGGCGTACGGAGGTCGTGCGGGCCGTGTTCGGCGCCGATCCGTACGACAAGGGGGCCGTGAGGGTCGACGGGGCCCGGGTTCCCAAGGACGACGTCAACGCGGCGATGACGGCCGGGATCGGGCTCGTGCCCGAGGACCGCAAGGGCCAGGGGCTGCTGCTGGACGCGTCCGTCGAGGAGAACCTCGGCCTGGTGACCCTGCGGGGCGCCACCAGGGGCGGGTTCGTCGATCTCAGGGGGCAGCGGGAGAACGCCGCCCGGGTCGCCGAGCGGCTCGGGGTCCGGATGGCCGGGCTGTACCAGCACGTCCGCACCCTCTCCGGTGGCAACCAGCAGAAGGTCGTCATCGGCAAGTGGCTGCTCGCGGACACCAGGGTGCTGATCCTCGACGAGCCGACGCGCGGGATCGACGTCGGCGCGAAGGTCGAGATCTACGAGCTGATCAACGAGCTGACGGCCGCCGGTGCCGCCGTACTGATGATCTCCAGTGACCTGCCCGAGGTGCTCGGCATGAGCGACCGGGTGCTGGTCATGGCCCAAGGGCGGATCGCGGGCGAACTGACCTCCGCCGAGGCCACCCAGGACGCCGTGATGGCGCTCGCCGTCTCCACCCCCCACATCCTCACGACCGAGAACACCGAGAACACCGAGAACGACAAGGAGGCCCCCCGTGGCCGCTGACACGCTCAAGAGCACGACGGGCGCGCGTGACGCCTCGGGGCTTCGACGGCTCCTGCTCGACAACGGCGCGCTGACCGCGCTCATCGTCCTCGTCGTCGCGATGTCGGTGCTCTCCGGCGACTTCCTGACGACCGACAACCTGCTCAACATCGGCGTCCAGGCCGCCGTCACCGCCATCCTGGCGTTCGGTGTGACCTTCGTGATCGTCTCGGCGGGCATCGACCTGTCGGTCGGTTCGGTGGCCGCCCTGTCGGCCACCGTCCTCGCCTGGAGCGCCACCTCGGAGGGCGTACCGGTCTGGATAGCCGTGATCCTCGCGATCGGCACCGGTATCGCGTGCGGTCTCGTCAACGGCTTCCTCATCTCGTACGGGAAGCTGCCGCCGTTCATCGCGACGCTCGCCATGCTGTCGGTGGGGCGCGGTCTGTCGCTGGTGATCTCGCAGGGCAGCCCGATCGCGTTCCCGGAGTCGGTGTCGCACCTGGGTGACAACCTGGGCGGCTGGCTGCCGGTACCGGTGCTGGTGATGGTCGTGCTGGGTGTCGTGACCGCCGTGATCCTCGGGCGTACGTACATCGGGCGTGCCATGTACGCGATCGGCGGCAACGAGGAGGCGGCCCGGCTGTCGGGGCTGCGGGTGAAGCGGCAGAAGCTCGTCATCTACGCCCTGTCCGGGCTCTTCGCCGCCGCCGCGGGCATCGTGCTCGCCTCCCGGCTCTCCTCCGCGCAGCCGCAGGCCGCGCAGGGCTACGAGCTGGACGCGATCGCGGCGGTCGTCATCGGCGGCGCCTCGCTGGCCGGCGGTACGGGCAAGGCGTCGGGGACGCTGATCGGCGCGCTGATCCTGGCGGTGCTGCGCAACGGGCTGAACCTGCTGTCGGTGTCCGCGTTCTGGCAGCAGGTCGTCATCGGTGTGGTGATCGCACTGGCGGTGCTCCTCGACACCGTGCGCCGGAAGGCCGGGGCGACCCCGGTGGCGGCCGGTGCCGGCGGGTCAGGGGACCGGCGGAAGCAGGCGGTGACGTACGTGCTGGCGGCGGTGGTCGCGGCGGCCGTCGTGGGCGCGACCTCCTTCCTGCACAGCGGCTCGTCGGCGGCGAAGAGCGAGAAGATCGGGCTGTCGCTGTCGACGCTCAACAACCCGTTCTTCGTGCAGATCCGGGCCGGTGCGCAGGACGAGGCGAAGAAGCTGGGCGTGGACCTGTCCGTCACCGACGCGCAGAACGACGCCTCGCAACAGGCCAACCAGCTGCAGAACTTCACCAGCGAGGGCATCGGCACCATCATCGTCAACCCGGTGGACTCCGACGCGGTGACCCCGGCGGCGAAGGCCGTGAACAAGGCGGACATCCCGCTGGTGGCCGTCGACCGCGCGGTCAACGGCGCGAACACGGCCGCGCTCGTCGCCTCCGACAACGTCAGCGGCGGCAAGCTGGCCGCCAAGTCGCTCGCCGAGAAGCTGGGCGGCAAGGGCGAGATCGTCATCCTCCAGGGCCAGGCGGGCACCTCCGCCAGCCGGGAGCGCGGCGCCGGCTTCGCCGAGGGTCTGAAGGCCTACCCGGGCATCAAGGTCCTCGCCAAGCAGCCCGCCGACTGGGACCGCACCAAGGGCCTCGACGTGATGACGAACCTCCTGCAGGCCAACTCCGGCGTCGACGGCGTCTTCGCCGAGAACGACGAGATGGCCCTCGGCGCGATCAAGGCGCTCGGCTCCAAGGCCGGCAAGTCCGTCCAGGTCATCGGCTTCGACGGCACCGCCGACGGTCTGAAGGCCGTCGAGGGGGGCACGCTGTACGCGTCGGTCGCGCAGCAGCCCGCGGAACTCGGCAGGATCGCGGTGCGCAACGCGGTGAAGGCCGCCGAGGGCAAGAAGGTCGCGAAGTCGGTGATGGTGCCGGTGAAGGTGGTCACGTCGCAGAACGTGGCCGAGTTCAGCGGCTGAGACGATGCGGTGGCCGGACGGGAGCGTCAAGACCCGTCCGGCCGCTTCGGTCTTTCCGGGCGCTTCGGTTCTGCCGCACACGTCGGGTTTTCCGGTTACTTCGGTCTTTCCGGGTGCTTCGGTTCTGCCGGGTGCTTCGGTTCTGCCGAGTGCTTCGGTTCTGCCGAGTGCTTCGGTTCTGCCGAGTGCTTCGATCGTTCCGCCCGTCGGCGCGACCGGCCGTCGGGCGGCCCCAATCCACCTGCACAGGGAGATGGATCATGTACGACTACGACCTCCTGGTCGTGGGATCGGCCAACGCCGACCTGGTGATCGGTGTCGAGCGGCGGCCGGGGGCCGGTGAGACCGTTCTCGGCTCCGACCTGGCGGTGCATCCGGGCGGCAAGGGTGCCAACCAGGCGGTGGCGGCGGCCCGGCTCGGGGCGCGTACGGCGCTGCTGGCGCGGGTCGGTGACGACGGCAACGGGCGGCTGCTCCTCGACTCGCAGCGCGCGGCCGGGGTCGACACGGCGGGGGTGCTGGTCGGCGGGGCGCCCACCGGGGTCGCGCTGATCACGGTGGACCCGTCGGGCGACAACAGCATCGTGGTGTCGCCGGGCGCCAACGGGAAACTGACTCCCGAGGACGTGCGGGCGGCGGACGCGCTGCTGCGGGCCTCGCGGGTGGTCTCGGCGCAGTTGGAGATCCCGTTGGAGACGGTGGT
Organism: Streptomyces europaeiscabiei; assembly: GCF_001550375.1. GTDB lineage: Bacteria > Actinomycetota > Actinomycetes > Streptomycetales > Streptomycetaceae > Streptomyces > Streptomyces europaeiscabiei. The sequence goes on along the minus strand of NZ_LRTR01000371.1, from coordinate 352 downwards.
GGAGGTCGTGCGGCGGCTGCCGGAGGGGGCGCGTTTCGTGCTGAACCCGTCGCCGCCGCGGGAGTTGCCCGCCGAGGTGCTGGCCGTCTGTGATCCGCTGATCGTCAACGAGCACGAGGCGCAGGTCATCGTCGGGGGTGAGCTGGCGGGTTCGCCGGAGGACTGGGCGCGGGCGCTGCTGGCGCTGGGGCCGCGGTCCGTGGTCGTCACGCTGGGCGCGGAGGGCGCGCTGGTCGCTGACGCCGAGGGCAGTGCGCGGGTGCCGGCCGTACAGGTGGAGGCCGTGGACACCACGGGGGCCGGGGACGCGTTCACCGCGGCGCTGGCGTGGAGGCTGGGGGCGGGCTCGGCG
>NZ_LRTR01000370.1 GCF_001550375.1 Streptomyces europaeiscabiei | reverse complement strand
GCGGGCGCGCTGGGCGGGGCCTCGGTGTGCTGGTTGGGGGTCGCCGCGGCCGTGTCGGGCGCGGCGATGCCGTCGGTGCCGGAGCAGGCCGAGGTGGGGGCCGTTCTCGCGGTGGTCTCCGTGGTCGTGCTCGGGCTGCTGCCGCGGCTGGCGCTGATGGCGTCGGGCCTCTCCGGCCTGGACGACCGGCGTTCCGGTGGCACCTCCGTGAGCCGCATGCAGGTGTCGGCGGCGCTCACCGCCACGCACCGCGGGCTCGCCCTCGCGACGGTCACCCTGGCCGTCTCGGCCACCGCGGCCGGGGTGTTCGCGTTGCGCGCGCCCACCAAGTGGACCGTGCTGCTGACCGTCGTCACCATGGTCGTCCTCGCGCTGCGTGCGCGGGCGTTCCCGTTGGTCGCCGAGGTCGTGGTGCTGTTCGGCGCGGCGGCCGTGCTCGCCGTGCGGCTGGTCTCGGCCTGGCTGGACCATTCCGGCGGGGCGGCCGGTCCGCTCGGCGTCCTCGTCCTGCTCGCCGTACTTCCGCTGCTGGTGCTCGCCGTGCAGCCCGCCGAGCATGTACGGGTACGGCTCCGGCGTTTCGGCGACACCCTCGAATCCATCGGCGTCATCACTCTGTTCCCGCTGCTCATCGGAGTGTTCGGCGTGTACGGACGACTGCTCGACACGTTCGCTTAGGAGCTGGGGGCCGCACATGGCGCAGGCAGGGGACTGGCAGCGGGATGTGCTGCGCGAGCTGGGCCGACAGGAACCGGCCGGCGGGGGCGACGACGCCACCCCCGGACCGCCGGAGGCTCCGGCCCGGCGGGCCGAGCCGACGCTGAGGTTGGTGCGGTCGGTGCCGACGGGCCCGCCCGAGCCGACGCAGACGCCTGAGCCGACGCAGGCGCCCGC
>NZ_LRTR01000037.1 GCF_001550375.1 Streptomyces europaeiscabiei | reverse complement strand
GGGGCCGCGCCCGGAGCAGCCGCCGCGTACGGGGCACCCGGAGGCATCGGCCCGCCACCCGGTGGAGGCGGCATGAACCCGCTGGACGGGGGCGGTGCAGGTGTGGCACCCGGCGGCGGCATCGGGACCGTGCCCGTGCCGCCGAAGACGTCGTGGGCACCGAGTAGTCGCAGGCCTCGCTCCCGCTCGGCGCGCAGCCGCTCCTCCTCCCGCCACCCGGCGAGCTGCTCGTCGTTCAGCGGGAACGACTGCAGCTGGACCCCGCCGAACACCTCCTCGCCGGTGACCTGGCCCTCGACCGTGGCGCCCAGCCCGAGCGGGACGGCCACGAACTGCCTGACCGTGCCCTTGCCGGAGTTGATGCCGTCGAGCCACGGCTGCCGCGGCAGCACCACGTAGTTCTGCGGATCGCGCGCGAGCACACCGCTCCACGGCTTGCCCGACACCGCGCACACCTTGCCGACGCCGACCTGGAGCGCGGCCGGTTCCGTGGTGCCGCCGAAGTGCAGCCACATCGCCTCGCGCAGATACACGGGGAGCATCACGCCCCCGCGCGCCCGCATCTCCTGCGGAGCGGTCCGCGGGTGGTCCTCGACCCGCCGGATCGGGAAGTCACCCAGACCGGGCGGCAGTTGGTGTGTGCCCGTCTCCGGCAGGCGCAGGGTGCGCTTGAAGCGCACCTGGACACCGCCCGGCAGATGCAGAGCGGTCCCGTCGATCCGCACGGCGCCTTCGGCCATTCCGTACGCTCCCCTCGATATCGCGTGCTGCCCCGTCGCTTGGCAGGACGTCACTCAATACGTCCGGCGAGGCCGGACCGGTTCCGCCGAAGGGGGCGCGGGATGCGCACGCGGTCGCGCAGGCGCGTGAGCCGGGGCGAGCGCTCGCGCTGTTCGCGGGTGCAGCGGTCGAGCTCCTCCAGGAGCCGCTGGGAGCGGTGCTCGGTGTCCAGTTCGTCCAGCATGCGGTTGACCTCCGTCAGCACGGCACCGTGCAGCTGCCACTGGCGGGCGTCCCGCTGGATCTCTTCGAGGAGCAGCTGGGCCAGCTTGTCGCGGGTCGCGGTGGCCGTCGACAGCTCGGCGGTGAGCCGGGCCTCCGCGGACTCGGCGCTGCGGCTGATGTCGGTCGTGACCAGTACGGCGAAGCTGACCACGGCGTCGCCGATCTCGGCGAGCAACTGCTCGACGGCCGCCCCCACCTGGGCGGAGAACAGCGGATTGGGCTCCCGTTCCCGGGCGAGGTCGGTCAGGGTACGGGCCAGCACCCGCAGGACCACCGTGCAGATCTCCAGCGTGTCCAGCCCGGTGCGCAGCACGACCCGGTGCAGCAGGCCCTCCCGTACGCGCGGATTGAGCTTCAGGCTGTCCTCGGCCTGCTTGAGGGCCGCGTCCACCTCGACGATGTCGAAGTCGAGTTCCCGGGCCTCGTGGAGCCGGGCCGCCGCGGCCTCTGCCGGGGTGCGGCCCGCGGCCTCCTCGCCGACCCGGATCATCAGCCGCCGCATCCGCCGGGCCAGGTCCTCGATGGACTCGCCGGCCGCCTCCACCCACACCGGGGGAGCGAGCAGCAGGTTGAAGGCGAGCCCGACCACCGCGCCGATCAGCGTCTCCAGGACCCGCGCCCACGCCGTGTCGCCGACCCTGGTCACCCCGAGCACCAGCATCGCGCTGATCGCCACCTCGGGCACGAACTCGCTCACCCGCACCAGATGGCCGACCGCGAGCGAGGCCAGGATGATCAGGGCGAGGCTCCACCAGGTCAGGCCGACCAGGACGCTGAAGCCGATGGCGATGACGACGCCGGCGACCACCGAGTTCACCCGCCGGACACCCGTGGTGAGTGTGGAGTACAGGGTCACTTGCACGACGAGGAGCGCGGTCAGCGGAGCAGTCAGGGGCGCCGCCCCCGGGCTGAGCTGCAGTGCCACCACATAGGCCACCGTGGCGGCCGCCGCCGACCGCACCGACTGCACCATCACCGGGTCCTGCCGCCACTTCGCGACCCGCGTGCCGATCGCGCTCCACACACCACGTACGTCTCGCATCCTTGCGCTGTTCCCCTTCCGCCGCTCCACCGAACTCCCGACCGAGGACAGTAGTCACCTGGGCGATCGCACCGGGAGCCGGGAGGTGGAGAGGTCAGGGCGACGGAGACGGGGACGCCCCCCGGTCCCGGCGCGGGGTTCACTTCACGGGGAGCGGAGGGTCCACCGGGCGGCGCGGACGCCGGACCGGTAGCGGGCGGAGTCAGTCGTACAGCTTCTGCAGGAACGCTGACAGATTGCCCACCGTCCGGGCGATCTGCTCCTCCGTCGTGAGGCTCTCCTCGAACCGGCTCCCCGTGTCGAGCGCCTTCCTGCCCCGCACATACAGCGAACACGCCAGGTCGGCACACATGTACAGCCCTACGGAGTTCGCCTCGCGCCCGGCCGCGCCGGCCTTCCGTGCCGTCATCAACGAGACTCCGCCGCCCCGGTGGGTCGTCAGACACAACGAGCACATGCTCCGATGCAGAAAGCCGCGCTGCGCGGACGGAAAACGCAAGGTGACACCGACCGGCCGACCTGTCCGCTCGGTCACGAGGTAGCTCCGATCGGGCGCGCCCGGGTCCCGCCAGCCGAGGAAGTCCAGATCCTCCCAAGGGCGTTGTTCCAGATCACGAGGGAGGGAGATCCTCTTCGCCTCGCCCTTGGAGCAGTTGACGAAGGAGCTGCGGATGTCCTGCTCGGTGAGCGGCTTCATGGTGGTTCCTTCCGGGGTGGCGATCGGACGTAACCTAGGAGTACTAGGTTTTCGCCTAAGCTACTCGTTTCCCCGGGAAGGGGCCAATGGGTATTCGCGTCGGCACTGCTCCGCCCGCACGCTCGTCGGTGGCCACGCACCGGGCAAGGACGGGGTGGGGCCCTGCTGGACGCAGGTGCCCGCGTGTATCTCTGCGGCGACGGCTCCCGTATGGCGTCCGGCGTCCGCGAGGCGTTCCGTACGATCCACGCCGAGCGGAACCCCGGCGCGGACTCCGGACGGTGGCTGGACGATCTCATCGCCTCCGGCCGCTATGTGGAGGACGTCCGCACGGCGGGATGACGGGGGTTCAGTCGTGCGGGCCCGCCTGGCAGAGTGGGCCCGCACGATTGTGTTCGACGTGATGAGGGAGACCGGAGTGGACGACGGGGAACGGGCACGGCTCGTCCTGGCGGCGGCGGGTCTCGCGCCCGAGAGGCTCTCCGAGCGGCAGCCGCTCGGCGGCGGCACGTACAACACGGTCGAGGAACTGCGCCTCACCGACGGCACCCGGCTGATTCTCAAGATCCCTCCGCCGTCCACCACCCCCGGCCTGGCCTACGAGAGCGAACTCCTCGGCGCCGAGGCCGAGTTCTGCCGGGCCGCGGGGACCGTCGGCGTCCCCGCGCCACGGGTGGCCGGAGCCGCCCTCGACGAGACCGCGCCGACCGGCCGCCACCTCCTGCTCACCCACTGCCCGGGTGGCGGATGGGACGGTCTGGAGTCCGCTCAACAGGCCGCGCTGCGGCGGGAGCTGGGCGGTCTGGTGGCCCGGCTCCACGAGGTGACCGGCCCCGGCTTCGGCTACCCGTCCGGCACGTTCGGCCCCCTCACCGCCGACTGGCGCACCGCCTTCACCGCCATCTACGACGGCGTGCTCGCCGACGCCCGCCGCTTCCGGGCCTGGCTGCCCCTCCCCGTGGACGAGGTGGCGCGTACGGCGAAGGCCGCCTACGACGCCCTCGACGAGGTGACCGTGCCGCGTCTCGTCCACTTCGACCTGTGGCAGGGCAACATCCTCGTCGAGCGCGGGGAGTCGCCGCGCGTCGGCGGCCTGATCGACGGTGAGCGCATGTTCTGGGGCGACCCGGTCGCGGACTTCGTCTCGCTGTCGCTGCTGGGAGACATCCGGCAGGACGCCGACTTCCTGACGGGTTATCAGGAGGCGGGCGGGAGCGTCGAGTTCACTCCTTCGGTCCGCCGGCGCTATGCCCTCTACCGCAGCTACCTCTACCTGATCATGCTGGTCGAGGTGGTGCCGCGCGCCCTGGACGACGAGCAGGTCGCGTGGCGGCGGGAGGCGGTGGCGCCACAGCTGAAGGCGGCCCTGGCGGAGCTGTGCGCCCCCTCCTGACGAGACGCACCCGGTTCGCGGAGCACCTGGTCCGAGCCGTACGGAGTGTCTGGTCCGAGCCGTACGGAGCAGCTGGTCCGAGCCGCGCGAAGTGTCTGGTCCGAGCCGTACGGACGCCCGGTCCGAGCCGCACGGAACACCCGGTTTGAGTTGATCGGACCGAGGTACCCGCGCCCGGTGCACGACAGGAAGGAGCACGCCGTGACCGATCATCGGCTGGAGAGTCCCGGCGAGCACGGGGACCCCGTACCGAGGGACCTGCCCGATCAGCAGGCGAGCGAGGCCGAGGATCCTTGGGACGTGGCCCCGACGCGCGCCACCGGCGACGAACAGGACGAGGACGCGGCCGGCGAAGCCACCGACGTGCCCGACACGGACGAGGCCGGTACCGGCCGACAGGGCGCGACGCGGTCGGGTGCCGTCAACCCCGAGCAGCCCGTGCCCGACGAGCCGTCCGGCTGACGGCCGGCCCTTCCCCGCAGGGCGTCCGCGAAGACTCGGCGCCTCCCCGGTGGGACCCGGGGAGGCGCCGTCATGTCGGCCCCGAGGGGCGGGATCGGCGTATTCAGCCGACCTTCCGCCCCTGAAGCGGTTCCGTGTCGGCGCCGGCCCCTTGCCGCAGCCCCTCCAGGAACTCCTCCAGCACCTCCACCGCCGTACGCTCCGGTCGCCAGCCCAGCTCGTCGCGGGCCTTCGAGGAGTCCATCAGCGGCAGCCGCAGGACCGCGTCGAAGAGGTGCGGTGAGGCGGGCAGCAGCCGCAGATTCCACGCGGCGGCGACCGCGGAGCGGGCCGCGGCCCGGGGCAGCTTCACCGCGCGGGAACCCAGCACCTCGCTGAGCAGCGCGGCGTCCACGGGCGACTCCGCAGCGAGGTTGAAGGCACCGTGGACGTCGGAGTGCAGCGCCAGCCGGTACGCCTGAGCGGCGTCGTCGGTGTGCAGCGTCTGCACCCTCAGCCCGGGGATGTCGGGCAGGAACGGCAGCAGCTCCGGCCGGGCCAGCGGCCCCGGCAGGAACCGCCCGCCGAAGATACGGCGCTGCTCGCTCGCCGACTCCCGCTTGAACAGGAACGCGGGCCGCATCCGCACCACCCGCACCCCGGTGTGCTCGTGCTCGAAGGAGTCCAGGGCGCGCTCCAGATACGCCTTCTCCCGGCAGTACGCGGCGTCCGGCCAGCCGTGTGTGGGCCACGACTCGTCGACCGCGCGGTCCTTCGGCCCCGGTGAGTACGCGCCGACCGACGAGGCGTGCACCAGCGTCGGGACCTTGGCCGCCGCCACCGCCTCGAAGACCCGGATACCGCCCAGCACATTGGTCCGCCAGGTCGCGGCCGGGTCGTGCGTCGGCTGGAACGCCCAGGCGAGATGGACGACCGCTTCCGCCCCCTCGAACTCCTTGACCAGATCGGCCTGCTCGGACCCCACGTCCACGGCCGACCATTCCGTCTTCGCGGGCGCCCACTCGGGGACCCGGCGGGCCAGCCCCCGTATCTCGCCGACCCGCGCGTCCTCCGCGAGCAGACGCACCAGACTCGTCCCCACATTGCCGGTGGCGCCAGTGACCACGATCCTGCTGCCGGATTCTCCGTTCACCGCTGACTCCTCTCGCGCGCTTGGTTCCTCCAGGGCCGCCCACGAGTACCCGGGCCCCGCGGATGCACGCGGTCGCATCCGGACACTCCGCGGGGCAGGCCCGGCCACCGTCCGGGCCGATTCCCACGGGGACCGGCCGGCCCACGAGATGATCAGCTCATGACCGAGATCATCCTGATGTCCGACCCGAAGGTGGCGGCCGTACCCGTCCACGACTCCGACGAGCCGCTCGTCGACGTACGCCGGGCCGGCCCCCTGCTGGTCGACGAGCGCAAGGCCGACGCCACGGGCGCCTACGCCCAGCTGCGCGCGGGCGTGCTCGACCGGCTGGTCCGGGCCCAGTCACGGCTGCCGGACGGGCTGCGCCTACTCTTCGTCGAGGGCTACCGCCCGCCGTCCCTGCAGCGCGAGTACTTCGAGGAGTACGCGGCCGAGCAGCGCGTCCTGCACCCCGACTGGCCCGCCGACCGTATCCGCACGGCGGCCAGCCGCTATGTCTCCCCGCCCGAGATAGCCCCGCACTCCGCGGGCGCGGCCGTGGACCTGACCCTCGTCGACGCCGACGGCAGTGAACTGGACCTCGGTACCCGGGTCAACGCCGACCCCGAGGAGAGTGCCGGCGCCTGCTACACGGGGGCGGACGGCATCTCCGCCGAGGCCCGCGCCCACCGGGAGACGCTCGGCGCCGCCCTCACCGCGGCCGGCCTGGTCAACTACCCCACCGAGTGGTGGCACTGGTCGTACGGCGACCGTTACTGGGCCCTGATGACGGGCGCGCCGGCGGCGCTGTACGGGCCGCGGGAACTCGGCGCCTGAGCGCGTCCGAAAAGGGAGAAGCCCCGACCGGGACGGGGGAATCACGGTCGGGGCGGTCTGTGTGTGGGTGCGGACGGCGGTCGCCTCTCGGCGAAAGGCTCCACAGGGCTTCAGCCGAACGATCGTCCCTGTGGGCAAAAGGTGAGGCCCGGGGACACTGTCCCGTCCGCACCCACGGTCGGTTCAACGGGAAAGTACCAGGGGGTGTTCCTTCCGTATCCGGACATTGCCGGTGATCTGCGTCACGTCGCGCAAGGCCGCCCACAGTGGCTGTCACCAGGTCATTCCTCCCGCCCGAGCGGACTCTCCTCCAGCGCGGCCAGCAGATGGGCCGGATTCCGGAACACCGCCTCCGCGCCGGCCGCCTCCAGTTCGGGCCGTGGGATGCCGCCGCAGAGCACCGCCACGCAGCGGACCCCCGCCCGGACGCCCGCCCGCATGTCCCAGACCGTGTCCCCGACGAACACCGACCGCTCGGCCTCCGCCCCCGCCAGCTCCAGGGCCTGCTCGACCGGGTCAGGCGCCGGCTTCCCCTCGGCCACGTCGTCGGCGCTCGCCGTGGCCACGACGGCGTCGTCGGCCCCGATGGCCCGTCGCAGC
>NZ_LRTR01000369.1 GCF_001550375.1 Streptomyces europaeiscabiei | reverse complement strand
AGCCCGGCGCGCACCCGCCCGTCGCGTCGCCCGTCGTAGGGCCGCCCGTGCCGCACACCCCCGTCGTGGGCCCCCGTACGGGGCTCCCCCAGGTCTCCGCGCAGCCGCCGGTCGCGCCCGGTGGCGGGGACCGGGCGGAGCAGCCCGGCGACGTCCCTCCAGGGTCGGGGGGTTCCCCGGCCGCGCCCGCTCCCCGCGGTTCCCGTGCGCCTCAGACCCCCCTGCGCGCCCCCGACTCGGTCCCCACGATCGATCCTCGGCTCGCGCACGCGCTCGGGCGGCCCCAGCACGGGGACTCGGTGGCCCGGCGTACCGGGCGGTCGATCCGGAAGCTCACCTCCTCCGCCGCGCAGGACGTGGCCGAGGAGACGCGGATCGCGCGGGAGCTGCAGCAGCCGGTGACGACGGGACGGGTGATCGCCGTGACGTCGATCCGGGGCGGGGTCGGGAAGTCGACGACGGCCGCGCTGCTGGGGCGGACGTTCAACCACTACCGCCACGACCCCGTGCTGACGATGGAGGCGGACGCGGCGCTGGGCACCCTGCCGGTGCGGATGGGGGCCGACTCGGTGCGCTGGGCGGTGGCCGATCTCGCGCGCATCCTGAACCCGGCGATGCAGCTCACCGATGTCACCGGGTACCTGGTGCCGGTGTCCGACGGTGGCTGGCTGCTGCCCGGGAGCCAGGGCCGGGTCGGGGCCCCGCTGGACATCCGTACGTACCGCACGGTGACCCTCGCGCTGCGGCGCTACTTCGCGGTGACGGTGGTGGACTGCGAGACGCTGCCGGGCGAGGTGGCACGTACGGCGATGGACACGGCCCACGCGCGCGTGGTCGTCGCGCCGATGACCGCCGAGGGCGTCAACGGAACCCGTCAGGTCCTGGACTGGCTCGGCCAGTTGCCGCACTCCGCGCTCGCCTCGACCGTCGTCGCGCTGACCGCCAACTCCCCCGACCTCACGCTGGACCTCACAACGGCGGTCGCGCATCTCAGGGAGTCAGGCGTCCACGTCGTCCCCGTCCCCTACGACCGCCACCTCGCCCAGGGCGGCCCCATCCGCACCGCGCTGCTGGGCCAGGAGACCCGTGAAGCGGCGATCACGCTGGCGGCGGAGGCGATGACCCGGGCGGTGCGGATGCGATGACCACGGCAGCCACCCGAGAGATACGAGAAGGGGTCCGTCCGTGACCCAGCAGTTGATCCATCGGCCCGCGCGGAGCACCCGGCCGCTCGGGGCCGCCGGGGCCCGGACGATCGAGCCGCCGCCGAACCTCCCGGAGGGCAAGGCGGGGACGGCGGCGACGGCGCTGCTGCCGATGGCGGGTGTCATGGGCTCGGTCGTGATGATGACCGTGATCCGGAACAGCCAGTTCGCGGCACTCGGCGCGATCGTGCTGGTGTTCGCGCTGCTCGGCGCGGTCGCCCTCTTCCTCTCCCAGCGCGGCAAGGCCCAGCGCACCCGGCGTACGCAGCGGGAGCGGTATCTGGAGTATCTGGAGGAGCTGCGCGAGGAGTTCGGCACCGACGAGCGGCAGCGGCGACAGCTCGCGCGGGTGCTCGATCCGCCCCCGGAGGCGCTGTACGACCTGGTGCGCGACCCCGCCCGGCTCTGGGAGCGGCGGCGGCAGGACACCGACTTCCTGCGGGTGCGGGTCGGCACCGGTGACGTACCCGTGGCGGACCTGGCCATCGGGCAGAACCAGGGCGGGGTGCTGACCCCGCCGGACCCGTTCATGCTGAACGAGGCGCGGGCACTGCTGGCCCGCTACTCCGTCGCCAACGACTGCCCGATCACCGTGCCGTTGGACCGCGCGGGCAATGTCAGCGTGGTCGGCGACCGGGAGGGCGTGCTGCGGGTGGCCCGCGCACTCCTCGTCCAGGTCGCCGTCTCGCACGCGCCGGACGACGTGGCCGTGGCGCTCGGTGTGCCGGGCGAGCGGCTGGCGGACTGGGAGTGGGCCAAGTGGCTGCCGCATGTGCTGGACTCGCAGGAGCACGACGGCCCGGTGGCGGCCCGCCGGATCGCGCCGAGCCTGCCGCAGCTGGCCCGGCACTTCCGTCATGAGCTGGGTCGGCGTGCCTCGTACGCGGCGGAGGTGCGTCGGGGGCTCGCCGACCGCAAGGCGCTGAAGCTGGCGTCCCGCATGCTCGTCGTGAGCGACGAGTACGGGGAGACGGCCGCCGAACTGCCCCGGCCCGACACGGCGGTCGGGCTGCCGGACATGGGGGTCACCGTGCTGCATCTGCTGGAGGAGCAGGTGCACGAGCCCGATCAGGTGGCGGTGCGGATCACTGTGCGGGGCGATCAGGTGGTGGTGGAGGATCTTCGTGCGCCGGACCCCCTCTCGATCGCGGAGCCGCACACCGTCCCGGCCGCGCACGGCACCTCCGACCACGTCACCGCCGCCGGTGCCGAAGGCCTCGCCCGGCTGCTCGCGCCGCTGCGGCTGTCCGCGGAGTCGGCCGCCGAGGGCACCCCGGTCACCGGTCCCGTCGACTTCCCGGGCCTCCTCGGCATCGACGACCCGGCCGTGCTGAACCTGGTGGACCTCTGGGCGCCGCGCGCCGAGCGGCAGTTCCTGCGCGTGCCGATCGGCCTGACCGACCGTCACGAACCCGTGCTCCTCGACCTCAAGGAGTCCTCGGAGCTGGGCATGGGCCCGCACGGGCTGTGCGTCGGCGCGACCGGTTCCGGCAAGAGCGAGCTGCTGCGCACCCTCGTGCTGGCGCTCGCCGCCACCCACTCCCCCGAGGATCTGGCCCTCGTCCTGGTCGACTACAAGGGCGGCGCGACCTTCGCCCCGTTCACCGAACTCCCCCACGTGGCCGGTGTGATCACCAACCTGGAGAACCAGGCGGGGCTCGTCGAGCGCGTCCACTCCAGCCTCGCCGGCGAGGTCAAGCGGCGGCAGCAGGTGCTGAAGGACGCGGGGAACGTGGCCGACATCGGGCACTACGCCGCCCTGCGCGCGACCGGGCGCCCGGACCTCGAACCGCTTCCCCACCTCTTCGTCGTGATCGACGAGTTCGGTGAACTCCTCACTGCCAAGCCGGACTTCATCGACCTGTTTCTCTCCATCGGGCGCATCGGCCGTTCCATCGGCGTGCATCTGCTCCTCTCCAGCCAGCGCATCGAGGGCGGCAAGCTCAAGGGACTCGACACCTACCTCTCGTACCGGCTGGGGCTGCGCACCTTCTCCGCCGACGAGTCGCGGACCGTGCTCGACACGACCGACGCGTTCCATCTGCCACCGCTGCCGGGCTTCGGCTATCTGAAGGTGGACACATCGACGTACGAGCGGTTCAAGGCGGGGTACGTATCGGGCGCGTACCGGGGTCCCGCACTGGTCGCGCAGGACGACGACACACCGCTGGCCTGGACGTATCCGACGTACAACACGCTCGACAGCGGGCCCGTGTCCGCCGCGGACGGGGTCGCCGACGCGCCCCGGGCGACCAAGCGGGAGACCGGGCCGACGGTGATGTCGGTGATGGTGGACCAACTCGCCTCCGCCGCGCGGCCGGTGCGGCGGATCTGGCTGCCGCCGCTGCCGGACGCGATCACGCTGGACGCGGCGGCCGGACCCGTGCGGGTGGACGAGCGGGGGTACCGACTGGAGTCCGCCGAGGGGCCGTTGCGGGTGCCGCTCGGGGTGCTGGACGATCCGGCGAAGCAGTGGCAGGGGCACTGGGTGCTCGATCTGACGGTCGCGGGCGGGCACGCGGCGGTGATCGGCGGCCCGCAGTCCGGCAAGACGACGCTGCTGCGGACGCTCGCACTGTCCCTCGCCACGACCCACACGCCCGCCGAAGTCGCCGTCTACGGGCTCGACCTGGTCGGCGGCGGGCTCTCCGCGCTCTCCGGGCTGCCGCATGTCGGCGGGATCGCCGGGCGGGCCGACCGGGAGCGGGCCGCGCGGACGGTCGCCGAGGTGCGGACGATGCTGGCCGAGCGGGAGGAGCTGTTCCGGGAGCACGGGATCGACTCCGTCGACCAGTTGCGGCACCTGCGCAAGCAGGGCGGGCTGCGGGAACTGGGGTCCACCGACATCGTGCTGATCATCGACGGGTTCGGCGCGCTGCGCGACGAGTTCGCCGAGCTGGACGACACGGTCGTGGATCTGCTCAAGCGCGGTGGCGGCTACGGCATCCATGTCGTCGGCGGCATGCTCCGCTGGAACGACGTACGGATCGCGACGCAGTCGATGTTCGGGACCCGGGTGGAGCTGCGGCTCAACGACCCGAGCGATTCGAGCGTCGACCGCAAGCTCTCCGAGACGCTGTCGCCCGACACTCCCGGGCGCGTCCTGACCGACGGCAAGCTGTTCGCCCAGGCCGCGCTCCCCCGCCTCGACGGACGGCCGTCGACGGGTGACCTCGGTCCGGCGCTGGAGAACGCGGCCCGTACGATCCGCTCCACCTGGCACGGTGAACTGGCCGCGCCCGTACGGGTGTTGCCGACGAGGCTGCCGTCCGACCGGCTGCCGGCGCTGGTCGCCGAGCCGCACCGGGTGCCCATCGGTGTGGACCAGGACGCCCTGGCGCCCGCTCTCCTCGACCTCTTCGGCTCGGACCAGCATCTGCTGATCCTGGGCGACAACGAGTGCGGCAAGACGAACCTGCTGAAGCTGGTCGCCGCGCAGCTCGTTCAGCGGTACTCGGACGAGGAACTGGTCTTCGGTGTCTTCGATCCCCGGCGCGGGCTGCGCGGTGTGATCCCGGAGCCGTACCGGGGCGGGTACGCGCACAACGCGAAGCTCGCGGCGGGCCTGGCGACGGGTATCGCGAGCGAGCTGGAGAAGCGGATGCCTCAGAGCGCCGACCCGGACGCACTGACCGACGAGCCCACGTTCAAGGGCCCGCGGATCGTGATCCTGGTCGACGACTACGACATTCTCACCACCGCCGGACAGCAGCCGCTGGCGCCGTTCCTGCCGTACGTGTCGTCGGCGCAGGACATCGGGCTGCACTTCGTGATCACGCGCCGGGTGGCGGGCGCCTCCCGGGCGATGTACGAACCGCTGCTGCAGACCCTCCGCGAGACCGGCACGGCCGCGTTGCTCATGACCGGCGAGCGCAGCGAGGGCCAGCTCTTCCCGGGTCTGTACGCCTCGGCGCAGCCGGCCGGGCGGGGCACGCTGGTCCGCCGGGGCCGGGCCCACCAGCTGATCCAGACCGCCGTGGCATCCGACGCACACCCCGAAGGACTCTCACTGTGACCCCCGAAGGACTCCCGCTGTGACCAAGGACGTCATCGCCCTCACCCCGAAGATGCCCGACGTCTGGACCCTCATGACGAGTCTGTACGCCGGCGGCTCCGACCTGGACCTGTCGGCGGCGGCCGACGGCGCGGTCGTCCAGCTGCACGGTCCCGGCGGCCGTCCGCTGGTGTCCGTGGAGTCGCCGGTGCTGGTGCAGGTGCCCGGTGAGGCGGAGCGGCTGCTCGGGCAGGCCGTTCAGGCCCCGTTCTGGTGGACGGAGGCGCGGGCGTCCACGGCGGTGCCGGAGGCGGAGCGGCTCGCGGGCGTGGTGTGCGGGCGGCTCAACGCCCTCCTGGGCGGCTCCACCTGGCCTCCCGGGGCGGCGAGCACGAAGGCGGTGGACGTGTCGGCCGTGCCTTCGGCGGGGTCGGGGCAGCCCGCCGTGGACGTGGTGACCGAGCATGCGGCGGTCGTCCTCGTCGACCGGCCGGTGGTGGCCCTGACCAGTTGGCTCGCGGAGATCATGCGGACGGCCGTGGCGTCCCGGCGGTCCCTGCAGATCGTCACGCCGCCCGGCGTGCGCCTGACCACCGCCGCCCGTACGACACTCGCGCGCGTCCCCAACCGCTGGGTCGTCCAGGACCCGGAGTGCGGCTACTACGACGGATTGTCGGGGGCGGTGCTGCGCTGGCAGGGCGGGGCGTTCTCGCCGGCGTTCGCGCAGGACGGGACGGCGGCCGTG
>NZ_LRTR01000368.1 GCF_001550375.1 Streptomyces europaeiscabiei | reverse complement strand
ACGCCGCCACCGAGCTGTCCGCCACGGGCGGCGGCATGGGCGGCACCAACCCGACCGCCGGTCCCACGACGGGCGGCGGCATGGGCGGCTTCGGTGGCGGCGGTGGCAATCGCGCGGGCGGCGGCGGTCCTGGCGGCGGCGGCTTCCCGGGCGGCGGTCAGAACGGGCAGGCGAACGGGCAGACCGGCGGTCAGGCCGACGGTCAGCAGCAGGGCGGCGGTCAGATGGGTACGCCCCCGAACGGCGCACCCGGCGGCACCCAGCAGAACGGGACCCAACAGAACGGCACCCAACAGGGCGGGCAGACCGGCGGCCAGGCCCCGCAGGGCGGCACGAGCGGCGGCCCCGGTGGCGGCATGGGCGGCGGCGGTGGAGGCGGCATGGGCGGCGGCGCCGACAGCGAGCTGATCTCCTACCTGAAGAAGCACCAGGACGGCGCCAAGTGGCTGCTCGCGGTGTCGAGTTCACAGAGCGCGTCCCAGCTCATCCTCAGCAGCGGCGAGCCCGTCATCTCCATGTGGGGCTGGTCCGGCAGCGACCAGGCCATGACCCTCGCCAAGCTCAAGGAACTGGTGAAGAACGGCGACCTGCACTACATCCAGCTCGGCGGCGGCATGGGCGGCGGCCGCGGCGGCGACTCCGGCCTCAGCTCCGAGGTGACCGCCTGGGTGCAGGAGAACGGCACCGCCGTGAACGCGAGCGAGTACGGCGGAAGTTCGACGTCGGACTCGGACTCGGGTTCCACGACAGGTGACAACAGCACGTCGGCGAGCGTCTACCGCCTGGACGCGTCGGACGTGAAGTAGGCACCGGCCCGCACCTCACCCGAGAGCCCCTGGACGACGTCACGTCCAGGGGCTCTCCGTCAGTTACCCATCCATGACATTCGAACGTACAACCGGTGAAGCCTTATCGGAGTCGGACTCCATGGACGCGGCGCTTCCGCCACGCCGGACCCCACGACCCGAAAGGCACGTGCATGTCACCAGCACGACGCAGCACCCGCGCGGCACGACTGAGCGCCCCCATGGCGGCGGTGGTACTGCTGACCGGCGGCCTGACCGCCTGGTCGCTCGGCCCGGCCTCGGCGGCCCCCGCGAAGGTGGGCGTGGCGGACGACTTCAACGCGGACGGGTATGCCGACCTGGTCGTGGGCGCCCCGAACGCCAAGGTGTCCGGGAAGGCCAGGGCGGGCTATGTGGCCGTCATGTACGGCTCGAAGAACGGGCTCTCCACGGCGAAGAAGAAGCTCGTCAGCCGTTCGACGAGCGGCGTGCCCGGTTCCGCCACCGCCAACCAGCGCTTCGGCTCGACGTTCACCAAGGGCGACCTGGACCGGGACGGCTACGGCGACCTGGTGATCGCGGGCGGCCCTGCGGGCTCCGTGATCCTCTGGGGCTCGGCCTCCGGGCTGACCGGCGGTACGAGCATCGCCAAGTTCGGGGCGGCCCCGCAGGCGGGCGACTTCAACGGCGACGGCAAGACCGACCTCGCGCTCTTCTCCGCGCAGGACATTTCCGGCGACGACCCCGAGGGAGCCCCGGCGACCCTGTGGAAGGGCCCGATCTCCCGCGCCGGCAAGCCCGCAGCCGTGCTCCCCCTCCTCGACAAGTCCCTGTGGTGGGGCTGGTACGAGGACGACGCCTCCTGCGCCACCGGCCACGGCTGCGAGAACGGCCCCGCCTCCATCACCGGCCCGGTCGTCTCCGGCCAGGTCGGCGACGTCAACGGCGACGGCCGGGACGACCTGGTCCAGTGGCATTACACGGGCGACGGCACCTGGGGCAACCGCCTGCTCCTGGGCGGCGCTTCGGGCTTCACCCGCGGCTTCGCGCCGGGGGACGACACGAGCCGCGACCCGGCGGGCACGGGCATCGGCGACGTGAACGGTGACGGCTACGACGACGTGGTCGTGGGCGCCGAGGACTGGTCCGACCAGGTCCGCGTGGCCTACGGCTCCCCCACCGGTACCTCCGAGTCCAACGTCCAGACCTTCGACCAGAACCTGCCCGGCTTCCCCGGCGCGCAGGAGGACGGCGACCTGGTCGGCTCGGCGGTCTCGGTCGCCGACGTCACCGGTGACGGCTACGCCGACATCGCCCTCGGCATCGCGTACGAGGACGTCGGCACCATCGTGAACACCGGTTCGGTCGCCCTGGTCCCCGGCACCGCCTCCGGTGTCACGGGCGCCGGCACCAAGGTCTTCCACCAGAACACCGCCGGGGTCCCCGGAGCCGCCGAGGCGGAGGACAAGTTCGGTACCACCACGGCTCTCCTGGACCTCAACGGCAACGGTCACCCCGACCTCGCCGTCGGCGCCCCCGCCGAGAACAGCGACAACGGAGCGGTCTGGGTCCTCCCCGGCACCACGACCGGCCTGACCACCACGTCGGCCCTGGCCTTCGGCCCGGGTGACGTGGCGGGTCCGGCCACGGACGCGATGTTCGGCGCGGCTCTGCGCTGACACCCGTTCCGGTTCGGCGTGACGTGCCGCCGCGCGTCACGCCGAACCGGTGGTACGGCTGCGGCCGTCACGCCGAACCGGTGGTGCGGTCTCAACCGTCAGACCGTGTGCCGCAGGATCTCCTCGGCCAGACGGGCGTCCAGAGCGGTCGGCAGGGTGTGGCCCAGGCCCTCGATCATCACCAGCCTGGCCCCGGGGATCGCGGCGGCGGTGGCTTCCCCGTGCGCGGGCGGGAACATCGGGTCCTCGGTCCCGTGCAGCACCAGCGTCGGCGCGGTGACGGAGACGAGAGCCGCCGTGTCGTCCCCGCCGGCCGCCCCGGCGAGCGTGTGGTTGAACCCGGCCGACAGATCGCGCGCCCGCTCGTACACCCGCCGCTCCATGGCCCGGTACTCCTCCTCCTCGAACGGCAGCACCGAGCCGTGCAGCACCCGCCACAGCGGAAGCCGGAGGGCGAGATGACCCTCCAGGCCCGCTTCCGGATCGGGGCGGGCGGAGGCGAGCGCGGCCAGCAACCCGGCGCTGGGCGGAGGCAGTTCACCCGCCTGCGGGGGCGTCCCTTCCAGGGCCCGCCGCACCACCGCCGCCGTGTCCGTGCCCAGCGGCTGGGACGACAGGCTCGTCAGGGTCACCACCCGCTCCGGATCGGTGACGGCGACGCGCTGCGCGATGATCCCGCCCAGCGACGCCCCCACGAGATGGGCCCGTTCCACCCCGAACGCGTCCAGCACGGCGAGCGCGTCGGAGGCCATGTCGGCGACGGTGTACGGCCGGACGGCGAAGTCGACGACGGAGGACCGCCCGGTGTCCCGGTGGTCGTACCGGATCACCCGACGCCCGCCCTCGACCAACCGCCGGACGATCCCGTCGTTCCACTGCACGCCCTGCGCCTGCGCGCCCATCACCAGCAGCACGACCGGACGCTCGGGGCCGCCGAACTCCTCCGCCCACAACTCGATGCCGTCCACCCGGACGATCCGCTCGCGGCCGACCAGGTCTTCGCTCATGACTCTATTTTCCTGCATGACCGTTCAAGATAATGACTCGGTGCCGATGCCGCACGGTTTTTTCGCAGTGGACGCCTCGGCGCTCCACCCGGCACCCTGATCCTCATGGTCGGGGTCAAGGGACAAGTGCAGAAGCGCGGCGTGGAACGCCGTCGCGCGATGGTGGACGCCGCGATCAGGCTCTTCTCCCAGCAGGGCGTACGCGGCACGGGCGTCGCCGCGATCGCCGAACAGGCCGGCGTCACCCCCTCCGCCCTCATCCACCACTTCGGCAGCAAGGACGGCCTGATCCAGGCGGTGCTCGAGGAGGCCGACCGCCGCGCCCTGGCCCGCCTGTCGGCTACCCCGGACTCCGAACCCACCCTCGCCCAGGCCTTCGACTGGTTCGTGAGGGACGCCGAGCACACGGCCGCCGCCGAACGCGAACTGACCGCCCTGCACACCACCCTGACCGCCGAGAACCTGGAGCCGGGCACCGCCCTCCACACCTGGTTCCGCGACCGGGGCCGAGCCCTGCGCGCCCACCTGACGGCCCTCTTCACCCGAGCCGCGGCCGACGGCTCGACCCACCCCGACCTGGACCCGACCCTCCTGGCCACCGAGGTGGCCGCCTTCCTCGAAGGCGCCCACCTCCTCTGGCTCCTGGACCCCGACCAGGTGGACCTGCCCGCCGTACACCGCGGCTACTTCGAGGGGCTGGCCTCCCGCCTCAGTCCCTGACGTCCGGCCGCCGTCGAGGAGAGCCCCCACCGCTCCCTCACGGTACGCGGAGCGGTCAGCCCTCCAGATGCGTCGGCGCGAACATCCGCAGTACCGCCGGGAGCACGACCACCGAAGGACCCGGCGCGGCAAGGGACTTGGCCAGGTCGTCCGCGAGGGTCTCGGGGGTGGTCCGCGTGCCCGGTACGCCGAACGACTCGGCCAGGGCGACGAAGTCCGGCCGGGTCAGTTCCGTGCCGGTCGTTTCGCCGAACGCGTCGGTCAGGTACTCGCGCAGGATGCCGTACCCGCCGTCGTCGACGATGAGCCAGGTGACGTCGAGGCCGTACTGCCGGGCCGTGGCCAGTTCGGCGATCGAGTAGAGCGCGCCGCCGTCGCCGGAGACGGCGAGGACCGGGTGGGTGGGGTCGGCCGCCGCCGCGCCGAGGGCCGCCGGGAAGGCGTAGCCGAGGCCGCCGGAGCCCTGGGCGGAGTGCATGGTGTTGGGCCCCTTGGGATCGAACGCCGACCAGGCCCAGTACGCCAGGATCGTCATGTCCCAGAAGGAGGGAGCGCGCGGCGGCAGGGCCCGTCGGATGGAGGCCAACAGGTCCTGTTCCAGGGTGAGTTCCTGGGCGTCGATGCGCTCGCGGACCTTACCCAGCACCTCACGCACCCGCTCCGGCGCGGACTCGTCCTCCCGCGTCTCCTCGATCGTCTCCAGCAGTGCCTGGAGGGCCAGCCGGGCGTCGGCGTGGATGCCGAGTGCCGGATGGTTGGACTCCAGCTTTCCGAGGTCCGCCTCGATCTGGATCACTCGGCCGCGGGGCTTGAACGTGTGGTAGTTGGAGGACAGTTCACCCAGCCCCGAGCCGACCACCAGCAACACGTCCGCGTCCTCCAGGAAGTCCGTCGTGTGCCGGTCCTCCAGCCAGGACCGGAGCGACAGCGGATGCGTCCACGGGAAGGCGCCCTTCCCCCCGTACGTCGTCACGACCGGCGCCGACAGCCGCTCCGCGAGCTGCCGCAGCTTGCCGGACGCGTCCGCCCGTACGACCCCGCCGCCCGCGATGATCGCCGGACGGGCCGCGGACGACAGCAGGTGAGCGGCCAGCGCGGTCAGTTCGGGGCGCGGCGGCAGCTCCTCGGGGAAGGCGTCGCCGCCCGTCACCACCGGGAGGGACGTCTCGGCCAGCAGCACGTCCTGCGGGATCTCCACCCACACCGGACCGTGCGGGGCGGTCAGCGCGGACTGCCAGGCGGCGGCCACGGCGGAGGGGATCTGGGACTGCGCACGGACGGTGTGGACGGACTTGACGACACCCCTGAACGAGGCGGACTGGTCCGGGAGTTCGTGGAGGTAGCCGTGGCGGCCGCCGCCCAGACCCGCCGTCGGGATCTGGCTGCCGATGGCGAGGACGGGCGCCGAGGCCGCCGCCGCCTCCTGGAGCGCGGCCAGTGACGTCAGCGCGCCGGGGCCCGTGGACAGGAACAGCGGGGCCGCCTCACCCGTGATGCGGCCGTACGCGTCCGCCGCGAACCCGGCGTTGTTCTCCACCCGCAGGCCGATGTACCGGAGGTCGGAGCGGCGCAGCGCGTCGAACATGCCGAGCGCGTGCTGGCCGGGGAGCCCGAAGACCGTCGTCGCGCCGAGCCCGGCCAGCGTCTCCACGACCAGGTCTCCGCCGTTGCGGCCGGGGGGAGGGTTCAGCGCGGCCTCCGTCTGGGCGGCCGTCGGGCGGAGTACCAGGTCGTGGTCGTGGGTCACTGCGCTGCCTTCTCCTGCTCTTCCTGCCTGGCCCGCGCGATCTGGCGGGACATGATCGTGGTGAGTTCGTACGCGGTGTGCGAGGCGGCCACCGCGGTGATCTCGGCGTGATCGTACGCGGGCGCCACCTCGACGACGTCGGCGGAGACCAGGTTGCAGGAGGCCAGGCCTCGCAGGATCTCCAACAGTTCCCGCGAGGTCATGCCGCCGGCCTCGGGCGTCCCGGTGCCCGGCGCGTGGGCCGGGTCGAGGCAGTCGATGTCGATGGAGATGTAGAGGGGCCGGCCGCCGATGCGCTGGCGCAGCTGGTCGGCCACCTCGTCCGCGCCCCGGCGGTAGATGTCGGCGGAGGTGACGATCCCGAAGCCCATCTTCTCGTCGTCGGTGAGGTCCTGCTTGCCGTACAGCGGACCGCGCGTGCCCACGTGCGAGAGGGCCTCGGTGTCGAGGATGCCCTCCTCCACGGCCCGCCGGAACGGGGTGCCGTGGGTGTACTCGGCGCCGAAGTACGTGTCCCAGGTGTCGAGGTGCGCGTCGAAGTGGAGCAGGGCCACCGGCCCGTGCTTCTTGGCGACGGACCGCAGCAGCGGGAGCGCGATGGTGTGGTCGCCGCCGAGGGTCATCAGGCGGGCCCCCGTCCCCAGCAGCTCGTCCGCCGCCGCCTCGACCGTCTCCACCGCCTCGTTGATGTCGAACGGGTTGGCGGCGATGTCACCGGCGTCCGCGACCTGGGCGAGAGCGAAGGGGGAGGCGTCCTGGGCCGGGTTGTAGGGGCGCAGCAGCCGGGACGCCTCACGGATCGCGTTGCCGCCGAAGCGGGCGCCCGGCCGGTAGGAGACACCCGAGTCGAACGGCACACCCACGACCGCGACGTCCGCGCGGCCCACCTCGTCGAGGCGCGGCAGCCGGGCGTAGGTGGCGGGACCGGCGTAGCGCGGGATGCGGGAGGAGTCGACAGGTCCTCGGGGCGAGCCGGCGGGGCCTCGGGGCGAGTCGGCGGGGCCTCGGGACGAGTCGACGGGGCTGTGGGGCGTCTCGTTGCTGCTCATGGGAACTGCCTGCTTCCTACATACGCCGTGGTCGACACAGATGGTTATGCGCTGATATGTGCGACTCGCGATGACTCTACCGGTGACGAGCACCGACCCTAGGCCGCGGGAAGGCGGCTGCGAAGTGTACGTTTCATCCATTCAAGCCGTGGCTGATGTAAGGAACGCACACCATGCCGGACCCGGCCGCACCCCCCACCCCGGCCGTCCCTCCCACCCCGCCCGTGCCCCTCTCGGCCCTCCTCGCCCGCGACGACCTGGGCCTGCGGCAGATCGCCGGGCCCGTGGACGCGGGGACGGCCATCCACGGGGCGCACACCTCGGAGATGTCGGACCCGTATCCGTATCTGCTCGGCGGCGAGCTGCTGCTGACGGCCGGAGTCCACATCTCGGCGGCGGCCGGCTCGGGCACGTACTTCGACGACTACGTCTCCCGCATCGTGGCGGCGGGCGGCGCGGCCCTCGGCTTCGGCGTCGCCCCCGTCCACGACAGTGTCCCGAGGGCGCTGGTCGCGGCCTGCGACACCTACGACCTGCCCCTGATCGAGGTCCCACCCCGGACGACCTTCTCGGGCGTGGCCCGCGCGGTCTGGCAGCTCATGGCCCTGGCCAGGCACGCGGAACTGCGCCGCGTGACAGAGGCCCAGCAGGGCCTGGCGGCAGCCGCGTCCCGCCCGGACGCGGTACACGCCGTTCTACGGCAACTGGCCCAGCGGGTGGGGGGCCGGGCGGTCCTGTACGGCCCGGACGGAACGGAACTGGCGACGGCAGGGCGAGGGCCGACGCCGGATGCCCTGGCCGGCCTGGCGGCGGTGGTACAGCCGGTTGCCGCTCAGAACACCGGCCGCCCCTCAAGGGGCGCGGGGAACCGCGCGCCCAGCCCCGACGAACCCGCGCCCGCCGACCCACCACAACCCCCCTCCCCGCGCAGCTCCACACCCGCCTCCGCCACGGACACGGTCGACGGCACCCACCTCGCCGCCTACACCCTCACCTCCCAAGGACACGGCTTCACCCTCGGCGTGGCCACCCCCCACCGGGACCCCGGCGACCACACGATCGCCTCCGTCGCCGCCGTCCTCCTCTCCCTCCTCACCGGCGAACAGCAGAGCGGCACGGGCGCTGCACGCGCGTCCGCGCTCGTCCGCCTGCTGCTGGGCGCCCCGCCCGATGAGGTGGCCCCCCTCCTGGGCGGAGCCCCCCGCTGGCTCGTCGTGCACGCCCACCCCGCCGAGCCCGGC
>NZ_LRTR01000367.1 GCF_001550375.1 Streptomyces europaeiscabiei | reverse complement strand
GCCAGGGCGACACGGACGGCGCTGGTCCGGCACGGCTCCCGCACGGCCCTCACCGACCTGGTGCCGGCGGCGGACGCGACCGCCCACGCCCAGGCCCTGCTGGCCCCCCTCACCACCGCTCCCGGCGCTCCCGCCCTCACCGAGACCCTGCGCACCTGGCTCTCCCTGCACGGCAGTTGGGACCGTACGGCCGTCGCCCTGGCCGTCCACCGCAACACGGTCCGTCAACGCATCGGCCGGTGCGCGACGTTGCTCGGCGTGGACCTCGACGACCCGGACGTACGGATGGAGTTGTGGTTCGCGCTGCGGCGGGAGTGACAGGGCGGCCGGTGGCCACCGGTCCGTCGCGGAGTGACGCAGGTCGCAGCGGGCGGGACGCCCGCGACTCCCGCTGTCGTCTGCCTCACAATGGACGCATGCCGATACCCGGGACCCCCAGCCGCGCCGAGCTCGTCGAACACCTTGTACGGACGCGTATCGCGGGCGACGTCGCCACGCCCCGCGAGAACAACCTCTCCCACTACCGCGAACTGGCCAACGGCAACCGCCACTACTGGCTCGGCCTGGAGCTCGGGGACCGCTGGACCGACGAGCAGGACGTGCTGGCCGTGATGGCGGAGCGCGTCGGCGTGAACGACGACCCGGGGCACCGCTACGGCCAGGACACCATCGACCCGGACCTGACGGTCGACGCGCTGGAGCGCATGGCGGCTCGGCTGCGCAAGGCGGCGGAGGGCGCGCAGCGCGTCCTGTTCGCCACCGGCCACCCCGGCGGGCTGCTCCAGGTGCACCACGAGACGGCGCGGGCGCTGCGCGCGGCGGGCTGCGAGATCGTCGTCATCCCGGAGGGCCTGCAGACGGAGGAGGGGTACGTCATGCAGTTCGCGGACGTGGCCGTCCTCGAACACGGCGCCACGCTCTGGCACACCCACTCCCCCGAGCCGATGCGCGCCATCCTCCGGGGCCTGGAGGGCGCCGGCCGCCCGCTGCCCGACCTGGTCGTCGCCGACCACGGCTGGGCAGGCTGCGCCGGCCAGCTCGGCGTCGACTCCGTCGGCTACGCGGACTCCAACGACCCCGCCCTCTTCCTCGGCGAGTCCGAGGGCACCCTCCAGGCCGTGGTCCCGCTCGACGACCACGTGGTCAGCCCGCGCTACTACGACCCGATGTCGGCGTACCTGCTGGAGCAGGCGGGGCTCAAGGACGGCTAGGGCCCCGGGAGGCCACCGGACCCCCGGACCCCCGGACCCCCGGAGACCACCGCCACCGGACCCAGGAGGTCAGGAGGCCAGGAGGCCACCGGAGGTCAGGGCGTCTTCGGCCTCGGTACGCGGACGACGCCCTCCTGGATCACGGAGATCGCGAGCCGTCCGTCCTGCGTGTAGATCCGGCCCTGGCCGAGGCCCCGGCCGGCCGACGCGGACGGCGACTCCTGGTCGTACAGGAGCCACTCGTCGGCGCGGAACGGCCGGTGGAACCACATGGCGTGGTCGAGGGAGGCCCCGACGACGTCGCCGACGGCCCAGCCGCCGCGCCCGTGCGCGAGCAGGATGGAGTCGAGGAGCGTCATGTCGGAGACGTAGGTGGCGAGGACGACGTGCAGGAGCGGGTCGTCGTCGAGCTTGCCGTTGGCGCGGAACCACACCTGGGAGCGCGGTTCGCGCGGCTCGCCGTAGCGGCCGTACGGCGGGTCGTCGACGTAGCGGAGGTCGACGGCGGCCCGCGCCTCCAGCATCTTCTCCACGACGGCCGGGTCGAGCCCGTACGCCGGGAGCCGCTGCTCGGCGGTGGGCAGGGACTCCGGGTCGGGCGCGGCGGGCATCGGGGCCTGGTGGTCGAGGCCGTCCTCGTACCGCTGG
The DNA here is from genome assembly GCF_001550375.1 of Streptomyces europaeiscabiei. Lineage (GTDB taxonomy): Bacteria > Actinomycetota > Actinomycetes > Streptomycetales > Streptomycetaceae > Streptomyces > Streptomyces europaeiscabiei. Next base: position 24,368 of record NZ_LRTR01000367.1, on the reverse strand, counting down.
AACGACGCGGAGAGGGCGAAGATCGGCTGGCCGTGCTGGACGGCGACGACACGGCGCGCGGTGAAGGAACGGCCGTCGTTCATGCGCTCCACGGTGTACACGATGGGCGCGCCGGCGTCGCCGATGCGCAGGAAGTACGCGTGGAGGGAGTGCGGCAGCCGGTCCGCGGGGACCGTCCGCCCGGCGGCGACGAGCGCCTGGGCCGCGACCTGCCCGCCGAAGACCCGGGGGACGATGGCGGGCCGGGACTGGCCGCGGAAGATGTTCTCCTCGATCTGCTCGAGGTCGAGCAGATCGAGGAGAGACTGCAGTGGTACCTGACTCATGGGGTCAGTTGTACTGCACAGTAATTTCCGGGGCCTTACGGACCCGTGTCACAGACCGTGTGACGGCCCGTGTCACAGCCCCATGTCCTTGGCGATGATCGACTTCATGATCTCGCTGGTGCCGCCGTAGATACGGTTGACCCGGTTGTCCGCGTACAGGCGGGCGATCGGGTACTCGTTCATGAAGCCGTAGCCGCCGTGCAGCTGGAGGCAGCGGTCGATGACACGGTGGGCGACCTCGGTGCAGAACAGCTTGGCGCTGGCGGCCTCGGCGGGCGTCAGCTCACCGGCGTCGAGGGCCTCCGTGGCGCGGTCGGCGACGGCCTCGGCCGCGTCCACCTCGGCCTGGCAGGCGGCCAGCTCGAACTTGGTGTTCTGGAAGTGCGCGACGGGCTTGCCGAAGACGACCCGGTCCTGCACGTACTGCTTGGCGAACCGGACGGCGGCCTTGGCCTGCGCGTAGGCGCCGTAGGCGATGCCCCAGCGCTCGGAGGCGAGGTTGTGGCCGAGGTAGTAGAAGCCCTTGTTCTCCTCGCCGAGGAGGTTCTCGACGGGCACCTTGACGTCGACGAACGCCAGCTCGGCGGTGTCGGAGGTCTTCAGGCCGAGCTTGTCCAGCTTGCGGCCGACCGAGTAGCCCTCGGACTTGGTGTCCACCACGAGAAGGGATATGCCGTGGCGACGGTCCTCGGCGCTGGGCGAGTCGGTGCGGGCGCAGACGATCATCTGATCGGCGTGGACGCCACCGGTGATGAAGGTCTTGGAGCCGTTGAGGACGTAGTGCGTGCCGTCCTCGCTGAGCTTGGCGGTCGTCTTCATGCCCGCGAGGTCGGAGCCGGTGCCCGGCTCGGTCATCGCGATCGCCCACATCTCCTCACCGGAGACGAACTTCGGCAGGTAGCGCTTCTTCTGCTCGTCGGTGGCGAGCAGCTTGACGTACGGCAGACCGAGCAGCACGTGCACACCGGAGCCGCCGAAGGACACACCCGCGCGCGCGGTCTCCTCGTACAGGACGGCCTCGAACTTGTAGGAGTCGATGCCGGCGCCGCCGTACTCCTCGTCCACGCGGATGCCGAAGACGCCCAGCTCGGCGAGCTTGTAGTAGAAGTCGCGCGGCGCCTGGCCGGCGGCGAACCACTCGTCGTACACGGGCACGACCTCGGCCTCGATGAAGGCACGCAGGGTCTCCCGGAACGCCTCGTGATCCTCGTTGAACACCGTACGGCGCACCGCCGCCACCCTTCTTGCGCCTGAACCGGCGCCGCTCTCGCGTACCTGGTTGCGCGCCGTTGGGGTTCCTCAATGATGGTTACGGTCCGAACCGACACCCCTAAGCGCTTGCTCAGACAACCGTACCGGCGAGTAGACAAGCCCGTCCAGACCATCCGCTCCGTAACGCTCGTCACGCTTGTGCCGCACAACGGAGGCACCGGCCCGGATTCACGCCGCCGAGGCGCGAGGAACCGCGCGGCCGGCCCCACTCGACCCGCGGCCCGCGACCGCCGAAACCCCCACCCCGAACCCGGCCCACCGGACAGCCGGAACCGGGCGGTCAGCCACAGGCGGGCGGCCGGCCGGAACCGGGCGGTCAGCCGGAGGCTGCCGCCTCGAACGCCCCCCGGGCCATCCGGTGCAGCAACTCCGCCGTGGCCGCCCGGCCGGGCAACGACCCCGGCCGCCCCAGGTGCGGCGTCGAGTTCAGGAGCCCGAACACCGAGTGCACGGCGGACCGGGCGGCGGGCTCGGCGAGCCCCGGATGGGCTTCGCGGAGCACCTGCACCCACAGCTCGACGTACTGCCGCTGCAACTGCCGTACGAGCTTGCGGTCGCTGTCGCGGAGGCGGTCCAGCTCGCGGTCGTGCAGGGTGATGAGGGGACGGTCGTCGAGAGCGAAGTCGATGTGCCCCTCGATGAGCGAGTCGAGGAGGGCCTCGGCATCGTGCCCGTCGGCCTCCGCCACCCTCCGCTTCGCCCCCGTCAGCAACTGCCCGCTGATCCCCACCAGCAGCTCCGCGAGCATCGCGTCCTTGCCCGCGAAGTGCCGGTAGAGGCCCGGCCCGCTGATGCCGACGGCCGCCCCTATCTCGTCGACGCCGACACCGTGGAAGCCTCGCTCGGCGAAGAGGCGGGCGGCTTCCTTGAGGATCTGTTCGCGGCGGGTGGGCGCGTCGGTTCTCGTGGCCATGAAGTCAATTCTAGACAGGGAGGTTAGCGGTCGTTAACCTGGTGGAAACGCGTTAACGCTCATTAACAGGTGACCACGGGTGACCACTGGGTGAGGGGACCGCACGATGGACCAGGCACCGGAGCTGACGACCGCGGCAGATCCCGCGGCGGAGGCGTATCGGGCCAACGAGGCCGCGCACCGCGCGCTGGGCGAGGAGCTGCGGGCCAAGCTGGCCGCGGCGCGCCTCGGCGGCGGCGAGAAGGCGCGCGCCCGGCACACGGCACGGGGCAAGCTGCTGCCGCGCGACAGGGTGGACACCCTCCTCGACCCCGGCTCGCCCTTCCTGGAGCTGGCGCCCCTGGCCGCGGACGGGCTCTACGACGGCCAGGCCCCGGCCGCGGGCGTCATCGCCGGGATCGGCCGGGTCAGCGGCCGTGAGTGCGTCGTCGTCGCCAACGACGCCACGGTCAAGGGCGGCACGTACTACCCGATGACAGTGAAGAAGCACCTGCGGGCCCAGGAGGTGGCCCTGGAGAACCGCCTCCCCTGTCTCTACCTCGTCGACTCCGGCGGCGCCTTCCTGCCCATGCAGGACGAGGTCTTCCCCGACCGCGAGCACTTCGGCCGGATCTTCTACAACCAGGCCCGGATGTCGGGGGCGGGCATCCCGCAGATCGCCGCCGTCCTCGGGTCGTGCACGGCGGGCGGCGCGTACGTCCCCGCGATGAGCGACGAAGCCGTCATCGTCCGGGGGCAGGGGACGATCTTCCTCGGCGGCCCCCCGCTGGTGAAGGCCGCCACCGGCGAGGTCGTCACCGCCGAGGAGCTGGGCGGCGGCGAGGTGCACTCCCGGATCTCCGGCGTCACCGACCACCTCGCCGAGAGCGACGCCCACGCCCTGCGCATCGTGCGGACCATCGTCTCCACCCTTCCCTCCCGGGGCCCGCTCCCCTGGTCGGTCGAGCCGGCCGTCGAGCCCAAGGTGGACCCGTACACGCTGTACGGCGCCGTGCCCGTCGACTCCCGCACCCCGTACGACGTACGCGAGGTCATCGCGCGCGTGGCCGACGGTTCGCGGTTCGCCGAGTTCAAGGCGGAGTTCGGGCAGACCCTCGTCACCGGCTTCGCCCGCGTCCACGGGCACCCGGTCGGGATCGTCGCCAACAACGGCATCCTCTTCTCCGAGTCCGCCCAGAAGGGCGCCCACTTCATCGAGCTGTGCGACCAGCGCGGTATCCCGCTGGTCTTCCTGCAGAACATCTCCGGCTTCATGGTCGGCCGGGACTACGAGGCCGGCGGCATCGCCAAGCACGGCGCCAAGATGGTGACGGCCGTGGCCTGCACCCGCGTCCCCAAGCTGACCGTCGTGATCGGCGGCTCGTACGGCGCGGGCAACTACTCGATGTGCGGCCGGGCGTACTCCCCCCGCTTCCTGTGGATGTGGCCCAACGCCAAGATCTCGGTGATGGGCGGCGAACAGGCCGCGTCCGTCCTAGCGACCGTGAAGCGGGACCAGCTTCAGGCGCGCGGCGAGGACTGGCCGGCGGGGGACGAGGAGTCGTTCAAGGACCCGATCCGCGCCCAGTACGAGCGCCAGGGCAGCGCCTACTACGCCACGGCCCGCCTCTGGGACGACGGCGTGATCGACCCGCTGGAGACCCGCCAGGTCCTGGGCCTCGCCCTGACGGCCTGTGCCAACGCGCCCCTGGGTGAACCCCAGTTCGGCGTCTTCCGGATGTGAGGGGGAACCGATGAATCCGACGAAGCCGATGAAGCCGATGAAGCCGATGAAGCCGACCATGTTCGACACGGTGCTGGTGGCCAACCGGGGCGAGATCGCCGTCCGCGTCATCCGCACCCTCCGCGCTCTCGGCGTCCGCTCCGTCGCCGTCTTCTCCGACGCGGACGCCGACGCCCGGCACGTACGGGAGGCCGACACGGCCGTGCGGATCGGTCCGGCGCCGGCGGCGATGAGCTATCTGTCGGTGGAGCGGCTGCTGGAGGCGGCGGCCCGGACGGGCGCGCAGGCGGTGCACCCGGGGTACGGCTTCCTGGCGGAGAACGCCGGGTTCGCGCGGGCGTGCGCCGACGCGGGTCTCGTCTTCATCGGTCCGCCCGCCGACGCCATCTCCCTCATGGGCGACAAGATCCGTGCCAAGGAGACGGTCCGGGCGGCCGGGGTGCCGGTGGTACCCGGTTCGAGCGGCAGCGGACTCACGGACCTGCAACTCGCGCAGGCCGCCCGCGAGATCGGCATGCCGGTGCTGCTGAAGCCCAGCGCGGGCGGCGGCGGCAAGGGCATGCGGCTGGTCCGGGACGCGGAGCTGCTGGCCGACGAGATCGCCGCCGCCCGCCGCGAGGCCCGCTCGTCCTTCGGCGACGACACCCTCCTCGTGGAGCGGTGGATCGACCGCCCCCGGCACATCGAGATCCAGGTCCTGGCCGACGGTCACGGCGGCGTGGTCCACCTCGGTGAGCGTGAGTGCTCGCTCCAGCGCCGCCACCAGAAGGTCATCGAGGAGGCGCCCAGCGTCCTGCTCGACGAGGCCACCCGGGCCGCGATGGGCGAGGCGGCCGTCCAGGCGGCCCGCTCCTGCGGCTACTCCGGCGCGGGCACGGTCGAGTTCATCGTCCCCGGCGGCGACCCCTCCTCGTACTACTTCATGGAGATGAACACCCGCCTCCAGGTCGAGCACCCGGTGACCGAGCTGGTCACGGGCGTCGACCTGGTGGAGTGGCAGCTCCGGGTCGCGGCGGGCGAGCGGCTGTCCTTCGGGCAGGAGGACGTACGGCTGACGGGGCACGCGGTCGAGGCGCGGATCTGCGCCGAGGACCCCTCGCGCGGCTTCCTCCCCTCCGGCGGCACGATCCTGCGCCTGCGCGAGCCGGACGGTGACGGTGTCCGTACGGACTCCGGCCTCACCGAGGGCACGGAGGTCGGCTCGCTGTACGACCCGATGCTCTCCAAGGTCATCGCCTACGGCCCCGACCGGCCCACCGCCCTGCGCCGTCTCCGCGCGGCCCTCGCGGAGACGGTCACCCTGGGCGTCCAGACGAACGCGGGGTTCCTGCGCCGGCTGCTGGCCCATCCGGCGGTGGTGGCGGGCGAGTTGGACACAGGGCTGGTGGAGCGGGAGGTGGAGGCGCTGGTCTCCACGGAGGTCCCGGAAGCGGTGTACGAGGCCGCGGCGGCCGTACGGCTCGACGGGCTGAGGCCTCGTGGGGGCGGCTGGACCGACCCCTTCTCCGTCCCGAACGGCTGGCGTCTCGGCGGTGTGCCCCTGCCGCCCGCCTTCGAGCTACGGGCGACGGGACTCGAACCCGTCACCCACCCCCTCCGGGGCACCCACACGGTCACCGACGACCAGGTGTCCGTGACCGTGGACGGCATCCGTCACACCTTCCACCGCGCCGCCGACTGGATCGGCCGCGACGGTGATGCCTGGCACGTGCGTGACCACGACCCCGTCGCCGCCGCGCTCACCGGTGCCGCCCACGCGGGCGCGGACTCGCTGACCGCGCCGATGCCCGGGACGGTCACCGTGGTGAAGGTGACCGTGGGGGACGAGGTGGCCGCCGGGCAGAGCCTGCTGGTGGTGGAGGCGATGAAGATGGAGCACGTCGTCTGCGCACCACACGCCGGGACGGTCACCGAGCTGGACGTCACGCCGGGCACGACCGTCACCATGGACCAGGTGCTGGCCGTGGTCGAGCCGCACCCGACGGAGGAGACCCCCGCATGAGCAGCACGGACCTGGGCCTCCCGATGGCCGTCCCCGCCCCGGACCTGCCCGCGCATGTCCGTATCCACGAGGTGGGCGCGCGGGACGGCCTGCAGAACGAGAAGGGCACGGTCCCGACGGAGGTGAAGGCGGAGTTCATCCGCCGTCTGGCCGACGCGGGACTGACGACGATCGAGGCCACCAGCTTCGTGCACCCCAGGTGGGTGCCCCAACTGGCGGACGCGGAGCGGCTGTTCCCGCAGGTGCGCGATCTGCCGGTCGGCCTTCCCGTCCTGGTGCCGAACGAACGCGGCCTGGACCGCGCCCTCGCCCTCGGCGCCCGCCGCGTCGCCGTGTTCGCCAGCGCCACGGAGTCCTTCGCCAAGGCCAACCTCAACCGTACGGTCGACGAGGCGCTGGCCATGTTCGACCCGGTGGTGACCCGGGCGAAGGCCGAGGGAGTCCATGTCCGGGGTTATCTCTCGATGTGCTTCGGCGACCCCTGGGAGGGCCCGGTCCCCGTCGACCAGGTCGCCCGCGTGTGCCGGGCCCTGCTGGACATGGGCTGCGACGAACTGAGCCTCGGCGACACGATCGGCGTGGCCACCCCGGGCCATGTGCGCGGACTCCTCGCGACCCTCGACGCACAGCGGGTCCCGGTCTCCGTGCTGGGCGTGCACTTCCACGACACGTACGGGCAGGCGCTCGCCAACACCCTGGCAGCGCTCCAGTGCGGCGTCACGACGGTCGACGCGTCGGCCGGCGGCCTCGGCGGCTGCCCGTACGCGAAGTCCGCCACCGGGAACCTCGCCACCGAAGACCTCGTGTGGATGCTGCGGGGCCTCGGCATCGACACGGGCGTCGACCTCGGCCGCCTCGTCGCCACGAGCGAGTGGATGGCCGGACACCTGGGCCGGCCCAGCCCGTCCCGCACCGTACGCGCCCTGTCCCACAAGGACGACGAGGGCCACGAGGACCACAAGGAGCACTGACGTTCATGAACCACCGCCTCTCCCCCGAGCTGGAAGAACTCCGCCGTACGGTCGAGGAGTTCGCGCACGAGGTCGTCGCACCCAAGATCGGCGACTTCTACGAGCGGCACGAGTTCCCGTACGAGATCGTGCGCGAGATGGGCCGCATGGGGCTGTTCGGGCTGCCTTTCCCCGAGGAGTACGGCGGCATGGGCGGCGACTATCTGGCGCTGGGCATCGCGCTGGAGGAGCTGGCCCGGGTGGACTCGTCCGTGGCCATCACCCTCGAAGCCGGGGTCTCCCTGGGCGCGATGCCGATCCATCTCTTCGGCACCCGGGCGCAGAAGGAGGAGTGGCTGCCGCGCCTGTGCTCCGGCGAGGTGCTGGGGGCGTTCGGCCTCACCGAGCCCGACGGCGGCTCGGACGCGGGCGCGACCCGTACGACGGCCCGCCTGGACGAGTCGACGAACGAATGGGTCATCAACGGCAGCAAGTGCTTCATCACCAACTCGGGGACGGACATCACGGCCCTGGTCACGGTCACGGCGGTCACCGGCCGCACCCCGGACGGCAAGCCCCTCATCTCCTCGATCATCGTCCCGTCCGGCACCCCTGGCTTCACTGTGGCCGCCCCCTACTCCAAGGTCGGCTGGAACGCCTCGGACACCCGTGAGCTGTCCTTCGCGGACGTCCGGGTCCCGGCGGAGAACCTCCTCGGCGAACTCGGCCGTGGATACGCCCAGTTCCTGCGCATCCTCGACGAGGGCCGCATCGCCATCTCGGCGCTCGCCACAGGGCTCGCCCAGGGCTGCGTGGACGAGTCGGTGAAGTACGCCAAGGAACGGCACGCCTTCGGCCGCCCGATCGGCGCCAACCAGGCCATCCAGTTCAAGATCGCCGACATGGAGATGAAGGCCCACACGGCCCGGCTCGCCTGGCGCGACGCGGCCTACCGCCTCGTCGCCGGTGACCCCTTCAAGAAGGAGGCGGCCCTGGCGAAGCTCTACTCCTCCACCATCGCCGTCGACAACGCACGCGACGCCACCCAGATCCACGGCGGCTACGGCTTCATGAACGAGTACCCCGTCGCCCGCATGTGGCGCGACTCCAAGATCCTGGAAATCGGCGAGGGCACCAGCGAGGTGCAACGCATGCTGATCGCCAGGGAGTTGGGACTGACCGGCTGACCGTCCTGCCGTTCGACCGTTCGACCGTTCGACCGACAGGCTATGTTCGAATGATGGCCGGAACCAGCCATGAAGGCGCGGCTCCGGCACCCTGCCACCCGGTTCGCCACACGCGAGCCGGGTGCCCTTTTGTCCCCTGACGGGGACCTGCCGAACCACTTCGGACGTCCTGCGCATTGGTGATACAAATCGCAGGTTTAAGACCCATCAACACCCCGTGAACCCCACCAACCTTCGATTCACAGGTAATTCAAAGATTAGAACAGAGTCGGACCCGGGCATTCCATTCCCTGGAGCCACCCTCTGGACAAGTAGTGAGGTTAGGCTAACCTACCTTCGAACTCGCCCTCGGGCGGCACTCCGCCCCGTTCGAAAGTAGCCATACACATGTCCAACGCCAGAGCCGCTCACCTCACCCGCCGTGGCATCCTCGCCGCCGGTGGCGCACTCGGTCTCGGTGCCGTCCTCGCCGCCTGCGGAGACGAGGACGCGAAGAGCAGCAGCACTGGCTCCGACAAGGAGACGGCTGCCGCCAAGTCCGGCCCCTGGTCGTTCAAGGACGACCGTGGCGTGACCGCCAAGACCGACAAGGTCCCGGCGAACATCGTCGCCTTCGTCGGTGTCGCCGCCGCGCTGTACGACTACGGCATCGACGTCAAGGGCGTCTTCGGTCCGACCAGGACGACGGACGGCAAGGCCGACGTCCAGGCCGGCGACCTCGACATCAGCAAGGTCACCGTCCTCGGCAACGTCTGGGACGAGTTCAACGTCGAGAAGTACGCCGCCCTCGCCCCCGACGTCCTCATCACCACCCTGTTCGACGACGCCGGCACCCTCTGGTACGTGCCCGAGACCTCCAAGGACAAGATCGCCAAGCTCGCCCCGAGCGTCGGCATCTCCGTCTTCGACCGTCAGATGACCGAGCCCCTGCAGCGCATGCTGGAACTGGCCAAGTCGCTCGGCGCCGACGTGGAGTCGACGAAGATCACCACGGCCAAGAAGCGGTTCGAGGACGCGGCCGCCCGGCTGCGCGCGGCCACCAGGTCCAAGCCCGACATCAAGGTGCTCGCCGGTTCCGCGAGCCAGGACATCTTCTACGTCTCCGGCTCGAATCTCTCCATCGACCTGGAGTACTTCAAGGCCCTCGGCGTGAACTTCGTCGAGCCGAGCGCCGCCGCGCTGAAGGCCAGCGGGGGCTGGTTCGAGAACCTCAGCTGGGAGAACGTCGACAAGTACGACGCGGACGTCATCATCATGGACAACCGCACGTCGGCGATCCAGCCGGACGCGATCGAAGAGGCGACCTGGAAGAAGCTGCCTGCGGTGAAGGCGGGGCAGGTCATCGGGCGTAACCCCGAGCCGATTCTTTCCTACGCCAAATGCGCGCCGCTTCTCGAGGAGCTGGCCGAGGCGATCGAGAACGCGAAGAAGGTCGGTTAAGGCCGAGGCCGTGGGTGAGCTGCGGGTCCGTCGTGGCTGGTCGCGCCCACGCGGCGGAGCCGCACATGCCAGCGCCCCGCGCCCCCGGGGGCGCCCTCTCCCACATACGTACCGCCCCTGATTCAGGAGCCAATCACATGACGACGGCCGTAGCCGCCCCCTTCCGTTTCTTCTCTCTTCAGGTCCTACGGACGGAGCGGCTGGGGCCGTCTCTCGTGCGGGTCTCGTTCGCGGGGGACGATCTGAGGTACTTCCACTCCGACGGCCGGGATCAGTCACTGTCCCTCTTTCTGCCGCATCCGGGGCAGGACACCCCGGCCATCCCCTTCGAACTGGGCGACGGCTGGTGGCAGGCGTGGCGGGAACTGCCGGACGACGTCAGGGCGGTGATGCGCTCGTACACCCTGCGGGGGCTCCGCTCGGACGTCCACGGCGACACCGTCGGGATCGACATCGACTTCGTGCTGCACGGGGTGGAGCCGGAGGCGGCCGTGCCTGCCGGGCCCGCGTCCCGGTGGGCGTCGGCAGCGCGGGCCGGTGACCGGGTCGTGCTGCTCGGACCCGCCGTCGCCGACAACCGCGCGATCCGTTTCCGTCCGCCGGCGGACACCGACCTGGTGCTGATCTGGGGTGACGAGACGGCGCTGCCCGCCGCCTCGGCGATCCTGGAGTCGCTGCCCGCCGGTACGCGGGCCCGGGTCTGGCTGGAGGTCCACCACGCGGGCGACATCCAGGACCTGACCACCGAGGCCGCCGCCGAGATCACCTGGCTCGTACGGGCCGAGGGGGCGCCGACCGCCCTCGACACCGTCCGTGCCGCCCGACTGCCGTCCAGCGAGCTGCCGTACGCCTGGATCGCCGGTGAGTCCGGCCGTGTGAAGGAGCTGCGCCGTCACCTCGTGCGGGAACGCGGGATCGACAGGCGGCGGGTGACCTTCGTCGGGTACTGGCGTGAGGGCCTGACGGAGGAGCAGCTGCGGGAGCGCGGCGAGTAGACGGAATCGTCGGCACTACCCGAGCCACCAGAGATACCGGAGTCCCAGAGCCACCGAAGTCACCGAAGTCACCGAAGTCACCGAAGTCACCAGAGACAGTGAAGTGACCACGGTCACGGCTGAGTTCGGGCCCCACTTGAGTTAGTTAGGTTAGGCTTACCTAAGTTGGACGACGTGATGTCACCCCCCACTCACCTCTCCGTCCCACCCGGACCGCCCCGCTCGGAGGACCTCCCCATGCGCTCGCACCTGCTCAATGACACGACCGCGGAGCGGTACCGCCGCACCGTGACCGAAGGCGTGGAGCGGGTGGCGGCCAAACTCGCCACCACCGACCGACCGTTCACCGGTGTCACCGTCGACGCCCTCTCCCCCCACATCGAGAGGATCGACCTCGACAAGCCGCTGCACGACACGGCCGCCGTCCTCGACGAGCTGGAGGACGTCTACCTCCGCGACGCGGTCTACTTCCACCACCCGCGCTATCTCGCCCACCTCAACTGCCCGGTCGTCATCCCGGCCGTGCTCGGCGAGGCCGTCCTCTCCGCCGTCAACTCCTCCCTGGACACCTGGGACCAGTCGGCGGGCGGCACCCTGATCGAGCGCAAGCTCATCGACTGGACGAACGAGCGCATCGGCTTCGGTCCTTCCGCCGACGGTGTGTTCACCTCCGGCGGCTCGCAGTCCAACCTCCAGGCCCTGCTTCTCGCCCGTGAGGAGGCCAAGACCGACGACACAGCGAAACTGCGGATCTTCGCCTCGGAGGTCAGCCACTTCAGCGTGAAGAAGTCGGCGAAACTGCTGGGCCTCGGCCAGGACGCCGTCGTCTGCGTCCCGGTCGACGGCACCAAGCGCATGCAGACGGTCGCCCTCGCCCGTGAGCTGGAGCGCTGCAGGAACGACGGCCTCGTCCCCATGGCCGTCGTCGCCACCTCCGGGACCACCGACTTCGGCTCGATAGACCCGCTGCCCGAGATAGCCGAGCTGTGCGCGCAGTACGACACCTGGATGCACGTCGACGCCGCCTACGGTTGCGGTCTGCTCGTCTCGCTCAAGCGCCGCGACCTCCTCGACGGCATCGAGCGCGCCGACTCCGTCACCGTGGACTACCACAAGTCCTTCTTCCAGCCGGTGAGTTCGTCCGCCGTCCTCGTCCGGGACGCGGCCACGCTGCGCCACGCGACCTACCACGCGGAGTACCTCAACCCGCGCCGCATGGTCACCGAGCGCATCCCCAACCAGGTCGACAAGTCCCTGCAGACCACCCGCCGCTTCGACGCGCTCAAGCTGTGGATGACGCTGCGCACGATGGGTGCCGACGGCATCGGCCAGCTCTTCGACGAGGTCTGCGACCTGGCGGAGGAAGGCTGGAAACTGCTCGCCGCGGACCCGCGCTACGACGTGGTCGTGGAGCCCCAGCTGTCCACGCTGGTCTACCGCTACATCCCCGAGGCGGTCACCGACCCGGCCGAGATCGACCGCGCCAACCTGTACGCCCGCAAGGCCCTGTTCGCCTCCGGTGACGCCGTGGTCGCGGGCACCAAGGTCGGCGGTCGCCACTACCTGAAGTTCACCCTGCTCAACCCCGAGACGACGGCCGAGGACATCGCCGCCGTACTCGACCTGATCGCCGGCCACGCCGAGCAGTACCTGGGAGAATCCCTTGACCGCGTCGCTTCCTGAACCCGCCGTGAAGACCTACGACTTCATCGGCATCGGACTGGGACCCTTCAACCTCGGCCTCGCCTGCCTCACCGAGCCCATCGCCGAGCTCGACGGGATCTTCCTCGACTCGAAGCCGAACTTCGAGTGGCACTCGGGGATGTTCCTCGACGGCGCCCACCTCCAGACCCCGTTCATGTCGGACCTGGTCACCCTCGCCGACCCGACCTCCCCGTACTCCTTCCTGAACTACCTGAAGGACTCGGGCCGTCTGTACTCGTTCTACATCCGCGAGAACTTCTACCCGCTGCGGGTCGAGTACGACGACTACTGCCGCTGGGCCGCGAACCGGCTGAGCAACGTCCGCTTCGGCACGACGGTCACCGAGGTGACGTACGAGGACGACGTGTACGCCGTGCGGACGGCCGACGGTGACGTCCTGCGCGCCCGCCACCTCGTCCTCGGCACCGGCACGCCCCCGCATCTCCCGGAGGCGGTCCAGGGCCTGGGCGGCGACTACATCCACAACTCCCGCTACATGCGGCACAAGCGGGAGCTGCAGAAGAAGAAGTCGATCACCCTCGTCGGTTCCGGGCAGTCGGCCGCCGAGATCTACTACGACCTGCTCAGCGAGATCGACGTCCACGGCTACCAGCTGAACTGGGTGACACGCTCCCCCCGCTTCTTCCCCCTGGAATACACCAAGCTCACGCTGGAGATGACCTCCCCGGAGTACATCGACTACTTCCGCGAGCTGCCGGAGCCGACCCGCCACCGCCTGACCCAGGAGCAGAAGGGCCTCTTCAAGGGCATCGACGGAGACCTCATCAACGAGATCTTCGACCTGCTCTACCAGAAGAGCCTCGGCGGCCCGCTCCCCACCCGCCTGCTCACCAACTCCGCCCTGAACAGCGTGCGTCACGAGAACGGCACGTACACCCTGGGCCTGCGTCAGGAGGAGCAGGAGAAGGACTACGAGATCGACTCGCAGGGCCTGATCCTCGCCACCGGCTACAAGTACACCGAGCCGGAGTTCCTCAAGCCCGTCCGTGACCGGCTGCGCTACGACACGCAGGGCAACTTCGACGTGGCCCGCAACTACGCGATCGACACCACCGGCCGAGGCGTCTTCCTGCAGAACGCCGCCGTCCACGCCCACAGCATCACCTCACCCGACCTGGGCATGGGCCCGTACCGGAACGCGTACATCATCCGCGAACTGCTCGGCACCGAGTACTACCCGGTCGAGAAGAGCATCGCCTTCCAGGAGTTCGCGGTATGAGCGGCCTCGACGTGGTGCACTACACCTTCCGTCCCCTCGACCCGCTGAACGACGCCGAGCTGCTGCACGGCTGGGTGACGCATCCCAAGGCGGCGTACTGGATGATGCAGGACGCCAGGCCGGAGGACGTCGAGCGCGCGTACATGGAGATCGCGGCCGACCCGCACCACCACGCCCTGCTGGGGCTGCTGGACGGCGAGCCCGTCTTCCTCATGGAGAGGTACGACCCCACCCACCGTGAGCTCGTCGGCCTGTACGAGCCCGAGCCCGGGGACGTCGGCATGCACTTCCTGGTGCCGCCGACGGACACCCCGGTGCACGGGTTCACCAGGTCCGTGATCACCGCCGTGATGGCGCACCTCTTCGAGGACCCGGCCACCCACCGGGTCGTCGTCGAGCCGGACGTGTCCAACAAGGCCGTCCACGCCCTCAACGAAGCCGTCGGTTTCGTCCCCGACCGCGAGATCGACAAGCCGGAGAAGCGCGCGCTGCTGAGCTTCTGCACGCGCGAGCAGTTCTTCGAGGCCGCCCGAGGAGTAGCCGTATGACCCTGTCCGACGCCGTAGCGCATCTGTCCCCCCACCGCTGGGCACGGGCCAACCGCCTGCTCATCCGCAAGGCCCTGGCCGAGTTCGCCCATGAGCGGCTCATCACGCCGGAGGCCACCACCGACGGCCGCTTCGAGGTCCGCAGCGACGACGGCTCGACCCGCTACGGGTTCACCGCCGTCCGGCGCGCCCTCGACCACTGGCAGGTCGACGCCGACTCGATCACCCGTCGACGAGACGGCGTCGACCTCCCTCTGGCCGCCCTGGACTTCTTCATCGAGCTGAAGAAGTCCCTCGGCCTGAGCGACGAGATCCTCCCGGTCTATCTGGAGGAGATCTCCTCCACCCTCGCCGGCACCTGCTACAAGCTCACCAAACCGCAGACGCCGGTCGCCGAACTGGTGGACGCCGGCTTCCAGGCCATCGAGACCGGGATGACCGAGGGCCACCCCTGCTTCGTCGCCAACAACGGCCGCCTCGGCTTCGGCGTCCACGAGTACCTCTCGTACGCCCCCGAGACGGCGAGCCCGGTCCGCCTGGTCTGGCTGGCCGCGCACCGCTCACGGGCGGCGTTCACGGCGGGGGTGGGCATCGAGTACGAAGCCTTCCTCCGGGACGAGCTGGGCGCGGAGACGGTCGCCCGCTTCGACTCCGTCCTCTCCGGCCAGGAGCTGGACCCGGCCGACTACCTCTTCATCCCGGTCCACCCCTGGCAGTGGTGGAACAAGCTCACCGTCACCTTCGCCGCCGAGATCGCCCAGCAGAACCTGGTGTGCCTCGGGGAGGGCGACGACGAGTACCTCGCCCAGCAGTCGATCCGGACGTTCTTCAACCGGTCCGCCCCCGAGAAGCACTACGTCAAAACGGCCCTGTCCGTCCTCAACATGGGCTTCATGCGCGGCCTCTCGGCGGCGTACATGGAGGCGACCCCGGCCATCAACGACTGGCTCGCCGGTCTCATCGACAGCGACCCGGTCCTGAAGTCGACCGGTCTGTCGATCATCCGCGAGCGCGCCGCCGTCGGCTACCGGCACCTGGAGTACGAGGCCGCCACCGACAAGTACTCCGCCTACCGCAAGATGCTGGCCGCACTGTGGCGCGAGAGCCCGGTCGCCTCGCTCCAGGAAGGCGAGTCCCTGGCGACGATGGCCTCCCTGGTCCACGTCGACCACGAGGGCAACGGCTTCGCCGCCGCGCTGGTCGCACGCTCGGGCCTGACCCCGACGGAGTGGCTGCGCCGCTACCTGCGGGCGTACCTCACTCCCCTCCTCCACAGCTTCTACGCGTACGACCTCGTCTTCATGCCGCACGGCGAGAACGTCATCCTCGTCCTGAAGGACGGTGTCGTCGAGCGGGCGATCTACAAGGACATCGCCGAGGAGATCGCGGTCATGGACCCGCAGGCGGTGCTGCCGCCGGCGGTCGAGCGGCTGCGCGTCGAGGTCCCCGAGGACAAGAAGCTCCTGTCCCTCTTCACGGACGTCTTCGACTGCTTCTTCCGCTTCCTGGCCGCGAACCTCGCCGAGGAGGGCGTCCTGGACGAGGAGGAGTTCTGGCGCACGGTCGCCGAGACCGTCCGCGACTACCAGCACTCGATGCCCGAACTCGCCGACAAGTTCGCCCGGTACGACATGTTCGCGCCCGAGTTCGCGCTGTCCTGCCTCAACCGCCTCCAGCTGCGCAACAACAAGCAGATGGTCGACCTGGCGGACCCGGCGGGCGCACTCCAGCTCATCGGCACCCTGCAGAACCCCATCGCGGGCGTGTAGCCCCCGGCACGGCCCCACCGAAGCAGGCGGGCACCTCGGAGTACGGTCCTCCGAGGTGCCCGCCGTGTCATGCGTTCGACGGCGGACGATTCGGCCGCGGGCGAGCGGAGACTGACCACGCAGCTCCCCACGCCCCTCAAAGACCAGGCCCGACGGGCCTGAAAGCCCACGGCCCCACAGACCTGAAAGACGACGGGCCCGCAGGCCGGAAGGACCACGGGCTGGAGGTCCTGGGGACCTGGGAGCCAGGGAGCAACGGCCCGGCGGGGCCTGAAGGCAACAGGCCTGCGGGCCACCGGGCCACCGGGCTGAAAAGCACGGGGCGCAGCCCCTGCTTTTCAGGGGCGCGGGGAACTGCGCGAGAAGCCCCACCCACCCGCACCCGCCGACGCACCGAACCCCCCGGGCCCTACCGCGCAGGCCAGGGCACCGCCACCGCACGGAAGTACCCGATCCCGAGCGCCTCCCACCGCGCCCCCTGCGCAGCAAGCCGCACCCGATACCCGTCCCAGCCATGCGTGGACGCCGGAGACCACCCCAGCTCAGCAACCCCCGGCAGCCTCGGAAACGCCATGTACTCAACATCGTCCGAGGTCACGATCGTCTCGGTCCACAACGGCGCCTCGACACCCCGGATCGCGGAGCCGGGCGCACCCGCCAGATACTCCCCCGGATCCCAGTCGTACGCCCGCCGCACATCCACATACCCCGCCCAGTCGAGCCCCAGCGGCGTGTCCTTGTCGTACTTCATGTCGAGGTAGATCCGGTCGGCCGGCGACAGAATGACCCCCGTCCCGTTCCGCGCGGCAGCCGCGACCCGCTCCTTCTCCTCGGCTCCCGTGCTGTCCAGCCCCCAGTACTGCGCGAGCGCGCCCCGCGCCGGAGTGGCCCCGGTCAGCTGGTGCCAGCCGATCACGGTCTTCCCGTACTTCTCGACGACCGGCTGCACCCGGTCCATGAACTTCGCATAGTCCTCGTGGCTGGTGGAGTGCGCCTCGTCACCGCCGATGTGCAAATACCGCCCCGGAGTGAGCGCGGCCAGCTCCCGTACGACGTCCTCCACGAAGTCGTACGTCACGTCCTTGCCGACGCAGAGGGAGCTGAAGCCGACCTCGGTGCCGGTGTAGAGCGGGGGCGCGACACCGTCGCAGTTCAGCTCGGCGTAGGAGGCGAGGGCCGCGTTGGTGTGGCCGGGCAGGTCGATCTCGGGCACGACCTCCAGGTGGCGCGAGGCCGCGTACCGGACGATCTCCTCGTAGTCGGCCTTCGTGTAGTGACCGCCGGGGCCGCCGCCGACCTGGGTGGATCCGCCGTACGGGGCGAGGCGCGGCCAGGAGTCGATGGCGATGCGCCAGCCCTGGTCGTCGGAGAGGTGCAGGTGGAGCTTGTTGAACTTGTAGAGCGCCAACTGGTCGATGAAGCGCTTGACCTGGTCCACGCCGAAGAAGTGCCGGGAGACGTCCAGCATCGCGCCGCGCCAGCCGTAGCGCGGGGTGTCCTCGACGGTGCCGCCCGCGATCAGCCACGGACCCGGCTGCACGGAGTCCTTCTCGACGGCGGCGGGCAGGAGCTGACGCAGGGTCTGGACGGCGTGGAAGAGCCCGGCGGGCGCGCGTGCGGTGAGGGTGACACCCGAGCGGCCGCTCTCCAGCCGGTAGCCCTCCTGGCCGAGACCCGCCTCCCCGGGGGCCAACCGCAGGCGGATTCCGGCCTCTTGGCGTTCGGTCACCGGCAGCCGGTACCCCGTCGAGGGCCGCAGGATCCCCGCGAGGTAGTCCCCGATCCGGCGGGCCTCGGGCCCGCCGTCCACGACGATGCGGGTACTGCTCGTCAGCCGGTAGGGCGATCCCCCGGCATGGACCGAGGCGGGGGCCGGAATCACCTGCCCGAGCGGGATCGTGACGGCGTCGGCCTGGGCGTTCTCGGACACGGGTGCGGCTCCCACGGCGAAGATCCCGGCCGCCACCACCAGCAGCGCACCGAGAAG
Organism: Streptomyces europaeiscabiei; assembly: GCF_001550375.1. Taxonomy (GTDB): domain Bacteria; phylum Actinomycetota; class Actinomycetes; order Streptomycetales; family Streptomycetaceae; genus Streptomyces; species Streptomyces europaeiscabiei. The sequence continues at coordinate 6,312 of NZ_LRTR01000367.1, read as the reverse complement.
GCTGGTCGATCTGTGGTGCGATCTCACAACGAGCTCCCTCCACCCATCGAACTGTGCGCTCCCCACCATCACCCCTGCACCCCCTCCAGGTCTAGACCACCTCTTCCCGCAGCCGGTGGAACAATCCTCCTCATGGCGGAAATCCTCCAGCGGGACGGCACCTGGACCTTCGACGGCGACACGCTGCGGCTGACCCCGGGCCGCGACAGGGGGGTGAGCCTGCTCCGCAGCACTCTGGGTGAACTCTCCGTTCCACTGGGCGCGTTGGCGGGCGTCTCCTTCGAACAGGGCAAGAAGTCGGGGCGGCTGCGGCTACGGCTGCGCGACGGCTCCGACCCGCTCCTCCAGGCCACCGGCGGCCGGCTCGCCGACTCCAACGACCCGTACCGGCTCAGCGTCGACGCCGACCGGTACGGCGTCGCCGAGTACTTCGTGGACGAGGTCCGCAACGCGCTGCTGCTGGACGAGGTGCCGACCGACGCGGTGGACTCCTATCTGCTCGCCGGGCCCGCCGTCCCGCTCTCCGTCTCCGCCGGGGACGGCACGGCGAGCTTCGACGGCGACCACGTACGCCTGGAGTGGAACTGGAAGACGGAGGAGGCCAAGGCCGCGTCCGGGACGCGGACGCTGCCGCTGGCGGACATAGCGGGCGTCGAGTGGCACCCCTCGGTCGGCCTGGAGAACGGCAGCCTCCGCTTCACCGTGCGGAACGCGCCGACGAAGGCGCCGCCCAAGTACGACCCCAACTCCGTCGAGCTGTGGGGCTTCAAGAAGGACCCGCTGATGGCCCTGGTCGCGGCGGCCGTGCAGGCCCGCCTCCCGCATCCGGCGGCATCCGCGCCCCAGCAGCCGACCGCGCCGGCGCCGGACCGGCCGGCCCCCGAGGAGGACCACGACGCCCTGCTGCGCCGCCTGCGCGAACTGGGCGACCTCCACCGGTCCGGCGTGCTCACGGACGAGGAGTTCACGATGGCCAAACAGGCGGTCCTCAAACGCATTTGACGCGCGTGAGGACCCCCTTCCCGGCACCGGACCGTTCGTGCGCCCCGCCTTCCGGGCGCACCGGCGGCGCTACTTGGCCCGGCGCGCCACCGTGAAGTGGTCGACCTGCGCACCCGTCTCCGCGATACCGCGCACGGTCAGCGTGGCGTAGTGCCCCTTCGGCGCGGGCTTCACGTCCACGCGCAGGAAGGAGTAGTCCAGATAACGCACGCGCGACCACGTGACGGTCTCGTTCTGCTTGCCCTCCTTGGTGTTGATGTAGGACGAGACGGACTCGACCTCGTTCTCGTGGCCCTCGTACGACAGCGGGGCGGTGAAGGAGTAGAGGCTGCGGCCGGCCGCGCCCGCCGTCACGTACACCACGCCCTCGGTCTCCGGGTACGCCGTGCCGCCGATCGGGAGCTTCTTGGTGACCGTGCCGGCCTTGATGACGTCGGTGCGCTCGTACTGGTGGTTGTGGCCGTTGATGACCAGGTCCACCGAGTACTTCTCGAACAGCGGCACCCACTCCTGGCGCACACCGCCTTCCGAGGCGTGCGCGGTGGAGGTGCAGTAGGCGCAGTGGTGGAAGAAGACCACGACGAAGTCGACGTCCTTGGACGCGCGGAACTTCTTGAGCTGCGCCTCCAGCCACTTGGTCTGCGTGCCGCCGGAGATGCCGAGGTTGGCCGGGATCTCGAAGGAGATGTCGTTGGCGTCGAGGGAGATGACGGCCGTGTTCCCGTAGACGAAGGAGTAGACGCCCGGCAGGTTCTTCCGGTCGGGGCCGTTGTCGGGGAGGTTCCAGCGGGCCTCCTCGCCGCCGTAGCCGTTGGGCGAGTACCAGGCCTCCATGTCGTGGTTGCCGTAGGCGGGCATCCACGGCACGGACTTGGCGACGGCCTCGGTCTGGGCGAGGAACTGGTCCCACACCCGGGAGTCGAAGCCGGTGTCGGCGGTCTTGCCCTGGCCGGCCGGGTCTGCGTAGGCGATGTCGCCGGCGTGCAGGTGGAAGGCCGGGTTCTGGCCGAGGAGGAGGCTGTTGTTGGCGAGGCCGTGGTAGCCGACGCCCTCGTCGCCGAAGGCCGTGAAGGTGAAGGGCGCCTTGTGGGCGGGGGCGGTGGTGAAGGTACCGATGGTGCCCGCGAACTGCGGTGAGGCCGGGTCGAAGCCGTCGTGGCCGACACCGTAGAAGTAGGTCCTGCCAGGCTTGAGGTGGGTCAGTTTGGCGTGCACGTAGTACTGGGTGTGGTCGCCGCTCGCACCGACACCGGCCGGGGTGTGGAGGGTGCGGACCTCGGCGTCGATCTTGACGGAGAGGTGCGAGGCGTGGGTGCCGATCCGGACGAAGGGCTTCTTCACCGGGAGCGGGACCTGCCAGGAGACGGTGATCTCGGTGCGCGGGTCGTTGCCGTAGGCGAGGTGGCGGCCGAAGGGGGCGACGAGGGAGCCGTCGACGCGTTCGGCGCTCGCGCCGGCCTGGGTCGGAACCGAGGTGCGGAGGGCGGCCGGGGTGGCGGCCTGCGCCGTGGCCGGGACGAACGCGCCACCCGCGACGGCGCCGAGCGTGACAGCGCCGCCTCTGATCATCGAACGCCGGGAGAACTTGGAGCGCAGGTACTCGTGCTGCTCGGCCATGCTCATGCGCTCGGCCAGCTGCTCGGGTACGCCCATGCGAGGTATGTCCATGGCGTCCGAAACTCGTCGCCTCAGGCGACGGGATGCGGGACGCCGGATGGACGGCACACGAACAGCCACTCATAACACATTCAACGTTCCCCCAAGGGGCGGTAACAGCCTCCTGCCCGATATCGGGCAGAATTCTTGCGAAACGCCCGCCCGTCCCTCAGGATCTACCGAGTGCACGACGAACTCGTTGATCATTTGACGCGATCCTCGCCCCTCAACCGGGGCGAGGCGCTGCGTGTGATCCAGGACGTGCTCGCCTACTTCGACGAGACGACCGAGGCCTACGTCCGTCGCCGCCACCGCGAGCTCCAGGCCCAGGGCCTGGTCAACGCGACGATCTTCGAACGGATCGAGGCGGACCTGAAGTACCGGGCGGTCGCACCGCCGGAGCTGACGCTCAGGCAACTGCGCCGCATGGTCTACGGCTGATCATCCGCGACCGACCCGGTCGCGACCGATCGGCCACGGCTGAACATCTACGGCTAGGGGATACGTATATATGTGCGGGATTGTCGGTTACATCGGCAAGCGCGATGTGGCACCGCTGCTCCTTGAGGGGCTGCAGCGCCTGGAGTACCGGGGCTACGACTCGGCGGGCATAGTGGTCACCTCACCCAAGACGGCCGGTCTGAAGATGGTCAAGGCCAAGGGCCGCGTCCGCGACCTGGAGGCCAAGGTCCCCGCGCGCTTCAAGGGCACCACCGGCATCGCCCACACCCGCTGGGCCACCCACGGCGCCCCGTCCGACGTGAACGCCCACCCGCACATGTCGACCGACAACAAGGTCGCCGTCGTCCACAACGGCATCATCGACAACGCCTCCGACCTGCGGAAGAAGCTCGAAGCGGACGGCGTCGAATTCCTCTCCGAGACGGACACCGAGGTCCTCACCCACCTCATCGCCCGGTCCCAGGCCACCACCCTGGAGGAGAAGGTCCGCCAGGCGGTACGCATCGTCGAGGGCACGTACGGCATCGCCGTCATGCACGCCGACTTCAACGACCGCATCGTCGTCGCCCGCAACGGCTCCCCGGTCGTCCTCGGCATCGGCGAGAAGGAGATGTTCGTCGCCTCGGACATAGCCGCTCTGGTCGCCCACACCCGCCAGATCGTCACCCTGGACGACGGCGAGATGGCCACCCTCAAGGCCGACGACTTCCGCACCTACACCACGGAGGGCACCCGCACCACCGCGGAGCCCACCACCGTGGAGTGGGAGGCCGCCTCGTACGACATGGGCGGCCACGACACGTACATGCACAAGGAGATCCACGAGCAGGCCGACGCCGTGGACCGCGTGCTGCGCGGGCGCATCGACGACCGCTTCTCCACCGTGCGCCTCGGCGGCCTGAACCTGGACGCCCGCGAGGCGCGCCAGATCCGCCGCGTGAAGATCCTCGGCTGCGGCACCTCGTACCACGCGGGCATGATCGGCGCCCAGATGATCGAGGAGCTGGCCCGTATCCCCGCGGACGCCGAGCCGGCGTCGGAGTTCCGCTACCGCAACGCGGTCGTCGACCCCGACACCCTCTACATCGCCGTCTCCCAGTCCGGCGAGACGTACGACGTGCTGGCGGCCGTCCAGGAGCTGAAGCGCAAGGGCGCCCGCGTCCTGGGCGTCGTGAACGTCGTCGGCTCGGCGATCGCCCGCGAGGCGGACGGCGGCATCTACGTCCACGCCGGCCCCGAGGTCTGCGTCGTCTCCACGAAGTGCTTCACCAACACCACCGTGGCCTTCGCGCTCCTCGCACTGCACCTGGGCCGCACCCGCGACCTCTCCGTCCGCGACGGCAAGCGGATCATCGAGGGCCTGCGCAGGCTCCCCGCCCAGATCGCCGAGATGCTGGAGCAGGAGGAGGAGATCAAGAAGCTGGCCGAGCAGTACGCCGAGGCCCGCTCGATGCTCTTCATCGGCCGCGTCCGGGGCTACCCGGTGGCCCGTGAGGCCTCCCTGAAGCTCAAGGAGGTCTCGTACATCCACGCCGAGGCCTACCCCGCCTCCGAACTCAAGCACGGCCCACTGGCCCTCATCGAGCCCGCCCTCCCGACGGTCGCCATCGTCCCCGACGACGACCTCCTGGAGAAGAACCGCGCCGCCCTGGAGGAGATCAAGGCCCGCAGCGGCAAGATCCTCGCCGTCGCCCACCGGGAGCAGGAGAAGGCCGACCAGACGATCGTCGTCCCCAAGAACGAGGACGAACTCGACCCGATCCTCATGGGCATCCCCCTCCAACTCCTCGCCTACCACACGGCGTTGGCCCTGGGCCGCGACATCGACAAGCCCAGGAACCTCGCGAAGTCGGTCACGGTCGAGTAGGGACGCAACCCGCAGAAGCCGTACAACGAGGACGGACCCCCACGTGATGCCACCCATCACGGGGGGTCCGTTCGACATACCGGGGCCGCCCAACGCCCCGGCGCCGCTGCCAACTACCCGTGGCCGTCACACCACTCCGTCAGGCATCACGCGGGTTATGCCCTTCACAAGGGCACAAACACCCCTACGCGTCAGTAGACTTACACGTTTCCGAAAACGTCGCGGAACGCCACGGGTTGACGGCGCGGAACGTCACGGAACAGCGAGGCCGAACGTCACGGAATGACGATGACCGGCCGCTGCGCCCGCTTGGCGAGCCGCCCCGCGACCGACCCGAAGAGCCGGCCGACGAGCCCGTGGGTGGAGCCGACGACGATCGCGTCGGCCTCGTACTCCCGCCCCACCTCTTCGAGTTCGTGACAGATGTCGCCGCCGCGCTCGACGAGGATCCAGGGCACTTCGGCGAGATAGTCGGCGCACGCGAGCTCCAGCCCGAGGACCTCGGTGCGGTGATCGGGGACGTCGACGAAGACGGGCGGCTCGCAGCCGGCCCACACGGTCGTGGGCAGCCGGTTGGCGACATGCACGATGATCAGGCCCGAGCCGGAGCGGCGGGCCATGCCGACGGCGTACGCGAGGGCGCGCTCACTGGACGTCGAACCGTCGAAGCCGACGACGACGCCGTGCTTGAAGGCGGGATCGCAGGAAGGGCGTGCCTCTTCCGCCGCAAGGGGCTCGGCCGCCGTGTGATCGGCGACGGGCCACCGCTTGCGGTCCGCGGATTCGAAGAATTCTTGACCGGCCATGGGTGTCTCGGCGTTTGGATCCTCGTGTGGGACGACGTGGATGGGACGTCAGTGTGCGGCGGAGCCGTGTCCGGGAATCATCTTCCCCACCCCATACCCCCAAGGGTACGACCGCACGCCTCCTCCGCCCAGTTCCCGCACCGGCTGCGCGGGGTTCCAGGGAGCATGCACGAGCACCGCCCCGTAACGCAATGGTTGCTGCCACGTACAGCCGGTTTCGGACCGACGAGCGCCTCACGGCTCGGAGTGCGTTTTCCGCATGGTCGTCGTGACCGCGGGCAGTCGTGCCGCCAGGGGCGACGAGGGAGGGTGGGCGCAGCGGCACCCCGGGAGCGGGGCAGGCGAAGACGCCTCCGACGTCAACCCGATCAAGCAGTACCAGTGACCGACAGGTCGAACAGGCGTTGAACCCCGGTAAGCCGCAGCCCAGGGAGCCAGGAGGGAGCCCGCAGTGTCCGCACACCGCACCGCGCCCCGGTCCGCCCCCGAAGCCGACGAGATCCCCCCGCCCCCGCGCAG
>NZ_LRTR01000366.1 GCF_001550375.1 Streptomyces europaeiscabiei | reverse complement strand
TCGCCGCGGTCACCGGCGCCTGCCGCGTCCTTCTCCGCCAGTCGGAACGCGGAGCGGCCCGCAGGACGGCCGCGCACGCGACGGCCACGCACACGACGGTCACCCGCGCGACACCGGCCCGTAGGACAGCCGCCCGTTCGATGGCCGAAGATCGCACCCCCCGGCGTGGCCGACGGGGACGCTCCTCTTCCGGGGCGCACAGGGGCGGACGGAACTCCGGCCCGAGTACGCCGGTCGACTGACCGGTTTCCGCGCACACCCCCGTATCTTTTCAGCCAACTTCTGTCACCCGCACACCCCTTGGCCGAACACCCCCCCACCCCCCGTTCGACCTGCGCTGAAAGGGGTCCAGGGGCCGCGCGCACCCTACGTGGACCGGCCACCGGGACGAGGCGTACTTCCCTGCACGGCCCACGAGTGCAACGCTTCGTGATCGAATGCTTCACGCCAAGTTGCCATGTCGACAATGTGCCGGGTGGCGAACTGGTCACGCCGGCACCACGGGACACAGTAGATTCGATCATGACTGTCTTACGGCGGGGGACTCGTGCAGGACCAAGGGGAAACGTGCAGGAGCGACACAACCGAGGAGCCGCGACCACCGAGGGGGGCTTAGCAGTATGAGCCACGACTCCACCGCCGCGCCGGAAGCCGCGGCCCGGAAGCTGTCCGGGCGACGCCGCAAGGAGATCGTCGCGGTGCTGCTGTTCAGCGGCGGTCCCATCTTCGAAAGTTCCATACCACTGTCGGTGTTCGGGATCGACCGCCAGGACGCCGGCGTACCGCGCTACCGCCTGCTGGTGTGCGCGGGCGAGGAAGGCCCACTGCGGACCACGGGGGGCCTGGAACTCACCGCACCGAACGGCCTTGAGGCGATCTCGCGTGCGGGCACGGTGGTCGTGCCCGCATGGCGTTCGATCACCTCACCGCCGCCGGAGGAAGCGCTCGACGCACTGCGCCGAGCGCACGAAGAGGGTGCCCGCATCGTCGGGCTGTGCACCGGCGCCTTCGTGCTGGCCGCCGCCGGCCTGCTGGACGGCAGGCCGGCGACGACACACTGGATGTACGCGCCGACGCTGGCCAAGCGCTATCCGTCCGTACACGTCGACCCACGAGAACTCTTCGTGGACGACGGCGACGTACTGACATCGGCCGGCACCGCGGCCGGAATCGATCTATGTCTGCACATCGTGCGGACCGACCACGGGAACGAGGCGGCCGGCGCGCTGGCCCGTCGTCTCGTCGTCCCACCCCGTCGATCGGGCGGCCAGGAGCGCTACCTCGATCGATCTTTACCAGAGGAGATCGGCGCCGACCCGCTCGCCGAGGTCGTCGCCTGGGCGCTGGAGCATCTCCACGAGCAGTTCGACGTGGAGACGCTCGCGGCACGGGCGTACATGAGCCGTCGTACGTTCGACCGCCGGTTCCGCTCGCTCACCGGGAGCGCTCCCCTGCAGTGGCTGATCACCCAGCGCGTACTGCAGGCGCAGCGCCTCCTGGAGACGTCGGACTACTCCGTGGACGAGGTCGCGGGGCGGTGCGGCTTCCGTTCGCCGGTGGCGCTGCGCGGGCACTTCCGGCGGCAGCTGGGCTCGTCCCCGGCGGCGTACCGGGCGGCGTACCGGGCGCGGCGTCCGCAGGGTGAGAAGCACAGCGATCACCACCACGACGGCCCGCACAGCGTCCACGGGCCGTCCCAGGTGTCGCCGGAGCACGCCTCGCTGCCGCTCCAGGCCCGGCGCACGGCGGCGGCGAGCACCCTGGCGCCGTCGGCGTCCCTCTCCACGGAGGGCGCCAAGCCCGAGCTGTACGCGACGGGCCGCCTGCCGGGGCAGCGCAGCGCGCCGTAGCACCAACCGGCCCGTACGGCCCGGTCCCGCACCTGATCACCCTGGTGCAGGACCGGGCCGTACGGCTGTCACGGGCCGTAAGGTGAGACACATGAACGATCGCATGGTGTGGATCGACTGCGAGATGACCGGCCTCTCGCTGTCCGACGACGCGCTCATCGAGGTGGCCGCCCTCGTCACCGACTCCGAGCTGAACGTGCTCGGCGAAGGTGTCGACATCGTCGTCCGCCCGCCGGACTCGGCGCTGGAGACCATGCCGGAGGTGGTGCGCGCGATGCACACCGCGTCCGGCCTGCTCGACGCGCTGCCCGGCGGCACGACGCTGGCGGACGCCGAGGCGCAGGTCCTGGCGTACGTACGAGAACACGTGAAGGAGCCGGGCAAGGCCCCCCTGTGCGGCAACTCGGTGGGTACGGACCGCGGCTTCCTGCTCCGGGACATGCCCACGCTGGAGGACTACCTCCACTACCGCATCGTGGACGTCTCCTCGGTCAAGGAGCTGGCCCGCCGCTGGTACCCGAGGGCGTACTTCAACAGCCCCCAGAAGAACGGCAACCACCGCGCCCTCGCCGACATCCGCGAATCCATCGCCGAGCTGCGCTACTACCGCGAGGCGATCTTCGTCCCGCACCCCGGCCCCGACTCGGACACGGCCCGCACCATCGCCGCGAAGCACGTCCTGCCCGCGCTGTAATCCCGTCCACGGGGCCCCTCCGGGCCCCCGAACGCCCTCCACCGAAACGCGTGCGCGGGCACCCCTCAAGACCCTGTACACTTTTTCTCGGCCGGTCGGTGAAACCTTCGGATGAACCGCCGGTCATGGTGGGTGTAGCTCAGCTGGTAGAGCACCTGGTTGTGGTCCAGGATGCCGCGGGTTCGAGTCCCGTCACTCACCCTGATCGATCAAGCCCCGACCTGGGACAACAGGTCGGGGCTTGTTCGTGTGCCGAGTGTGAGGCGAGGGGGCTCAGCAGTCGTCGTAGCGCCAGACGCCGGCCTCGCGGGTCCACGGCTCCTGCTTCTGGTCGAACTTGGGCATGCCGACGCCGTATGAGACGCGCGCCACATCGCCGGACATCTCGTCGACCTCGAACCGCTTCACATCCCGTGCGCCGTAGTCCCCGACGGCCCGTTCGGTCAGCGCGGCCATGCCCGCACGGGTGATCCGTTCCTTGCAGCGCGCCGACAGCATCCCGTACGTGCTGTCGGGCTTGTTCGCGAAGTACGCCGCGGTGTACTCACGGACGGCCGCTTCGAGACCGGCGGTGTCGGCCGGGCCGGGCGCGGAACTCGGCTGCTCGGCGCTCGCGGACGGCTTGGCCCTCACGGACGGCTTACCGTCGGCGGGCTCGCCGTCGGAGGTGCACGCGGTGAGCGCGAGGAGCGTGGCTGCGAGTAAGACGACGGCGCGGGTGCGCATGGTGGTCCCCCTGGGATCGGTGTGCAACGCAAAGGGGCATCGTGGCACGGTCGGGGCAGGGTCAGGCCTCAGGAGCCCCAGCCCTCAGCCATGCCATGCGTCCGCGAACTCCCTTACCCCCGCGAAGCGTTCAGCGGGTTTCGGGCGCGTGGCTCGCTCCAGCACGCCCAGTTGGGCCGCCGTACCCCGCCAGGCACGCTCCTCGTCCCCCGCGTCCAGCAACAGCCGTGCGGTGCGGCCCAGTACGTGGACCGTGGTGCGGAGGTCGATCGTGGAACCGCGTTCGAACTCCTCCGGCGCCATGAAACGGGTGGAGCCCGGCAGCCGCTCGGCGTCCAGCACGAAGGGTCCGGGCCGGTACTCGTCGAGATCGACGAGGTGCATCTCGTGCGCCGCGAAGTCGTACAGCAGGGCACCGTCGTAGAGATCCACGGCGACGTGCCCGGCCGCCTCGACGGCGAGGTGGGCGTCGAGGACGCGGGCGAAGGCCTCCTCGACCCTGGCGACGGGCAGGGCCCGAAAGCGTGCCATCGGACTGCCGACGCCCGTACGGTCCCCGCTGCCGCGCTCGGCGGGATGGTACAGCACCTCCCCGTCCCGCCAGGGCATGACCACGGCCGGCCCGTCCCGCGTGGCGACGCGGTGCACCTGCGGGACGATCACCGGGTGCCGCACGGCGCGGTGAAAACCCCACGCGCGCTCCAACGACCGCAGGCCCTCGGCATCAACCGCCGTCTTCACAAACCACCGCTCATCGCGGTCGGGCAACCGCACCCCGTACGCCACACACCCCGAGTCCTGCTTCGCGAAGACCCGGAAGACCTCTCCGATCCGGGCCAGACAATCCGCTACCGGCCCGTCGATCCGCTCCAGGCCCAACAGCGGGTGACTGCCCGCGCTTTGCCCTCTGCCCAAGTTCTCCATGAAGGCCAGGCTGCCAGCAGCACTCTCCGGCCACAGCGGGGCGTGCTGCCACAGGTGCACGGACGTCAGGCCCGCCACGACAGCCTCTCCCCTCTCGACCGCGCGTTGACCTGGCAACGCTTTCACTCACGGCTTCGGAGCGAGCCACCGGCTTGAGCCGTTGCGGCTGGGCATCCCGCTCCTGCCCGCCGCCGACCGGCCGCAGTCGGAACCCCGGTGTTCGAACACGGCCGCTCTCAGGAAGACGCCCGCGCCACCAGCTCCGTGGGCAGCATCACCTGTCGCCGCTCCAGCCCCCGGGACACCGCCGGGCGGCGGTCCGCGATCTCGTCGAGGAGGAGGTCGATCATGGCGCGGCCCATTTCCTCTATGGGCTGGCGGACGCTGGTGAGGGGTGGGTCCATGTGGCGGGCGATCGCCGAGTCGTCGAAGCCGACGAGGGCGACGTCGTCGGGTATGCGGCGGCCCGCCTCGCGGAGGACCTGGCGGGCCCCGGCGGCCATGACGTCGGACTCGGCGAAGACCGCGTCGAGGTCGGGGCAGCGGGTCAGCAGTTCCGTCATCGCCCGGCGGCCGCCCTCCTCCGTGAAGTCGCCGGGGACGATCAGGCGCTCGTCGACCTCGCGGCCCGCGTCCTCCAGGGCGTCCCGGTAGCCCACGACGCGCCGCTGGGCGCCGTAGACGTCCAGGCGGCCGGTGATGGTGGCGATCCGGGTCCGACCCCGCTCGATCAGGTGTTCCACCGCCGAGCGGCCGCCGCCGTAGTTGTCGGAGTCGACGGAGGGGAGCGTCTCGTGCTCCGAACGGGGGCCGCTGATGACCGCCGGGATTTCCAGTTGTGACAGCAGATCGGGGAGCGGGTCGTCCGCGTGGACCGAGACCAGCAGGACGCCGTCGACGCGGTGCGCGGCCAGGTACTGGGCCAGGCGGCGGCGCTCCCGGTCGCTGCCCGCGAAGATCAGCAGGAGCTGCATCTCCGTGTCGGAGAGCTGGGCGCCCACGCCCTTGAGGATGTCGGAGAAGTACGGCTCGGAGAAGAAGCGGGTCTCCGGCTCGGGGACGACCATCGCGATCGCATCGGTGCGGTTCGCCGCGAGCGCGCGTGCCGCCGTGTTCGGGACGTAGCCGAGCTCCGCGACGGCCGCCTCGACCGCCGCGCGGGTCGCGTCACTGACCCGGGGCGAGCCGTTGATCACCCTGGACACCGTCCCCCGGCCCACACCGGCCCGAGCAGCGACCTCTTCCAGCGTCGGCCGCCCACCGCTCCGGCCCCGTGCTCCGTGGCCTGTCACCATGGTCGCCTCCCGTTCACACCGCGCTGGCGTGGAATCTAACAGTCCTGATCGTCGTACGACGTCCGGGAAGTACTCATCCGGGTTTCGACGCCGGCTGTGACACCGGCCCGGATCCTGCGACGGCGTCCCCTCCGGGACGACCGGTTACACGAGTCCAACAGTGTCGGCGCCCCGGAACCCGGCGGGCCCGGCGGCGGGTCGGTGCCGCGAACCCGTCCGCCCGGGCCGGCCCGGGCGGACGCCGGCGCCCCGATCCCGCAGACCACTTGAGCCCCGGCCAGGCCTCGCCCTACCGTTTCCGGGCATGCGGGGCCGCCGGCCCCGGGTTAGTTAACAGCCCGATAACCGAAGGCATCTCTCCGCGCTCGCTCCCTTGACACCCCCGCGCGAACCGACGACTCTTCAACACATCACTCGTGGGAGCGCTCCCACAGTACCTGGCACTTACACAACCCGCACGTTCCCCGCCCGAGCCGCAGCATGAACTAACGGGCCCAACAAAGCCGTTGGCCGGGGGGTCGGCACGTCAGGGCATCAGGAGGACGCAATGCGAGCACGTACCCTCCCGCACTCCCGGCTCCGGTCGGGTGGGGGCACCCGCACCGCCCGCAGGACGCGCAGGGCGGTGGTCGTCGCGACCGTCGCCGCGCTGGGCGCCGGGCTGCTGGCCGGCTGTGCCGACGACGGCGATGGCGGCGGCGGTTCCTCGTCGGGCGGCAGTGGCGGCGGTGGCGACAAGACCACGATCACCCTGGGTCTCTTCGGCACCATGGGCTTCAAGGAAGCCGGCCTCTACGCCGAGTACGAGAAGCTCAACCCCAAGATAAAGATCGCCGACAACGTGATCCAGCGGAACGAGAACTACTACCCGCCGCTGCTGAACCACCTCACGACCAACAGCGGTCTGCTGGACGTCCAGGCCGTCGAGGTCGCCAACATCGCCGAGATCGTGAACACCCAGGCCGACAAGCTCTCGGACTTCTCCAAGGTCTCGGGGGTGGACAAGAGCAAGTGGCTCGACTGGAAGTGGGAGCAGGCCACGACCAAGGAAGGCCAGACGATCGGCCTCGGTACCGACGTGGGCCCGATGGCGATCTGCTACCGCACCGACCTCTTCAAGGAGGCCGGTCTGCCCACGGACCCCGCGGAGGTCGGCGCGCTGTGGGCCGGTGACTGGGCCAAGCTGATCACCGTCGGCGAGCAGTACAAGAAGAAGGCGCCCAAGGGCACCTTCTTCATGGACTCCCCCGGCGGTCTGCTCAACGGGATCATCGGCAGCGAGAAGGAGAAGTTCTACGACTCCTCCGGCGAGGTCATCTACAAGACGAACCCTGCCGTCAAGGCCGCCTTCGACCTGACCGCCGAGGCCGCCGAGAAGGGACTGGTCCAGTCGCAGACGCAGTTCCAGCCCGCCTGGAACTCGACGATCGCCAACAACAAGTTCGCCGCGATCTCCTGCCCGCCGTGGATGCTCGGCACGCTGAAGGACAACTCGAAGCCGGAGGCGAAGGGCAAGTGGGCCGTCGCCACCGCGCCCAAGAGCGGTAACTGGGGCGGCTCCTTCCTGACCGTGCCCAAGAGCGGCAAGAACGTGGAGGAGGCCCAGAAGTTCGTGGCCTGGCTGACCGCGCCGGAGCAGCAGGCGAAGCTGTTCAAGGTGCAGGGCAGCTTCCCGAGCGCCCCGGCCGCCTACACCTCACCCGAAGTCACCGGTGCGGTGAACGAGATGACCGGTGACCAGCCGATCGGCACGGTCTTCGCCGCGGCCGCCAAGTCCGCCCCGGTCCAGGTGATCGGCCCGAAGGACCAGATCATCCAGCAGGGTCTGTCCGACAACGGCGTCATCCTGGTGACGAAGGGCAAGTCGGCGAAGGAAGCCTGGGACTCCGCGGTCAAGTCCATCGACAACAAGCTGGATCAGTGACCCGGATGACCACCCGTCACGACACCGCCGCGTCCCCCGTGAAGGAGGGGGGCGCGGCCCCGGGCCGCCCGCCCGGTGACGACATCTCGGCCGCGGCGCAGCAGAAGCGGGCCCGGCTGTCCCGGCGCTGGCAGCGGGACATCCGCTGGAGCCCGTACGCCTTCGTCTCCCCGTTCTTCCTGCTGTTCGTCGCGTTCGGTCTGTTCCCCCTGCTCTACACAGGTTGGGCCTCGCTGCACCAGGTGGAGCTGACCGCGCCGACCGACATGAACTGGGTGGGGCTGCGCAACTACACCCGGATCTTCGACGACGAGTTCTTCTGGAACGCGGCGAGGAACACGCTGACCATCGGCATCATCTCCACCGTTCCGCAGCTGTTGATGGCGATGGGCATCGCCCACATCCTCAACTACAAGCTGCGGGCCTCGACCTTCTTCCGGGTCGCGATGCTCGCGCCGTACGCGACCTCGATCGCCGCCGCCTCCCTTGTGTTCGTCATGCTGTTCGGCCGCGACTACGGCATGATCAACTGGGCGCTCGACACCGTCGGCATCAGCCCGGTCGACTGGCAGAACGACAAGTGGCCCTCGCAGATCGCCGTGTCGTCGATCATCATCTGGCGCTGGACCGGTTACAACACGCTGATCTACCTCGCCGCGATGCAGGCGATCCCGCACGACCTGTACGAGTCGGCGGCCCTGGACGGGGCCAGCCGCTGGCAGCAGTTCATCCATGTGACCGTGCCCTCGCTGCGTCCGACGATCCTGTTCACGTGCGTGGTGTCGACGATCGGGGCGAGCCAGGTCTTCGGAGAGCCGCTGCTGTTCGACGCCAACAAGGGCACCTCCGGCGGCGCGGAACACCAGTTCCAGACGCTCGGCCTGTACCTGTACGAGCAGGGCTGGGTCGCCCAGCACCTGGGCCGTGCCTCGGCGATCGCCTGGGCGATGTTCCTGATCCTGATCGTCATCGGCATCATCAACTACGTCATCTCGCGCCGGCTGCGCGCCAGTAGTTAAGGAGTTCCGGCCGTGACGACCACAGTGACGCCCACCGACGCGAAACCCACCGACGCGACGCCCGCGGACAAGCCCAGGCGCTCGCGCGTGCCCAAGGCCGCGCGGGCCGGCGGGCAGCTGCACGGCGGCCCGATCGCGTACGCGATCCTCATTCTGTTCACGATCATCTCGATCTTCCCCCTGGTGTGGTCGGCGATCGCCGCCTCTCGCAACAACAACCGGCTGGCGCAGACGCCACCGCCGTTCTGGTTCGGTGGCGGCCTCTTCGAGAAGATCGAACTGGCCTGGACGGACGCCAATCTGGGTGAGGCGTTCTTCAACACCACGGTGGTCGCCGGGGTTTCGGCGGCGACCGTCGTCTTCCTGTCGACGATCGCCGGGTTCGCCTTCGCCAAACTGCGGTTCCGGGGCCGTGGCGCGCTGATGCTGATCGTGATCGGCACGATGATGGTGCCGCCACAACTGAGCGTGATCCCGCTGTACATGATGGTCGCCAAGCTGGACTGGACCGACCAGCTGCAGGCAGTCATCTTCCCGTCGCTGGTGAGCGCCTTCGGGGTGTTCTTCATGCGGCAATACCTGATCCAGGCACTGCCGGACGAGATCATCGAGGCCGCCCGGGTCGACGGGGCGAGCAGCTGGCGGGTGGTGTGGCACGTGGTGTTCCCGGCGGCCCGGCCGGCCATGGCCGTGCTCGGCATGCTGGTGTTCGTGCAGACCTGGAACGACTTCCTGTGGCCCTTCCTGGTCCTGACCCAGACCGGCAATCCGACCGTGCAGGTCGCGGTCGCCGCCCTGGGCCGCGGGTACACCCCCGACCAGTCCCTGATCATGGCGGGCGCGCTGTTGGGCACCCTGCCGCTGCTGCTGGTCTTCGCCATCTTCGGCAAGCAGATCGTCGGGGGCATCATGCAGGGAGCGGTGAAGGGCTGAGGCCCGGTCCCGCTCTCGTACGTCCTCTCTCCGGGGGTCGGGTCACCGCCGCCCCGACCCCGGTCTCCCCCGTCTCCGCCCGTTCCACTCCCCCCACCCACCTCTGTCGGTCTCCACGACCACTATGGGAGCGCTTCCATGCCTGAACCCGTGAACCCGGTGACCCCGGTGACCTTTCCTCCCGCCTTCCTCTGGGGCGCGGCCACCTCCGCCTACCAGATCGAGGGAGCGGTGCGGGAGGACGGCCGTACGCCCTCCATCTGGGACACTTTCAGCCATACCCCGGGCAAGACCGCCGGTGGCGAGACCGGTGACATCGCTGTCGACCACTACCACCGCTACCGCGACGACGTGGCGATGATGGCGGACCTGGGCCTCAACTCGTACCGCTTCTCCATCTCCTGGTCGCGGGTGCAGCCGACGGGCCGGGGCCCGGCGATCCAGCGCGGCCTCGACTTCTACCGCCGTCTGGTCGACGAGCTGCTGGACAAGGGCATCAAGCCGGCCGTCACCCTCTACCACTGGGACCTCCCGCAGGAGCTGGAGGACGCGGGCGGCTGGCCCGAGCGGGACATCGTGCACCGCTTCGCCGAGTACGCGCGGATCGTGGGCGAGGCCCTCGGCGACCGTGTCGAGCAGTGGATCACCCTGAACGAGCCGTGGTGCACCGCGTTCCTCGGCTACGGCTCCGGGGTGCACGCGCCGGGCCGTACGGACCCGGTGGCGTCGCTGCGCGCGGCCCACCATCTGAACCTGGCGCACGGGTTGGGCGTCTCGGCTCTCCGCTCGGCGATGCCCGCCCGCAACTCGATCGCGGTGAGCCTCAACTCGTCGGTGGTACGGCCGATCACGAACTCCCCCGAGGACGTGGCCGCGGCCCGGAGGATCGACGACCTCGCGAACGGCGTCTTCCACGGGCCGATGCTGCAGGGGGCGTACCCGGAGACCCTGTTCGCCGCCACCTCGTCGCTGACGGACTGGTCGTTCGTGCAGGACGGTGACGTGGCGGCGGCCAACCAGCCGTTGGACGCGCTCGGGTTGAACTACTACACGCCGACGCTGGTGGGCGCGGCCGACGCCGACGCGATCGGGCCGCGTGCGGACGGCCACGGGGCGAGCAACCACTCGCCGTGGCCGGGCGCGGACGACGTCCTGTTCCACCAGACCCCGGGCGAGCGTACGGAGATGGGCTGGACCATCGACCCGACCGGTCTGCACGAGCTGATCATGCGGTACTCGCGGGAGGCGCCGGGGCTGCCGATGTACATCACCGAGAACGGGGCGGCGTACGACGACAAGATGGACGCGGACGGTCGCGTCCACGACCCCGAGCGCATCGCCTACCTGCACGGCCACCTGCGGGCGGTCCGGCGCGCGATCGCCGAGGGGGCGGATGTGCGCGGGTACTACCTGTGGTCCCTGATGGACAACTTCGAGTGGGCGTACGGGTACGGCAAGCGGTTCGGGGCGGTGTACGTCGACTACGCGACCCTCGCTCGTACGCCGAAGTCGAGTGCGTACTGGTATGCGCAGGCGGCGAAGACGGGTGCGCTGCCGCCGCTGGTGACGACCTCGGCGTAGGGGACGTCGGGGTGTAGAGCCGGGGGCTGGGGAGCCCCTGGGGGGAACGGGGGTCCGGGGCGCGGCGCGGTTAGGGGAGCGCCGCGCCCCGGGCGTGGGTGGATGTGGCGGCGAGTTGGGCTGCTGCGAGCGTCTGTTCATTGCGCACGACGGCTTCCCTGCCTGCGGTGTTGACGGTCTCCTCGGCGGTTTCGCTGCCAAGGGCCAGGGCTGTCTCGGCCAGTGGTCCGGCATCGAGGTCGATCAGCGGCTGGGCCGTGCAAGAGCCTCCCGGGCTGTTCGTGACGTGCATGCTCCCAGTTCGAACCACGTGGCCTTGCCCTGGCCGGAGTCATCCGTATCCACGCCCCACGCGTGGGCGCCGAACGAGATCAGCTGCATGCCTCGGCCGCCCTCGTCATCGGGGGTGGCAGAGCGGGCGGTGGGCAGACCAGGGGCCTCGTCGTGGACGAGGATGCGGAGGCGGGCGGGACGGATCCACGCGGCGTGCAGGACGACGGATGTCGTGCAGCCCTTCGCCGCGCAGGCGTTGATGGCATTGGTGACGGTCTCGGAGGTCAGCAGGACTGCGGTGTCGGTGAGTTCAGGATGGCCGGAGGTAGCGAGAAGGGCCCGGACGGCTTCCCGGGCGGGGCGGACCCAGGCGGGGTGGGGCGGGAAGGCGAGGGAGACATTCATGGGGGTCAGCCTCTTTCGGCGGGGTTAAGCGTGCACGCGGTGACCAGGTCCGGGCCTCGGCGCCTTGAGAACCGGCTTGAGGGCGGGGGTACTTCCTCGTGACGGGGTGTGGCTGGGTCGGTGCCGACCGTAGGGCCACACGTGAGAGAGTTGCAACCGTGTACACGCGGCTTCCCTCTTGGGGGTGACGCCTCCGCAGGGCGTTGGACGTCGACACAAGGCGCGCGGCACACTGCGCACGGCCAGAAGGAGGACCGCATGCCACCTAGGACCCGCCCCAGCGAACGCCAGCGCCGCCTGGGCAGCGAGCTGCGCAAACTGCGCATGCAAGCCAGGCTGTCGGGTGACGCCGCCGCCAAGCTCATCGCCGCTGAGCGCACAAGGATCAGCCACATCGAATCCGGCCGCGTCGACGTTCCACGCAACGGGATGTACAGGCTGCTCCGCGCGTACGGCTGCCCCGAAGGCGTCTATTTCGAGCACCTGCTGGAGATGGCCCACGAGAGCGGGAAGGGCTGGTGGGGTGGGTTCAGCGACACGATCGGCCCCGCAGCCCGGGATCTGGCCGAACTTGAGTCTCGTTCACACGTGCTACGAACCCACGAACCGCTCCTCATCCCCGGCATGCTCCAGACCGATGACTACGCCCACGCCGTCATCGGAGCCACGGAAGTCGACCCGCAACGCCTCCGCCGATACACCGAGTTCCGGCTCGCGAGGCAGCGCGTACTGACCGGCGCCCCTGCGGTGTCGTATCACGCGGTCATCCATGAGGCTGCGCTCCACACCCGTGTGGGTGGCCCCGCAATCATGCGCAGACAGCTGCTGCGGCTGATCGAGATCTCCCGGCTGCCCAACGTGACCGTGCAGGTGTACCCGTTCGAAGCGGGGAACTATGCCGCGCACACACAGTCGTTCGTCATCTACGGCGCCGCAGCCCCCGAGTTGGACACGGTCTACCTGGAGCACCCCACGCAGTCGCTCTTCCTGAGGGATGGAGAGCAACTCACCGAGTACGCGAAGATGTTCGAGCGGCTCTCCGAGCTGGCGCTGCCACCGGTCGATCCCGAAGCGGCGCCCGAATCACACAAGGCGCGCGACTCACTGAGCCTGATCCAGCACGTCATGTACACCCTCTGAAAGGACCGCCATGTCCCAACTCGGCTGGCAGAAGTCATCGTTCAGCTCGGGCGGCGAGGGCAACTGCATAGAACTGGCGGCAGCCACCCCGCCACGCATACACCTCCGCGAGAGCGCCCGGCCGAGCGAGATCACCACAGCTGCTCCCCGCGCCTTGGCGCACCTCCTGCACACGGTCAAGGGCGGCACTCTCAGTCGCTGAGGCCCAGGTGGGCGAAGACCACGTCCCGTACGCGGTGGACGGCGTCGGGGTCGATGGCGGCGAGTACCGGGAGCGCGTGATGCCAGCCGGCGGGGGTGAGGGCTTCCGTGAGGAGGGCGCGGGCTTTCGGGAGGTCCGGGCCGGGCGAGGGTGGCAGGAGGAGGCCGGCCAGGCGGCGGGCCAGCACGGTGATGTCGAGGGAGTTCTCGACAAGCGGGACCGGCACCCGGTCGGCGGGCAGGCAGGCGGCGTACGCGGCGAGCTGGGCGAACGTCTCCGCGCTCCGTGCTTCGTCGGTCGTGCGCCGGGCGATCGACCGGGCCGTCTCGTCGTCGCCGAGTGCCGCGTAGACGAGCGCGGCTCCGCCCATCGACTGGGAAAAGGGCCCCTCCGAGAGCTCGGGCGACGCGACCATCTCGTCCAGACGGGCCTTGGCGGCGACCGGATCGTTGGCGGCGATCAGCAGACTGAGCAGTATCTCGTCGCCGTACCCGAAGTTCCAACGCAATGGTTGTTCCGCACGCGTATCGAACGAGAGCCGCTCGATGCGGGCCGCACGCTCCTCGTCATGGGGCCTCACGGCGACAAGGAATCGCGCGGCACGTGCCACGTCATGGCCCGACACGCGGAGCAACACATCGTCCGCAAGTCGGCCCGCGAGACCAGGGTCGTGCTGCCACAGACCCGCGATCGTCTCCGTCAAGGCGAGATCGCCGGCGAACGGCAGGAGCCCGGCTCCGGCTCTCTCCGTGAATTCGGCGAAGACTTCTACGACTTGCCGTGCGGCACCGGCCCACCCCAAAGCCTGAATCGCAGCCGTGAACGGCTCGGAACAGAGATCCGGGTCTTCGATCGTGCGGCCCAGTTCCACAGCATGCACGGCGAACGTCAGCGCCTGGTCGGTGTCCCGGCCCGCCAGAGCCAGGGAAACGGCAGCGCAACCCCAAGCTCGCACATGAGGCTCATCGATCGTCCCGAGGAGCTGCTCGACGTCATCGGGTCGATCCACTGTGGCCAGGGCTCCTACGAACGCGGCGAGCCGTTCGGACGCGAACAGCGCATCCGGCCCGGCCGCCGACGCATGCCCGTGCTCCGCCTTGTGGAGCAGTGCCAGTGACCGCTGCGGATCGTCGACGGCGAAGTGTCCGGCGAGCGCGGCAAGCGCTTCTTCGACGCGGTCCTCCCGCGGCACACTCACCCGTGCGTCGTCGGCCCTGTCGAGCAGCAGGGCTTCCACCTCCGTGGCCGCACCAGCGCCTGTGAGCAGTTCGATGACTCGGGCGGTGGGACGGTGGCCGTGGGGCAGGGCAAGGACGGACCAGGTTTCAAGAGCGGCCCATGCCTCGACGACCGCACCCCTACGAGCCGCCCCCTCGACGACCAGCGACCAGATGTCCGACGGCCAATCCTCTACGGACAAACGGTCACCGCCCCCCATGGTCTGCGCATGCCGGTGCGCCCCCGCCATCCGTTCCATGGCCACGAGCGCCATCACAGCGCGGTGCGTGTCCTCTCCATGCACCGGACGCCCATCGATGTCCAGTGCCTTCGCCGCCAGCAAGGCCAGTGCCTTCGCCTCGTCGGGGAATGAAGCACGCAGGTCCGCGGCGATCTCGGACAGGTGCTGGGAGCCCTCACCTTGCCCCCGGGCGAGTTCACACGCCGATTCGTACAACCGCGCCGTGTCCTCGGCGAATCCCAGGGCGGAGTACGCCTCGGCGACGTGCGCCAGACCGCAGGCCCGGTCCAGCGCGAAGTCGAACCATCCGGCCGTCTCCTCCGCCTTCCTCAGCAGGACTGCCGCGCTCTCCGCATCACCGAGCGTCTCGGCGGTCTTGATCAGCGCATTGCCGTAAGCCTTGACCGCCGAGTCCTTGCGCGGCCTGGGCAGTTCCCGAAGGCCGCGCACCGCCGCGTCCGGGCGACCTGCCCGTGCCAGGGCGATGGCCAACGTGCCCCGCACGGCCATCGTGTCCGCTTCCGCGTAGGGCATTCTTCTGCGCGGCGCCCCCTCGGCCAGCCGCACCGCCTCCTCCGCGAGCCCCACCGCCCGCCGGTCACCCGACTCCGTAAGGACATGTGCCACTCCGGCCACCGCCCGAGCCCGGTCCATGGGCCGGTAGACGCTCCGGGCCAGTCCGATGGCCTGACGCACCCGGCCGAGGCGGGCGTACACGGCCGGGATGTCCGGATGCAGTGACTTGTTGCGTCGAGCCACCATGTCCTCCACCACCGCGAGCACCGCCAACGCCCCCAGGTCGTCGAGGGTGCCCCGCCGTACGGCCTCCCGCGCCGCCGCGATCTCCGCGAGACACGCCGCGTCGCTGCCGGTCACCTCTCGGAGGCGGTCGCGGCGTCGGGCGTCGGTGGCCAGGGCGGTGGCCCGGCTCGTGTCCCCGAGTAGGGCGACCAGACGGCCGTACGGCTGGAGCAGATACGGCGGCGTGTCCTCCGGCCAGCCCCGGCGCTCGTACGTCTCCGCCCAGGCGTGCACCCGCTTCCGGTACGCCTCCACGTCGGGCCCCAACTCGTTCTCGGCGGCCTTGAGCAGGGTCTCGTGGGCGAAGAGGTAGCCGCGGCTGGTCATGTACATCGTCACGTCGCCGCCACCGGAACTGTCGGCGCCGCCGCTTCCGCGCAGGCGCAGGATGCGGCCGAAGACGCTGCCGAGCCGGTGGTTGAGTGTGGGCCTGGGCTCGCCCGTGAGTTCACGCAGGTCGTCGACCGAGAGGGTGCCGCGCGCGGCGGTGAGCAGGCCGACCAGATCGCGCTCCACCTGATCGCCCGTGAACGCCCGTTGCAGGTCGTACTTGGCCTCGTACTCGCTGTGCCGCGCTGCCTCCACCGTGTCGAGCTTCACCACCTGGCATCCGCGCAGGGGATGCCCGCCCTTGACGTCCGTCGGAATGTCGGGGCTCGGGCGGCTGGTCACCAGGACGCGGACGTTCGGCGGCAGCCGCTCCGGCAGGAGTGCGGCGATGCTCGTCCCGCTGCCGCCCGGCTCACGAGACTGGTCTTCGTCCAGCCCATCCACGACGAGGAGGAGTGTGCCGCCGTCCTGGTCGACGCGTTCGGCGGCCTCCCGCAGGAGAAGTCTGCGTTCGCCGTCGCGGGCGGCCGGCGAGGTGGGGCGGGTGGGTTCGCGGCCTGCGATCGCGGCGAGCTGGTCGGTGACGGCCCACGCATACGCGTCGCCGTCCGACTGGCCCGCGTAGCGCGCGGTGACGAAGAACCAGACCGGGACGATGCCTCGGGGCGGGTGCAGGGCGAACCAGGCCGCGAGGGCCGTCTTGCCTGCCCAGGGTGGCCCCTGGAGCCAGAGGTACTGGGTGAAGCCGCCACAGAACTCGACGAGATCACGGAGTTCGGACTGTCTGTCCGACAGTGCTTCGGGGGGCGCGATTTCGGCGAGTTGTTCGCGGTAGGCCTCCTGGACGAGGTCGAGGGCGGTGGCCCGTACAGTGTCCGGCAGCGCACCGGGATGCAGCCTGCATCCCAACTCACGCTGCAATGAATCCAGTTCCGCCGCCGACAGTCTCTCAGCCCAACGGTCCACGCGGCTCGCCGCGATACGGCCCGGCCCGTCGGGCCGATGGTGCCGGGTGACCACGCCGACCAGACGGCCGCCCGCGAAGACGGCGGCGCCGGACATGCCCTCCCACGCGTCCCGCTCCGGGTCCGGGTCATCCGCCGGAGGCGAGGCGACGCAGAGATCGAGCGTGCCCTCGCGCCGGTTGGACAGGACGGCGCACGTCGCGTGTACGTGCTCGGCGTCACGGAAACGCGAACCGTCTCCGTCCGTACGGAGTTTGAAGCGCGGGGAGCCGAGGGCCGTGCAGCGCAGTACAGCGTCGTGCTCACCGACGCGGCCGTACGGGACAGGTTCCAGGGCCATGCCATCGTCCGGAAGGGCGAGTACGGCGATGTCGATGCCCTCGTGCCGCCACACCACGCTCGCCTCGACGGTCCGCTCCCCGGGCCGGTCGGCCTGGAAGCGCACCCGGACATCCGTGGCACCCGCTACGACGTGCGCGGCGGTCAGCACCCTGCCCGGCGAGACGAGATACCCGGAACCACGCCGCCCCGCCGTAGCCTCCGACAGGGCGACAATGATCTCGGCGACCCGCTCCGGCCGCAGTCCCTGCTCAGCGTTCGCCGTCAACCTCGCCGCCCGCGATCAGCACCGACGTCGGGGCGCTCCCGTCCCCCGCCATGGCCTTGGGCGACAGGGTGACCGTGATCCTCTGGGTCTGGGCATGCGCGTACTTGCCGTTCGCCCCGGCGTCGACAACCCACAGCCGGACCTTGGAGTCCGCGCCGGCCTCACGAGTGACCGCGACGGTCGCCTCGATCTCCACGGGGCCGACCTCGAACCGGACGGCCTCATCGAGTCCGTCCGCGAGCGCGCTGGTCAGCTGCTGCCTCAACTCTCGGATCATGTCGGACAGTTCGATCACACTTCCCCCTTGCGCCGCGGTGCTCAGATGTTACAAGTCACCGCGGCGCGCTGCCGGTTCCGAGCAGAGCTCTACACGGCGACAAGCCGCACCCGCTCCCCGCAGAGCTTCGCCATGTCGTCGATGTCCGAGGTGAGCATGGCCACCGGGCGGTGCTGGCGCAGCGCCATCTCGGCCACGGCGGCGTCGATCGCGTACTTGTGACCGTGCAGACCGGCACTGATCAGCATCGCCGACGCGGCCTTGGCATCCTCGTCCCCGACGGGCACGATCCGCATGCCGGACAGCACCCTCGCGAGCCGCGCCCTGTCCGTCCGGCGATGAACCGCCTCGATGATCGTGGGGGCACTGATGACCACCTCCATGCCCCGTTTGCGCGCCTCGGCGACCAGCGCGACGGCAGGTTCGTGATCGCCGACCAGCTTGGAGAGGCCTTCGCAGTCCAGGACGAGGGTGCCCTCGTGGCTCAGTTTGCGGCGGGCCACTGGCCCTCCTCGGCAAACACCTCGTCGAAGACGCGGCGCGCCCGCGCCTCTTCGTCGGCGGAGATCGGCCCCTTGCGCTGTTCGTAGTCGGCCAGGTACTCGTCCAGGACCCGGCCGCGCAGCTCACGCTCCACCGCCTCGGTGATGAACGCCGAAAACTCACGCTTACCGACTCGCTGCCGGATCGCCTCCGCCGTCCCCTCCGGAAGGGAGAGGCTGACCCTGGTGGCAGGGCCTTCGCCGATGCTGTAGGGGGTATCACTCACGAAGCGTGACTATCAAACGAGTAGGAATCTTCCGTGTTCTGCCGGCGACCCGCCCGAGGCTCGCCCCAGGCAGGCTGACCAATGGGTCGGGCCGCGGCCCCCGAGGGAGCCACGGCCCTGTTCGATCGCGATCGGCGTCAGCGCGGTTCGCGGACGACCGCCACGTCCCCGGCCGCCACCAGCACGGTCGCCGAGGCTCCGCTCGTGACGACCCCCTTGCCCGTCAGCAGCTCGGACGCGTCGCCCGCGACCTCGATCTCGGCCGCCGACTCCCCGTGGTTGATCAGGAAGAGGTAGTCCGCGTCCGCACCCCGGCGCAGGACCGCCTCGACCCCGTCGGGGGTCGTACGCACCGACGCCACGCCCGCCTCCTCGCGGATGCGGTCCAGGAGGGAGGCGAGGGTCGTCGGGTCCGGGCGGGTGGCCACGTACCAGGCCGTGCCCGAGCCGTGGGTGTTGCGGGTGACCGCCGGGACGCCGGCGAGGGGGCCGGAGGTGTACGACGCGATCGGTTCGGCGCCCGCCAGGGCGACCCGCTCCGACCAGAGTTCACCCGTGCTGTCCGCGCCCAGGCCGGCCAGGGTCACCGACTCCCCCGGCAGCAACGGGAACAGCTCGTCCGTGCGCACGCCCAGCGCCTCGCGGAACGCTCCGGGGTAACCGCCCAGCCGGATGTGGCAGTTCTCGTCCACCGCCCCGCTGTGGAAGCCGACCGCCAGCGTGCCTCCGGTCGCCGCGAACCCCGTCAGGTTCGCCGCTCCCTCGTCGTCCACCAGGTACAGGCTCGGCGCCAGGACCAGCTTGTACGAGGACAGGTCCGCGTCGGGGCGCACGAAGTCCACCGCCACGCCGGCCCGCCACAGCGGCTCGTACCAGGCGCGGACCAGGTCCTGGAAGCGGAGTTCCCCGCTCGGCTGGGACGGGAGTTCCACCGCCCACCATGCGCTCCAGTCCCAGACGATCGCCACCTCGGCGACGCCCGCGCTGCCCCGCACCTCCGCCAACGACCCCAGATCCGCGCCCAGTCGCACCACGTCACGCCAGATCTGGCTGTCCGTGCCCGCGTGCGGGAGCATCGCCGAGTGCCACTGCTCGGCGCCCGCCTTGGCGGCCCGCCACTGGAAGTAGGCGATGCCGTCGGCGCCCCGGGCCACGTGGGAGAGGGCGTTGCGGCGCAGTTCGCCGGCCGTCTTGGCCCGGTTGACCGGCTGCCAGTTGACCGCGCCGGTGGAGTGTTCCATCAGCAGCCACGGACTGCCGCCCGCCAATGACCGCACCAGGTCGCCGCTGAGCGCGATGTCGATCTCGGACTCGGGGTCCGTCGACTGGAGGTAGTGGTCGTTGGAGACGATGTCCAGCTCCGGCGCCCAGCGCCAGTAGTCCAGCTTGTCGAAGTTGTACATCACCATGAAGTTGGTGGTGGCGGGGGTGGCGGGGGCCGCCTCCAGCAGCACCTCCCGCTCCGCCTTGCACAGCGACAGCAACGCGTCGCTGCAGAAGCGGCGCCAGTCCAGCTGATGGGTGGGGTTCGGGACCGCGCCCGTCGGGCGGGGCGGGATGATCTCGTCCCAGTCGTAGTACCACTGGCTCCAGAACGTCGTGCCCCAGGCGTTGTTCAGCGCCGCCAGGTCGTCGTCGTACTTCTCGCGCAGCCAGACCCGGAACGCCGCCGCGCTCGTGTCGCAGTAGCACTCGCCGTTGTGGCAGCCGTACTCGTTGTGGATGTGCCACATGACGACGGCCGGGTGGTCCGCGTACCGCTCGCCCAGCACGCGGGCGATCCGCAGGGCCGCCTCGCGATAGGCGGGACTCGACGGGCAGAAGGTCTGCCGGCTGCCGTACGAGAGGGTGCGGCCGTCCTTGTCGACCGGCAGGGCGTCCGGGTGCTCGACGAAGAACCAGGCCGGCGGAGCGGCCGTGGGTGTCGCCAGGTCGGCGGCTATCCCGTTCTCGTGGAGGAGCGCCAGGATGCGGTCGAGGCGGGAGAAGTCGTACTCGCCCTCCCTCGGCTCCAGCAGCGCCCACGCGAAGATGTTGACGCTGACCATGGTGACGCCCGCCTCGCGCATGAGGCGTACGTCCTCGGCCCAGACCTCCTCGGGCCACTGCTCGGGGTTGTAGTCACCGCCGTAGGCGATGCCGGGGACCTTCAGTTCGCGCTTCATTCGGGGGCCTCCGTGCCCTTGGCCAGCAGACGGCGAGTCGTGTCCACGCCCCAGACGTCCAGCGACAGCAGGCGGTCGCTGGAGGCCATGAGGCCACCCGTCGCCTCGACGTGCGCCGCCCAGCGTTCCCGTGTCTCCACGGCCGGGCGGGCCATCAGGCAGTCGGGGTCGTTCACCCAGAGTCGGCCGTGCTGCCACTGCCGGCCCGCGCCCGTGAACTCGGCGGGGTCCTGGCCGGGCTGACTGTGGTCGTCGGCCTCCGGGCGGCGGTGCGGGGCCGTGTCGGGGCTGACCCGCATGGCGTCGAACAGGCCGATGGACGGGAGGATCGGCGCGCCGCAGCCCAGCAGGTAGGCGTCGGGGCCGATCGCGTCGCGGATCAGCTCGATGCCCTGGCGGTACGCCGTCACCGCGTCCACGGAAGCGTGACGTACGCCGTCCAGCGCGCCCGCGTACAGGAAGTCGACCTTGAAGTAGTCGTAGCCCTCGGCGCGCAGGGTCGTGAAGACCTCGGTCAGGTACGCCGCCGCCCCGGGGTGCGTGGTGTCGAGGACGTACAGGTCGTGGCCCCAGTTGTGGCCGGCGTGCAGCGGCCGGCCCGCTGAGTCCCTGACCAGCCACTCCGGGTGCTCGGCGGCCAGGATGCTCGACGGGTCGACCAGGAAGGGCGCCGTCCAGATGCCGGCGCGGCGGCCCCGTGCCCGGATCGTGTCGGCGATGCCGGCGCGGGAGCGGAAGCGGCCGGAGAGGGCGAGCCAGTCGCCCAGGGCGCGCTGGTAGCCGTCGTCGATCTGGACGACGTCGATGGGGAGGTCGAGGGTGTCCATCGCACGGATGTTCTCGTGGATGTCGTCCTCGGTGACGGAGGTGAAGTACTCGTACCAGGAGCACCAGACGGTGGGGGCCGGGCGGGGGGCCGCGAGGCCGAGGCCGGCGGCCCAGTCGCCCAGCACCGACTGGATGTCCGGGCCCGTCCACTCCTTCACCGGGCTGTCGGAGCTCACCTCGGCGACCCCGTCCCGTACCACCAGGCGGATGGACGGGACCTCGCGTACGGGGTCGGGCGCGGCCCAGAGGCGGACCGCTGTGCCGTCGCCCGGGTCGAGGGCCAGCAGGCCCTCTCCCTGGAAGGTGCCGGCGGGGGCGGTGACACCCGGGCGGTAGCAGACCGTCGCCCAGTTGTCGTTGGTCGGACGGTACGGGGCCGCGTCGAGGGCGTAGGCGCCGCTGGGGCTCCAGGACTGCCAGCCCTCCTCGTGGACCCGTGCCGTACTGGTGTCCACGGGCACGGAGACCACGTGGGTGAAGGGGTGGTGCACGAAGGCTTCTCTTTCACGGAGTGGGCCGCCGGACGGGCCGTCAGCCCTTGTTGGCGCCCAGGGTCAGACCGCTCACGAACTGCCGCTGGAGCGCGAAGTACACGACCAGCGTGGGGATCGCGGTGAGGAGCGCGCCGGCGGCGACCAGGTTGGGGTCGGTGAAGTACTGCCCGGAGAGGTTGTTCAGGGCCGAGGTGATCGGCATGTTCTCGCCGGTGGAGATCAGGACGAGGGCCCAGAAGAAGTCGTTGTAGATCCAGATGGAGAGCAGGGTTCCCAGGGCGGCCATCGCGGGCTTGCACAGCGGGAGCACGATCTGCCAGTACAGGCGCCACACGGACGCGCCGTCGACGAGCGCGGCCTCGGTCAGCTCGTGCGGCAGGGAGCGCATGTAGTTGCTGAGCACGAAGGCGCAGAAGCCGGACTGGAACGCCACGTGGATGAGGACCAGACCGAGCGCGGAGTCGTACAGCTTGCCGCTCATCGTGATGCCGGGCAGGTCGATGAGCAGGTACAGGCGGTACAGCGGGGTGATGATGACCTGCTGCGGGAGCAGGTTGCCCGCCGTGAAGACCAGGAGCAGGAAGATGTTGACGCGGAAGTCGAAGCGGCTGACGTAGAACGCCACCATCGACGACAGGAACAGCGTCACCAGCACCGCCGGGACGGCGACGATCAACGTGTTCAAGAAGTAGTGCGTCATGTCCGACTGCGTGAACGCGTTCGTGAAGTTGTCGAAGCTCAGCTTGTCGGGCCACGAGACGTAGCCCTTCTCGCTGGTCTCGCCGTACGGGCGCATGGCGGCGTACAGGGCCCACAGCAGGGGTCCCAGCCACGCCAGTGCCATACCGGCGAGGAAGACGTGCAGGAGGACCCGCGCGGGGCGCAGGGGGGTGCGCTCCTTGGGAGCGGCGGTCGCGGCGGGGGTGTCGACGGTGGTGCTCATGCGCGCCGCTCCTTCCGGAAGGTCGAGATCAGATACGGGATGATCACGACGAGGGAGATCACCAGGAGGACGACGGCGATCGCCGATCCGTATCCGATACGGCTGGACTCTCCGATGATGTTGTTGGTGACGAGGATCGACAGCAGTTCCGTGCCCTCGGCGCCCTTGTTGAAGACGAAGACGAGGTCGAAGGCGCGCAGGGCCTCGATGATGGTGACGACCAGGACGACGGTGTTCGTCGGGCGCAGGGTCGGGAAGATGACGTTCTTGAACGTCTGCCACTCGTTGGCGCCGTCCAGCGCGGAGGCCTCCCGCAGGGACGGGTCGACGCCCTTCAGGCCGGCCAGGTACAGGATCATCATGTAGCCGGCGTGCCGCCAGGACGCGGCGATGAGGATGGCCCAGAGGTTGAGGTCCGGGTCGCCGATCCAGTCGATGTAGTGGCCCGGCTCGTTGGCGCCGATCAGGCTGTTGATCAGGCCCGTGTCGGGGTTGTAGATCAGCTGCCAGACGAAGCCGATGACCGCGAGCGACATCACGACGGGCAGGAAGAAGGCCGTCTGGTAGACGCGGCTGAACCGGATCTGCTTGTCCAGCTGCACGGCCAGGAACAGGCCGAGCGGCGTGGGGATCAGGATGAGCGCCACGAACCAGATGATGTTGTGCTCGACGGCGGGCCAGAACTGCGGGTTGTTGGTGAACAGTTCCTTGAAGTTGTCGAACCCGACCCACTTGATCGAGTCGAAGCCGATGCCGTCCCAGGTGGTGAAGGCCAGCGCGATCGAGGCAAAGGCCGTCACCCAGACGAGGGCGACGTGCAGGATCGTCGGCAGACCCGCCATCAGGCCCAGCGTGAGCCTGTCTCGGCGGGTGAGGAGCCGCCGGTGCCCCTGGGGCACCTTCGCGGCTTTCGCGGTCTTTACGGCAGGGCCGGAGCCCGGAGGCGGCGTGGCCGCCTCCGGGCTCTCGGTGGGGGTGGTCGTCATGTCAGGAGGTCATCCAGTCGTGAGGACGGTCGATCGTCAGGACAGTCGGTCGTCAGGACGCGAAGATCGTCTTCTTCTGGCGCTCGATGGACGAGAGCAGGCTGTCGATGCCCTTGGGGTCGCGGATGAACTTCTGCAGCGCCGGCTGCATCACCGTGGAGGTGAAGTCGGGGCGGCTGTCGCGGTCCATGAACTGGGTGAGGGTCTTGGCGCCGGAGATCATCTCGTACGCCTTCTTCTGCATGGGCGAGTACGAGGAGGTGTCGGCCTTGGTGGAGGCGGCCACCACGTTCGGGTCGGCCTTGAGGTAGATCTGCTCGGCCTCGGGGGTGCCGAGGAACTCCATCAGCTTGACCGCGCCCGCCTTGTTCTTCGGGCTCTTGCTCATCATGAAGCCGTCGGTCGGGGCCTCGACGGTGTCCTGGCCGTACGCCGGGTCGATCTCCGGGAAGGCGAAGAAGTCGAGGTCGTCGAGGTCGTCCTTGTTGGTGAACTGCTGGCCCACGAAGGTCCCCAGCAGGTACATGCCCGCCTTCTTCGACGCCAGGGTCTGCGCGGCGTCCTGCCAGGTACGGCCGACGGCGCCTTCCTGGTGGTACGGCAGCAGCTCGGCCCACAGGTCGAAGACCTTGCGCACCTTGGCGTCGGTCCAGGACGCCTTGCCCGCCATCAGCTCGACGTGGAAGTCGTAGCCGTTGGTGCGGAAGTTGAGCTGGTCGAAGGTGCCGAGCGCAGGCCAGGCGTCCTTGTCACCGAAGGCGATGGGGACGAGCTTGTCCTTCTCCATCTGCTTGCAGAGGGCGATCAGCTGGTCCCACGTGGTGGGAACCTCGTAGCCCTTCTCCGCGAAGACGCTCTTGCGGTAGAAGAGCGCCCAGGGGTAGGTGTACAGCGGCACGAAGTAGAACTTGCCGTCCTCGCCCTTGCTGAGGCCCTTCATCGCCTCGGGGAAGTTGCCCCCGATCTTGTCCCACACGTCGTCGATGTCCGTGGCCAGGCCCTTCGACGCGAAGAACTGCATGCGGTAGCCCGCGAACCAGTGGAACACGTCGTCCGGCGTGCCCTGCAGGTAGGTGTTGATCTGCTCCTGGAACGTGTTGTGGTCCTTGGTGTTCACGTCGACCGTGATCCCGGACTGCTTCTTGAACGCCGCGTAGATCTCGGCGAACGCCTTCTTCGGCACCGCGTCCGACGCGTTGGAGCCGAGGGTGACGGTCTTCGAGTCGGCGGCCGTACTGCCGCTGCCTCCGCATGCGCTGAGCAGGGGGACTCCAGCGCCGAGTGCCGCGGCCCCGCCGACGCCGCGCAGCAGGGTGCGACGGCTCGGCCCGGGGACGGAGAGACCGGAAGGTGTGAGATGCATGTACGGCTCCCTGGGGGACAGGTGGTTCGGTCTCAATGGCCCTCGCCGGTGACTGATCGAAAACAATCAGAAACCAACTCGACCGAACACGGTGGCCGCCATAACAGCTCTATGTCATGTCATACGTCAAGACTTCTTGTCCCCCTTTGTTGAAACGTAATCCGTGGATGTCGAAACGTGACCGTCACATACGTGAGCCACCTCACTCATCGGAGGAGCCGTACTCGCGGGACACCATGACCGCACAAGATCAACCATCGAGGTCACCGGCTCGGGCGGAGGCCGTAGCGTTGTGTCTGCGCCTGCGAATCGACGCCCCTCGGTGCCCTCTGCGCGCCGGCGCCCTGCCGCCGCCCGCCGTACCCCCGTTCAGCTGGATCCAGATCCGCACCTCGGTCCCGCCCAGCACCGACGACCCGAGGCGGACGTCACCGCCGTTCGACTCGGCGAGCCTGCGCACGATGTCCAGACCGAGCCCGGTCGAGCCGTCGCTGCCGGAGCCCCGGCCACGGGCCATGGCGGCCTCGGGGTCGGCGATGCCGGACCCCGCGTCGGAGACCAGGACGATCACCGCGTCCTCTCCGTTGTGGACGTCGACCGCGAAGGCCGTGCCCTGCGCCGTGTGCCGGAAGACATTGCCGAGGAGGGCGTCCAGCCCCGCGGCCAGGTCGGCTCGGGCGACGGGTGTGCGGACCGGGCGCTCCACCCCGGCCACCCGCCACTTGCGGCCCTCGTCCTCCGCGAGCGCCGACCAGAACGCCATCCGCTCCCGGACCACCTCGGCCGCGTCGCACCCGGCGCCGGGCCCCGCCGCCGCCGTCTGCGGCTTGGCCTCCCGCGCCGTACGGATGATCGTGTCGACCTCACGCTCCAGCTGTTCGACCGCCGCCCGCGTCTGCTCGGCGGCCGGCCCGTCACCGAGCGAGGCCGCGTTGAGCCGCAGCACGGTCAGCGGTGTCCGCAGCCGGTGCGACAGATCCGCCGCCAGCTCCCGCTCGTTCGCCAGCAACTGGACCACCTGGTCGGCCATCGCGTTGAACGCCGCCGCCGCCAGCCGCAGCTCCTTCGGCCCCTCCTCCGCAACCCTCGCGCCCAACTGCCCCTCCCCCAGTTCCTGCGCGCTCTCCACCAGCCGCTGTGCGGGCCGGACCATACGCACCCCGAGCCGGTCGGCCACCGCCACCGAGCCGACGATCAGCAGGGCGCCCACCCCGGCGAGCACCGCCCACGCCGTGGCGACCCCGTTGCTCACCTCCGACTCGGGTACGTACACCTCGACGACCGCTATCTCGCCGGAGCTGAGCGCGGTGGGCTGAAGCAGCGCGGATCCGCCCGGCACCTGCGTGGTGGAGGCCCGGCCCAGCTTCCGCACGGTCGCGATGTCCTGGTCGGAGGCCCGCTGCCGGCCCAGGTCGAGCGCGGCGGCGCCCGCACCGTCCGCCGGAATGTGCACCGCCATCTGGTCGTCCGAACCGACCGAGGCGACGACCCGCTCCAACTGCTCCCGGTCGGTGGTGATGGAGAGCGCCGGGGCGATCGCGGCCGCCTCCCGCTCGGCGTTGGAGAAGGCCCGATCCCGTGCCATCTCCTTGATCACCAGCCCGAGCGGCACCGCGAAGGCCACCACGACCATCGCCGTCACCGCCACGCACACCTTGACCAGCGCCCACCTCACGGCCGCGCCCCCGCCCCCGGCGGCTCCAGCTTCACGCCGACCCCCCGCAGCGTGTGCAGATAGCGCGGCTTCGCCGCCGTCTCCCCCAACTTCCGCCGCAGCCACGACAGATGCACGTCGATGGTCTGGTCGTCCCCGTACGACTGCTGCCACACCTCGGCCAGCAGCTCCTTGCGCGGGACGACGACACCGGGCCGGGCGGCGAGGAACGCGAGCAGGTCGAACTCGCGCCGGGTGAGATCGAGCCGTACGCCGTCCAGCTCGGCCCGGCGGCGCAGCGGGTCGATCGCCAGGCCGCCGACCCGGATGACCGTGGACGGGGGCGCCTCGCCGACGAAGGCGCGGGACCGACGCAGCACGGCGGCCATCCGGGCGGACAGGTGTTCGACCGAGAACGGCTTGGTCAGGTAGTCGTCCGCGCCCGCGTTCAGCAGGCGGACGATCTCCGTCTCGTCGTCCCGCGCGGTCGCGATGATCACCGGGACGTCCGTGATGCCGCGCAGCATCTTCAGCGCCTCCGAGCCGTCGAGATCGGGCAGCCCGAGGTCGAGGATGACCACGTCGAAGCGGACATGCGCGACCTCGCGCAGCGCCTCCAGGGCCGTACCGACGCTGCGCACGGTGTGTGCGGCGTCCGTCAGATGCCTGATCAGCGCCGAGCGTACGAACTGGTCGTCCTCGACCACGAGCACACTTGCCATGCGCCGCACCGTACGCCAAACGGGGCGGGCCGGTCCGGGCCTGTGGACAACTCACGCGGAGGCCTCGTACAGAGGCTCGGGAACGGGCCCGCACGCTCCCCACCCCACGACACCACCGGAGCTCGTGGGGCAGTATGGCCGCGATGCGCAGAGGACTCCTACACCTACTGGCCTGGCTGCTCGCCACGGGCGCGGCGGTGACGCTGACGTGGTGGGGTGTCCACACGGTGATGGCCGGCACGGCCTACGACCCGCCCCGCGCCCTGCCCATCACGGCCGCCGACGCCCAGGCCGAGGGAGCCCCCGCGCCGATCACCACGACGGCGCTCCCGGAGCCGTCGAGGAGCACCGAAGCACCGGGGAAGGGCGACGCCGAGGAGCCGTCCCCCACCCCCGCGAAGCCGTCGAAGTCCGCGAAGCCCGGCCCCGGTCCGAGCACCGGCGCCCCGGCCGACCCGGGCGAGATCAAGGCGTACGACACCGAGGGCGGCCGCGTGGTCTTCTCGCTCGACGAGGAGTACGCGACCCTCGTGTCGGCGACGCCCGGCTCGGGCTGGTCGATGCAGGTGTGGAAGACGGAGACGTGGATCCGGGTCGACTTCGCCGCCGGTTCGGACCGGGTGTCGGTGTTCTGCACCTGGCACGACAGCGCGCCCCGGGTGGACGTCCAGAACTTCTGAGAACGGGTGCTGCGAGGATCCGTTCCGCTGGGCGAGCGGGTGACCTCAGCGGAACGCCGACGACGGCGGCGCGGGCGAGGCCACCGCCCCCGCGTCCGTCACCGGCACCGCGCCGCCCGTGAAGTCGATGAGCGCGTGGCCGTGTTCGACCCGGCCGGGGTGCGGGTCGGAGGCGGCGCGGCGGGTCAGTTCGGCGACGGGCAGCGGCCGGCCGGAGGCGACGAGGACCGCGTTGCCGAATCGTCTGCCCCGCAGCACGGTGGGGTCGGCGATCAGCGCCAGCTCCGGGAAGACGCCGGCGGCGGTGGCGATCTGGCCCCGCAGATGGGCCAGCGGCGGTCCGTCGGCGAGGTTGGCGGCGTAGTACCCGCCGGGCCTCACCACCCGCCGTACGTCCGTCAGGAACTCCGTCGACGTCAGGTGCGCCGGGGTACGCGCCGCGCTGAACACATCCGCGATCACCAGGTCCGCCCATTCGTCCGGCACCTTCGCGAGCCCTTCCCGCGCGTCCGTCGACCGCACCCGTACGCGCGCGTTCGGGTCCAACGGCAGCTGCCGCCGGACCAGTTGGACGAGTGCCGCGTCACGCTCGACGACCTGCTGGGTGGAGCGTGGACGCGTGGCGGCGACATACCGGGCGAGGGTGAAGGCGCCCCCGCCCAGGTGCACGACGTGCACGGGCCGCCCGGCCGGGGCGACGAGATCGATGACATGCCCGAGCCGGCGCTGGTACTCGAACGACAGATACGCCGGATCGTCGAGGTCGACGTGCGACTGCGGCGCCCCGTCGACCAGCAAGGTCCACGCCCGGGGCCGGTCCCGATCCGGAAGCAGCTCGGCGAGCCCCCCGTCGACCTCCTCGACCACGGCGTCGGCCCCCTGCCCACGCCGCCCCTGCCCCTTCTTCGACCTGCCCATAGACCCATTATCGGCCCGGACGGAGAGGGACGCGCCGCATGGGCACGCCCCCTGGCGGACCGCAGGCCCGCCTTTGAGGGGCGCGGGGCCGTGACATATGCGGCTCCGCCGGGTGGGCGCGACGAGCCACGACGAACCCGCACCCCGCCAACGAACAGAACCACCTACGGCGACTGGGCACTGCGATCACCGGCAGTTGTCAGCCGCTTCGATCAACCGCGCCGCCTCGTCCAGCGCGGCCCGAAGCACCGTCGGATCCGTCGCCAGGTCCGCCTCCCCGGGCGGCAACAACCAGCCCGCCCCCTCCGGAGGAGCCAGCACCGCCCCCCGCCCATCGCTCTGCGTACACGTACTCCCCGGCACGTCCCACGCGTCAGCCGTACCCGGCGGCACCAGAAAGCCGAGGGTGTCGCATGTGTCGTCGTGCAGAACGGGCCCGACCGTCATGACGGGCCCCACCGCGTCGAGGGCGCCCCGGCGGAGGATGTCGACCGCCTCCAGACCCTGCCGCGCGGGCACGGTCACCAGGTCGCACTCGGAACGGGGTTCGAGGTTCTTCATCCGGGCCTCCCACGCTTACCAGCCCCCTGCCCAACGCACCGCTCCGTCAAGGGCTACGGCGAAACTGCGCCGCAAAGGATGGCAGTTCATGGCGGATCCAGGATGAGATATCCGGTTTGTAGCCAAACATCGCGTGGGGGCACCGACGGGGCGGGTACGTTCTTGCCCCGCCGGACACAGCGGAACCAACCGTGCAGCACGCACACAAGTCCTACTGAATCCGGCATGGTTCGACGGTTCGCGAGAGAGGGCCCGGCCATGGCGTCGTCATCGGTGACCTCGTCCCAGTTCCCCCGGCCGCAGCGGCCGAACCTCGCCTTCAGGCGGCTGCGCGGGCAGCGTTCGCCGGGCGAGTTCGCCGCGGCGGTACGGCGGGCCGCGCGTGAGATCGGCGAGCGGGTGAGCTGTGACGCGCGGTACGTCGGGCGGGTCGAGGCGGGCGAGATCCGCTGCCCCAACTACGCGTACGAACGGGTGTTCCTGCACATGTTCCCCGGCCGCACACTGACCGACCTGGGGTTCGCGCCCCGCGCGGAGGTACGCGGTCGGGGGGCGCGCCCCGCCGACGAGGCGCCCTCCCCTCACGACAAGAGCCGCTCGCACTCCTCACATGGAATGAGGGG
Organism: Streptomyces europaeiscabiei; assembly: GCF_001550375.1. GTDB lineage: Bacteria > Actinomycetota > Actinomycetes > Streptomycetales > Streptomycetaceae > Streptomyces > Streptomyces europaeiscabiei. Next base: position 623 of record NZ_LRTR01000366.1, on the reverse strand, counting down.
TGAGACGGAAGACGTGTACGAGCCGTATGACACGCAAGAGATGTACGAGATGCAGGACCCGCGGGGCGACACGGGCTACGTGCGCGGCCGGCGGGGCACGCAGCACACGTACCAGAACCACGAGGAGAGCGACGTGCAACGTCGCGCGTTCATGACCAGCGGTACCGCCGCGGTGGCGGCCGCCTCGCTCGGCCCCCTGGCACCGGGGGGCACCGCCTCGGCCGCCGGCCGTCCCGCCCGCCGGGCGGGCACGGGGGAGGCTGGGGCCCTCGAAGCGGCCGTACGCAAGATCCGGCTGCTCGACGACCGGCACGGGGCGGACGGGCTGTACCGCAGGGCCTCGGCGCCGCTGCGGGCGGCGTACGCGCTGCTCGACGCGGGCACCACCCGGCAGGCCACCGCCGACCGGCTGTACTCGGGGGCGGGGGAACTGGCCATCTCGGTGGGCTGGTTGGCCCATGACTCGGGACGGTTCGACGACGCCCGCTCGCACTACGCGGAGGCCCTCGCCACGGCCCGGATGTCGGGGGACGCGGGGCTGGAGGCACACGCGTTCTGCAACACGGCGTTCCTCGCGCGGGACGCCGGCCGGCCGCGCGAGGCGGTACGGGCGGCGCAGGCCG
>NZ_LRTR01000365.1 GCF_001550375.1 Streptomyces europaeiscabiei | reverse complement strand
GCGGATCGCCCGGCCGCTGGGGTCGCCACGGCTGATGTCCCTGCTGGCGCTGCGGGAGGCGGGCGGCTGGGCGGGGCTCGCCGACCGCACCGGGTGCGAGCAGGCGCTGGCCCGGGCGCACGCTCTCTACGGGCGGGGGACCGCCGAGGCCGACCCGGAGTGGATGAGTTTCTACGGGGAGGCCGAGCTGGAGGGTCTGGAGGCGCAGTGCTGGTCCACGCTGGGCGACTGGCCCCGGGCGGCCCGGCACGCGCGCCGGGCGGCCGGTCTGCAGAACCCGCACTTCACGCGCAACATCGCGCTCTACACCGCCGAACTCGCCGACGACCTCGCGCGCGGGGGGCGTCCCGACGAGGCCGCGGCGGCCGGGATGCGGGTCCTCGACCTCCTCGACGAGGTCCAGTCCTCCCGCGTCCAGCAGATGCTCGCGGGGACGGCTCGGGTGCTGCTGCCGCACCGCCGGGCCACGGGGGTGTCGGCGTTCCTGGAACGGCACGCGGGGGTCGCGCGGAGCGCGTAGACAGCCGCCTGTCGTAGCTGCGGGCAGTCGTGCCACTGGGGGCGGCACGGGTGGGCGCAGTGATGACAGGCAGACCCACCCCGCAGCTACGACAGGTGCCCCGTGTCGTTCCAGGACTCGATCGCCGGGTCTCCGTAGGCCCAGCCGAGTACCGACAGGGACGTCGGGTTGAGGCGGATGCGGGCCGCGAAGTCGAGGTCCAGCCCCAGCCAGCGCGCGGCTATGCACCGAAGGATGTGCCCGTGGGCGAAGACCAGCACATCGCGGTCCTCGCCCCGCGCCCACGCGACCACCTCGTCCGCGCGCGCGGAGAGCTGCCGAAGGGTCTCCCCCTCGGGAACGCCGTCGCGCCACATGAGCCAGCCGGGCCGGAAGGCCTGGATCTCGGCGGGGGTCAGCCCCTCGTACGCCCCGTAGTCCACCTCCATCAACATGTCCCACTCGGTGGCCCGGTCACCGAAGCCGGCCAGATCGCAGGTCTCACGCGCGCGGGACAGGGGACTCGTCCGGACGTCGGCACCGGGCAGCCCGTCCAGGGGCGCCCGGTGAAGACGCTCCCCGAGGAGCTTGGCACCGCGCCGCCCCTCTTCGAGGAGCGGAATGTCCGTCCTGCCGGTGTGCTTCCCGAGCAGGGACCATTCCGTCTGTCCGTGCCGGGCCAGCAGAATGCGCGGTGCCATGAGCGACCTTTCCGGGGGCCTTCTGCGAGAAGGGAGAATTGGGAGGCGGATGCCTCCATCATCGCTCACGCTGTCGGGGGGCAACCCGGAAGGCGATCTCTGCGTCTTGGACATCGTCTTGCACATGGGCCACAGCTGAACCACACACAGATGAACACCGCACACGGGTGGACACCGAGGCACGCAGATGGGGGAGGACGTTCGGATGCCGCAGACCGAGGCGACCGAAGCACCGGTTACCAGAAGGGCCGGCGCACCGGTTACCGAGGGGGCGCCGACCGCGCGGCTCCGCTGGTGGACCGAGCTGCCGCTGATCCTGCTGGTGTACGGGGCGTACTCGGCCGGCCGACTGCTCGCCCGCGGCGACACCGCCCACGCCGTCGACCACGGCCTGTCGATCCTGCGGATCGAGAAGGCCCTGTGGCTCAACGCCGAGCATCCGCTGAACCGTCTGTTCACCCGTGAGCCCTGGATCGGGATACCCGCCGACTTCCTGTACGCGTCGCTGCACTACCTGGTCACGCCCGCGCTCCTGGTATGGCTCTTCAGGTCCCGCACCGTGCGCTACCGCGCGGCCCGCACCTGGCTGCTGACCTCCACCTTCATCGGCCTCATCGGCTTCACCCTGCTCCCCACCTGCCCACCCCGGCTGCTCGACCCGTCCCACGGCTTCGTCGACACGATGGCCCAGTACAGCTCGTGGGGCTGGTGGGGCGGCGAGGCCAGCGCGCCCCGGGGTCTGGGCGGCATGACGAACCAGTACGCGGCGATGCCGAGCCTGCACGTCGGCTGGGCCCTGTGGTGCGGTGTGATCCTCTGGCGCTTCGGCGGCGGCTCACGCCTCGTGCGGACCGCCGCCGTCGCGTACCCGCTGATCACCACGATCGTGGTGATGGGCACCGCGAACCACTACTTCCTCGACGCGGTGGCGGGCGCCGCCGTGATGGGGGCGGGCCTGCTGCTGGCACCGCTGGTGCTGCGGACCGCGGACCGGTGTCGCACGGCGCTCGGACTCCCGACGATGGCCACGGGCCGGTTCGGCGACGGTGACCGACAGCACGGCAAGGAGCCCGTCGTTCCAGCCACGGCCGCCTCTCGCCGCTCGGTTTCCCCAATTGTCAGTGCCGGGTGCCAGACTTCCCCGGGTGAGCGAATTCCACGGCAGCGGATCATCGAACCCGAGCCGGGTGCCGCCCCCTCGGAAGCAGGGGACGGCGCTGCGGCAGCGGCTCGCTGAGCTGCGCGGACCCGAGGTTCCACCCAAGTCGCTGGACGCGCGCGCCCTCGCCGCGCTCGCGGCCAACCCGGGCTGTGAGCGCCGCGCGCTCCTGGACGGCGCGGGCGTGAACAAGGCGGTGCTGGCGGACGCGCTCGGCTCGCCCTCCGCCTTCGGCCAGTCCCAGTTCGCCTTCATGCGGGGCAACGCCTTCGAGGCCAAGGTCAAGGCGGACGGCGGCGCGGAGCTGCTGCGGCTGGTGCACGAGAGACTGGACCCCGGCGCCGAGCCACCGACCTCCGCCAAGGTCCCCGACCTCACGGCCGTGGGCCCCGAGGGCCGCGCCGCCCGTACGGCACTGGCGTTGCGCGAGGCCACGGACGCCGGCGGCTGGGCGCTGCTCGACCACCCCATGTTCGCGCTCGACGTCGCGGGCACCCCCGCGTTCCTGGAGCCGGACGCGGTGGTGGTCCACCCGGACGGCAGCTGGTCGGTCGTCGAGATCAAGTCCTTCCCGATGCTGGACGGTTCGGCGGACGCCGCGAAGGTGGGCGCGGCGGCCCGCCAGTCCGCGGTGTACGTGCTGGCGCTGGAGGAGGTCGCCGCCCGGCTCGGCGGCGAGGCCCGCAAGGGCGCCCCCGCGCCCGAGGTCCGCCACCGGGTGCTGCTGGTCTGCCCCAAGGACTTCACCAACCTCCCGACGGCCGCCGCGGTGGACATCCGCAAGCAACGGGCGGTCACGCGCCGCCAGTTGGCTCGGCTGACCCGCATCGAGGAGATCGCGGACACGCTCCCCGAGGGCACCTGCTTCGCCACGGACCTCCCCCAGGAGCGGCTGACGACGGCCGTCGAGGCGCTGTCCGCCTCCTATGCCCCGGAGTGCCTCGCCGCCTGCGAGCTGGCCTTCCACTGCCGGGCCCGCTCCCGCGCGGAGGGCGCGGTGACCTCCCTGGGCCGGGCCACACGCGCCGAGCTGGGCGGCCTCACGACGGTCGACGACGTCCTGGCGGCGGC
>NZ_LRTR01000364.1 GCF_001550375.1 Streptomyces europaeiscabiei | reverse complement strand
GTGGCCGCGCTGCGCAGGGCGGCGGAGCTGCGGGCGGAGGCGCTGGGGGCCACCGCCGGGCGTCCGCAAGCCGCCGTCCTCCCCGGTTCGGTCCCTGAGGGGGTTCCGTGTCGCTGATCGCCACCCTCGCCCGCTTCGAAGCCGTCAGCACCGGACGCGCCCAGCCCACGGCCACCGTCCTGCACCGGCATCTCGCGGCCCGCCCCCTCGTCCTCGTGCCGCTCACCACCGCCGGTGAGGCCGGGGCCCCGCTCGGCGCGCTCGTCGGCACGGACCGGGACGCGCCCCGGCTGCTGGTGGTGCCCCAGCCCCGGGACCGTGACCTGCGGTTCGCGTTCCTGGCCGAGCTGGCCGACATCGTGCTGCCGTACGTGGACACGTACGCCGACGTGGTGGAGGCGGCCGAGCGCAGCGAAACCGACCCGGAGACCGGCAAGCGCGTCAAGGTCGAGGTCGAACTGTGCGCGGACGCCCCGCAGTTGATCCTGCCGAGCCGGACGGGCATCGACTTCCTACGGCTCCTCGGGCGCTCCATGCGGTTCCGGCGCACCGCCGAGCAGGACCCGGAGGCGCCCCATCCGGCGCCGCCGCGCGTGCCGTTGCTCGGCAGGTGGCTCACGCACTTCGGGGAGCGGGCCCGGGTGCCGGGCTCCTCGCTGCTGCTCGCGCTGACCGACCTGCTGTCGCGGCACTGGGCGACCGGGCAGTCCGGGGTGGAGGACCAGCATCTGGCGTCGCTGCTCGCCTGGATCGACCCCCCGGAGGGGGAGTCGGGTGAGGCGGCGGCGCGGCGGGCCGAGCTGGCCCGGGACGCCGGGGGCCAGTTGCTGTGGCCGCCCGCCGGGCCCGCGACCGACCCGGCGTTCGACAACAAGCTGCTGGCCCCGGCCATCGAGCGGTACGACCGGGCGCGGCTCGC
>NZ_LRTR01000363.1 GCF_001550375.1 Streptomyces europaeiscabiei | reverse complement strand
TCGCCCTGGCCGCCGCCGAGGACGGCCTGGAGGCCGACGACCGGCTGGGCGCGCTGACCGCCGCCGAGCGGGAGATCCGCGCCCTGGTCGAGAGCCGCACCCGGCCCACCTGGGACGCGGTCTGGCACGGCCTCGACCTGCTGCGCGCCCTGCCGGAGGGCGCCCACGCGGCCGACCGGTGGACCCGCGACCGCTGGTCCTTCACCGGCCACCGGGACCGGATCGTCGCCGGGGAGCCCCCGCAGCCCCGCATCGACGACGCGGTCACCGCCGCGAACAAACTGGCCGCGCGCGAGCGGGAACAGGCCCGCCTCGACGCCCAGGAGGCCCTGGACGACCCCCTCGTCATGGCCGGGCGGCGGCTGGCCGGGGAGGCGTTCGCCGGAGAGGTCACGGACGTCGTCATGGCCTACAGCGAGAGCAAGCGGCCGAGCCCCCGGCCGCTGGTCACCGTGGCGACGCGGGACCGGCCGCATCTCGGGGAGCGGGCGAAGGTGTACCGCTCGCTGGGCGGGAAGCCGCAGACGGCGGAGTTCGTGGGGTACGAGGAGGGCGAGGGGGACGAGGGCCTTCTGGTCCTGCGGATCATGGACAAGATGGGGCGGGGCAAGGAGCCGGAGGCGGGGTCGGTCCCCGACCGGGGCGACCTGCTCTGTTTCACCCTCTTCGAGCACGACCAGCGGGGCGGGGCGAAGCTGCCGGACCCCGAGGAGACACCGTGGACGCACGGTGGGCCGCCGGGTGAGCCCGACGCCGTACCGCTGCCGGATCCGGTGACCGACGAGGATGTTCTGTGACCCCCACCGAGGCCCTGCTCGACCCCGGGGCGGCGGCCGGCCGCGCCACCGACGCGATCCTGCGCGACACGCTGCACGGCGACGCGCGCGGCGTCGTCGTCGACTCGCCGCCCGGCGCCGGGAAGTCGACACTCGTCGTCCGCGCGGCGCTCGAACTCGCCTCCGCCGGGCGCCCCCTGATGGTCATCGCGCAGACGAACGCGCAGGTCGACGACCTGGTCGTCCGGCTCGCCGAGAAGGACCCGGACCTCCCGGTCGGCCGGCTGCACAGCAGCGACAGCGACCCGTACGACAAGGCGCTGGACGATCTGGCGAATGTACGGAAGTCGACGAAGGCGGCCGATCTGGCCGGGCTGGACGTCGTGATCTCCACGGCCGCGAAGTGGGCGCACGTCAAGGGGGTCGAGCCGTGGCGGCACGCGATCGTCGACGAGGCGTACCAGATGCGGTCGGACGCGTTGCTGGCCGTGGCGGGGCTGTTCGAGCGGGCGCTGTTCGTGGGTGACCCCGGGCAGCTGGACCCGTTCGCGATCGTGGGCAGCGAGCAGTGGGCGGGGCTGTCGTACGACCCGTCGGCCTCGGCGGTGACGACGCTGCTGGCCCACAACCCCGAGCTGCCCCAGCACCGGCTGCCGGTGTCGTGGCGGCTCCCGGCCTCGGCGGCGCCCCTGGTCTCCGACGCGTTCTACCCCTTCACCCCCTTCCGCAGCGGCACGGGGCACGGGGACCGGCGGCTCGGGTTCGCGGTGCCGTCGGACGGCTCCGGTCCGGACCGGGTCATCGACGAGGCGGCCGAGTCGGGGTGGGGTCTGCTGGAGCTGCCGGCCCGGCACACCCCACGGACCGACCCCGAGGCGGTACGGGCCGTCGCGCTGGTCGTGCGGCGACTCCTCGACCGGGGTGGGGCGGCGACCTCGGAGCGGTCCGAGGAGCCCGTGCCGCTGACCGCCGACCGGATCGCCGTCGGCACGGCCCACCGCGACCAGGCCGCCGCGGTGCGCTCCGCACTGACCGAGCTGGGCGTCTTGGACGTGGTCGTGGACACGGCCAACCGGCTCCAGGGGCGCGAGTACGACGTCACGGTCGTGCTGCACCCGCTGTCCGGGCGCCCCGACGCGACGGCGTTCCACCTGGAGACCGGGCGGCTGTGTGTCCTGGCCTCCCGGCACCGGCACGCGTGCATCGTGGTGTGCCGGGCGGGCGTCACCGACCTGCTCGACGACCATCCGTCGACCGAGCCGGTGCAGCTGGGGGTGACCGTGAAGTTCCCGGACGGGTGGGAGGCGAACCACGCGGTGCTGGCGGAGCTGGCGGAGCACCGGGTGGGCTGGCGGCCGGGGCCGCGGAGCGCGGGCTCCTGATCTGCGGCTCGGGGGCGCGTGGCCCGGAGTGGGCTCGGACCGGCGCGAGCCGGGCGGCGCCTTCGGGGCGCAGGTGTGTGGGGGCCGGCGCGTGGGGAGCCTGGGCAGGGTCGATGCCCACTTGCGCGGTCACGAGAGAATGGACGGTGGCCCTCCACCCGGGACGCTCCCGGGGACCGGCCCACTGAACCGTCGTACGAGGAGGAGAAGACATGGCGGAGCCCACGTCGCGTCGGAACGAACCGCGGCTACGCCCCGCGCCCCTGCTCTTCGAGCCGGCGGAGGCGGCCGGCGACCCCGAGCACTTCTTCGATCTGGAGTCGATCGACGATCCGCGGGCGTTGCTGTCGCGGGCGACGGAGTTGGCGCAGGCGTTTCGGGCGGCGGCGGACCGGGCCGTGGAGTTCCAGGCGATGGCGGCGGCGCAGCTGGCGGATCCTCGGCGGTTCGATCGGCTGACCTCGGCGGATATCGCCGAGCGGGCGGAGTGGACCGAGGACTATGCCAAGAAGATGGTCGAGTACGGGCGGGAGCTCCTGCGAGGGCGGGACGTCAGTGGGCCGGAGTCCATCTGAGCGGGGGTTGCACGGCCGGGGCCGGTAGGCGACCCGGGGCCGGTAGGCAACCCGGGGCCGGTAGGCAACCCGGGGCCGGTAGGCAACCCGGGGCCGGAGCCGGTGCCGAGGTCGGGGTCGGGGCGGGGTTTCGCTCAGCGGCGCTTGCGGGGTGCCGCTGAGTCCGCCCTCCCCCGTCCTGCCGGCGGCACCACTGCCCGCGGTCATGTGCACGACCGGTGAGTGCCCTCCCCGCCGGAGGAAACACCGCCCGGCATATGCCGGGCGGGCAAGATACCCCACTTGCCCATCTCACGTACCAATTTCCGGCAACCACTCGGGTTCGGACCGTCACGGACGGTAGACCTAGGTGTATGAGCGGTGGAGTTGAGACGGGCAGGTACCCGCAGGACGGGGCCGATGTCGCGAGGGTCACGGCGGAAGGGGCGGCTTGGCTGGCCTCGGCAGGAATGTATCCGCGCAGCACGTTGACGCTGTGGGAGGAGCGGCCTGCCGCGCCGGTGGTGTTGCCGTGCGGGACCGTCTTCGACGTCGTCAGCGTGCCGGCGATCTTCGGACGGCGGATGCTCGACCGGTTATGGGACGAGGGCCCCGGCTCGGGACCCATCGCCGTGTACCGCGGGCGCATGCTGCTGTTCGCCTCCCCCGGCACCGCCCACCGGCTGCCCACGCTCCTGGAGTGGGAGGAGTGGGGCTCCCCCGGCCGCACGGGCGCCGTCCCGCCCCTCCTCTGTCACGGCGCGGGCGACGCCGTGACCGTCCCGGCCGTCCTCCACACCGGCGGTGACAGCACCTTCGAAGCCGGCGCCAGGGGCATCGGCGAGGCCGGCGGCAGCACGCCGGACGCACCCGGAATCACCCGCCTCGGATCCCGCTGGCTCGTCGCTCCGGACACCCGCCGACCTTGGCTTCCGGGGCCCGAGGTACTGCTCTGGGCAGCCGTCCGGGCGGCCCGCGCGAGTGCCTCCGCGACCGTGCGCGTATCGATTTTTCCTCCCGCCGATCAGGGTGCTAAGGTCTACGACGTCAGCAGGCGCCGCTAGCTCAGTTGGTTAGAGCAGCTGACTCTTAATCAGCGGGTCCGGGGTTCGAGTCCCTGGCGGCGCACGACACGAAGGAAGCCCCTCGCGGAAGCGAGGGGCTTCCTTCGTTCCCCGGCACACCCCCACCCGGTCTCCTCCACCCGGTCACCCCCACCCGACCCCCATCACCCCGTCACGATCCGCACCGTCCACGCCCCGGCCGCCGTGCGCCCCTCCACCTCGACCCGTACGGCCTCCCCCGGCACCGTGAAGCTCTCACCCACACTCACCGGTGCGTCCGCGAGGGGCGGGTACACGGAGTCCTCCCAGCAGGCCTCGGTGCGCGGATGGGCGTCCAGGACCTCGATGGGGCCGCCGCCGGACTCGGCGCCGCTGCGGATGCGGTAGACGAGGACGCCCTGCGTGCAGACGGAACCGTCGTTGCCGACCGCACCCCGCGCCTCGATCGCGAGCGCGCTGTCGGGACCCGTACGGACGACCGCCAGTTTCGTACCCCGTCCGGCCCCGAAGGTCCGCACCCCGACGCCGGCCACCATCCCGCCCTCGCTCCCACCGCCACCGCCACCGGCACCACCCGCACGTCCGACAACCTCACCACCCCCGGCCTCTCCCGTCCCGGCCTCTCCCGTCTCCCCCTCGTACGCCCCCCGCGGCCCCGCCCCCGCCGCCTCCAGCGTCAACCGGGTGCTCCCCGCCCCCCGTACGCACGTCACCTGGCGCGGTTCCAGCCAGCCCAGCTTCCACTTGTGCCAGGCGAACAGGTCCGGCGCCAGGGCGAACTGGCTGCCCATGAGGTCCCAGTCGCCGACATGGGTGTCCCAGTCGCCCTTGCCGTCGACGGGGCGGTGATAGAGGTCGGGGAGGTCGAAGACGTGGCCGGTCTCATGGGCGAGGACGAGGCGGTCCGGGGGGTGCCGCTCGAACACGGTGACGACCCGACGGAGGCCCGTGCCGTCGACCTCCAGCGGGGTTTCGAGGTTGACCACCTTCGTGGCGTCCGAGTCGACGCCGGGCGCGTGCGGGTCGGCGACGAAGTACACGATGTCGTAGCGGGAGAAGTCGACGTGCGGGTCGGCCGTGGCGAGCGCGTCCCTGAGGTAGGCGGCCCGGTGGGTCGCGTTCCAGTCGCGTCGTATGGCGTACGCCGTCGACGGCTGGGGCATCTCCAGCCACTCGCGGCGCGGATGGGGGCGGAGTGCGAACTTGCCGTACGAGGCGCGTTCGAAGAACTCGCTGGTGGCCGGAAAATGATCCGCGGTCAGCTCTGCCGGTGTGGTGAGAGGGGCCGCGTCCGGGAATGACAAGAATACGAGTACGGCGTCGAGGTCGCGGGTGGGGCGCGGATAGGCAGAGTTCCAGGTGTCGATGCCCTCCGAGTGATGCGCCTGGGTGCGTCGCAGCGTGCACGGCTCCGACAGCGGTACGGCGGAGGGGGCCGCGATCAGAGAGGTCGCGGCGAGCGCGGTGAGGGAGGTGAGCATGGCCGCTGTACTGCGCAGAGTGGGCGCCCGGTCGCCGAGAAGTTCCTTCCAGGGGAGCGGACGCTGCACGGAGACCTCCGGATGCGGATCTTGTGAACACCGCGTCCAGATTTTCGGAATTAGTAGTACTTTGCCCTGTTTGCTTGCACCAGAAGAGTGAGGAACGGGCGAGAACGAGTCGGATGGCCCCCAATGGCCGACACCCCGGACGCTCACGGAACGTCACAAGCGGTCGACGGAGCGGGGAAGCCGTTCAGCTCGGGGCAGAAACGATCTGTCAGATCAGGTCGTTGTTCAGGGAGACTGGAGAGTGGCTAGAAGGCCTTGGGGTCAGCCTCTATGATCGGCACACTTTCCTGCACGGACACGGCTATGAGCGCCCTACGTACTTGGTTCGGCCGCTCCGACGAGACACATGAGACCGTACGAAAACGAGTGCACTGCGGGAGCGAACGGTGAGCGGAACGTCCCAAGGGCCGGCGCCCGCGGCAGACCTCGTCCGGCCGGCGATTACAGAACGTCACGCCAATGCGTCAGTTCAGTCGTCCCCGCCGTCGGGGGAGAGTCCCACGGCACCCGCCGCGTTCTCCGTCGCGCCGCTCGCCATGGCCGTCGTGGACCGGGACGGGCTGGTCATCACCGCTAACGGTGCGATGGGGACGCTGCTGAGTACGGGCGCGGAACCGCTGGTCGGACGGGTCGCCGCCGACCTGGTGGACCTCGCCTCGGACACCCGGACCTGGCACGCCTACCGCGAGGTGCTGCGCGGCCGGCAGGCCCGGCTGCGCTGTACCCGCCGACTGAAACAGCCGGACGGGACCTGGCTGTGGGTGCAGGTGTCGGTGGCACCGCTGCCCGAGGAGGAGCGGGCGGTGCTCCTCTCGGTCGCCGACATCAGCGCCAACCGCCAGCTTCAGGCCAGGCTTCGTCACCTGCAGATGCACGACCCGGTGACCCGGCTCCCCAACCGCACGCTCTTCTTCGAACAGCTCTCCGCCGCCCTCGAACGGGAGGCGTACGACGAGGTCGGCACCGGCCGGATCGGCCTGGTCTATCTGGACCTGGACGGATTCAAGGCGGTCAACGACACGCTCGGCCACCGTGCCGGCGACCGGCTCCTCACGGCCGTCGCCGAGCGGCTCACCCGGTGCGCCGACGAGGCCGCCCTCCTCCGCACGGCCGGTACGGCTGCCGGGGCACCGCTGGTGGCCAGACTCGGTGGTGACGAGTTCGCACTGCTCGTGGAGGACTCCACCGGCACGGAGCAACTCGCCGACCTGGCCGACTCGGTCCTCAAGGCCCTGCAGGCGCCCTTCGACCTGGCCGGTCAGCGGCTGTCCGTCTCCGCCTCGATCGGGGTGGTCGAGCGGCAGTCGGCGAGCACGACGGCGACGGGGCTGATGCAGGCCGCCGACACGACGCTGTACTGGGCCAAGGCCGACGGCAAGGCCCGCTGGACGCTGTTCGACCCGGAGCGCAACGCCCACCGGATGACCCGTCAGGCCCTGTCGTCCACGCTGCGGGCGGCCGTCGGGCGGGGCGAGTTCGTCCTGGACTACCAGCCGCTGGTGGGCATGGCGCAGGGCGAGGTGCGCGGGGTCGAGGCGCTGGTGCGCTGGCATCACCCGCAGTTCGGCCTGTTGACGCCGAATCGGTTCATCTCACTGGCCGAGGAGGACGGCTCGATCGTCCAGCTCGGGCGGTGGATTCTGGCCACCGCCTGCCGACAGGCCCGCCGCTGGCAGATCGACCACCCCGACCGGGCGCCGATCTTCGTCAGCGTGAACGTCGCCGTCCGCCAGGTCTGGGACTCCGACCTGGTCGCGGACGTCGCCGAGATCCTCGCGGAGACCGGCCTCGCCCCGCACCTGCTGCAGCTGGAGCTCACCGAGTCCGCGCTCATGGGCTCCGCCGGCCGCCCCCTGCAGGCGCTCAAGGCCCTCAGCGACATGGGCGTACGCATCGCCATCGACGACTTCGGCACCGGGTACTCCAACCTCGCGTACCTGAGCCGGCTGCCGGTGTCGGTGCTGAAGCTGGACGGGGCGTTCGTACGGGGGTTCCAGTACGAGAGCGGGGAGGAGGGCGGGGCCGCCGGGGACGACGGACAGCCCAACCCCGCCGACGAGATCATCGTCGAGGCCCTCGTCCAGCTCGCCCACCGGCTCGGGCTGTCGGTGACGGCGGAGGGCGTGGAGACCGACGCGCAGGCCTCCCGGCTGCGCCGGCTCGGCTGCGACACCGGGCAGGGGTGGCTGTACTCCCGCGCGGTGCCGCCGGAACGGATCGCGGAACTGCTGGGGGCGGCGGCCTGCCCTCAGGCCTGACGGGCCCTGAGGGCCCAGGTGCTCCGATCAGGCCTGCGGTTCGGCTTCGGTACGGGGGACGCGCGGCAGGTCGTAGGCGTCCGCGATCAGTTCGTACGAGCGCAGGCGCAGGTCGGGGCTGTGAGCGTGGCTGGTGAGCATCAGCTCGTCGGCGCCGGTGCGCTTGTGGAGGTCGTCGAGGCGGGTGCGGACCTCGTCGACGGTGCCGTGGACGACGTCGGCGTTCCAGGAGTCGATGAAGTCCTGTTCGGCCACGCTGAATTCGTACGCCTCCGCCTCTTCCGGCGTCGGGACGAGGCCGGGGCGGCCCGTGCGCAGACGGACCATGTTGAGCGCGGCGGCCCTGACCTGGCGGCGGGCCTCCTTCTCCTCGTCCGCGGCGAGGGCCGAGACGCCGATCAGCGCGTACGGGGCGTCGAGAACCGGCGAGGGGCGGAACGACTCGCGGTACAGGTCGAGTGCCGGGATCGTGTTCCGCGCGGAGAAGTGGTGGGCGAAGGCGAAGGGGAGGCCGAGGGAGCCGGCCAGGCGGGCGCTGAAGCCGGAGGAGCCGAGCAGCCAGACCGGGGGGCGGTGCGGGGACTGGACGCCGCCGGGTGAGGTGCTCTGGATGGGGCCCGGTACCGCGTGGACACGGCGGTAGGGGTGGCCGTCCGGGAAGTCGTCGTCGAGGAACCGGGTCAGCTCCGCGAGTTGTTCCGGGAAGTCGTCGGCGCTCTCGTTGAGGCGGGCCGAGCGGCGGAGGGCGGCGGCGGCGGCGCCGTCCGTGCCGGGGGCGCGGCCG
>NZ_LRTR01000362.1 GCF_001550375.1 Streptomyces europaeiscabiei | reverse complement strand
GGCGCCGTCCGTGCCGGGGGCGCGGCCGAGGCCGAGGTCGACGCGGCCGGGGGCCATCGCTTCGAGGGTGCCGAACTGCTCCGCGATGACCAGGGGGGCGTGGTTGGGGAGCATCACGCCGCCTGAGCCGAGGCGGATGCGGGTGGTGTGGGCGGCGAGGTGGGCGAGGATCACGGCCGGGGAGGACGAGGCCACGCCGGGCATGGAGTGGTGTTCGGCCACCCAGTAGCGGTGGAAGCCGCGGGATTCTGTCTGGCGGGCGAGGTTGACGCTGGTGCGCAGGGCATCCGTGGCTGTGCGGCCGACGCCTACCGTGACCAGGTCGAGGACGGAGAGAGGGACCGGCGCGGTGCCCTTGGCTTCGCCTCGTATCTCGTCTGTGGTCACGGTGGGGCCTCCTGCGGGCGGATCGGTGGCGGCTACGGTCCGGGCTAACAGGAGGGTGGCTCCGGTTATTCCCGCGCCCGCCGCCCCTACCCGTCCCGTCCCCAGGGGCCGCGCCCCTTCCACCCCCGAGGCGCGGCTTCGGTGAGGGCTTGTCGCGCGGTTCCCCGCGCCCCCGAGAACGGGGTGCGGGGCTCTCGCCCGGAAACCGTTCGCCCCGGCACTAGACCTGCACGATCGGCTCGCGTGTGAACAACGTCCCCAGCTCCGGGGCGTTGACCCTCCTGTCCGCCAGCCTCAGGGCCTCCCAGACCGTGACCTGGTTGGCGGTGAGGACCGGTTTGCCGAGTTCCTTCTCCAGGGTGGGGATGTGGGAGGCCGTGTGGAGCGCCGTGTCCGGGAGGAGGAGGGCCTGGGCATCGGGATGGTCGGCCGAACGGGCCAGGGTGAGGGTCTCGTCGAGGCCCCAGGTGCCCACCTCCGCCGCCGTGATGATGCCCGCACCCCGTACCGACAGGACTTCCACGCCTGCCGCTGCCAGGAAGTCGACGAAGAGCCGGGCCACGTCGTCGGGGTAGGTCGCCGCCACGGCCACCCTGGAGGCTCCCACCTCCCGGGCCGCGTGGGCGAAGGCGAAGGAGGTGGAGGAGGCGGGGAGGCCCGCCGCGCGGGCGAGGGCGCGGATCTGGTCGTGGGCGCCTTCGTAGCCGTAGACGAAACTGCCGCTGGTGCAGGCCCAGACGACGGCCTCCGCGCCGGAGAGGCGCAGGGCCTCGCAGCCGGCGGCCAGTCGTTCGGGGGCGCCCATCTCGCGCAGGGCGTCCACGCGGTGGGCGTCCTCGCCGATGTCGGTGTGCACCACGTCCACCCTGATGTCGCTGCCGAGCAGTTGCTCCATACGCGGATAGTCGTCCTCGGCGGAGTGGCCCGGGTAGAGGAAACCGAGTGAGGTCATGCCCAACCTTCCTGTTCTTCCGGCAGTACCGGCGGTGGCGGAACAGGTCCCGCACCGAACGTCTGCCTGGCCGACTCGTCGAGCAGAGCCTGGTACGGACCCACCGCCCGGGTACCCAGATGACGCAGCGCCGCCCATATCGTCACCTGGTTGGCCGAGAGAACGGGCATCCGCAGTTCCGCTTCCAGCTGGGGGATGACGTCGTACGTGGGGAGGTTGGTGCAGGAGATGAAGAGGGCGTCCGGCGTCGCCGAGCGGACCGCGCGATGGGCCATGGCGACCACATCGTGGTACGGAACCTTCCAGATGTGCCGGACCAGGCCGAGCGAGGCGCGGCCGGTGACCTGGATGCCCGCCTCCGCGAGGTACTCCTCCAGGGACTGGGTGACCGAGTCGGTGTACGGGGTGACCAGCGCGACACGGCGCGCGTTCAGCTCGGCCAGGGCGGCGAGCATCGCGCCCGAGGTGGTGACCGCGTGCACTGCGCCCGCGCGGGTCATCGCCTCGCCCATCGCGCGCTCCCCCGCGACCCCGCCGACGAAACTGCCGCTGGTACAGGCGTAGGCCACGACCTCGGGCGCGACCTCGTTCAGGGCCCGGACCGCATCGTGGAGCGTCTCGTGCTCGGAGACCAGCCGGGCCAGGTCGAGGCTCACCTCGACCGGGACGTACGGGGTCCGGGTGAGGTGGAGGGAGACGTCGTCCGGGACCCAGCGCCACAGCTCGCGGTCGAGGGCGAAGTCGAACGGGGCGATGACACCGACGCCGCGCTGCGGCAGGGGCCCACCGAGGAAGGAGACGTTCATGACAGCCACCGGCCTCACGGAGAGAGAAGTGTGGACGACAGACCGTGCGCAAGTCCGTGTTGACGAAGGTAGGTTCGAGTGCGAGCGTGGTCAATCAGTGCATGTCACACGCATCCCGTGGGGCCGGTAGAGCCGCTTCCGTTTGTGATTGGTGTCTTACGCCTATGACCTCGTCGCACCGCCCGCACCTCCTCGTCCTCGACACCGAGCCGCGTCCCCGGCTCGGACGGCTCACCGGGCGGGCCACGATCGAGTACGTCGACGCCTCGACGCTGGCCGAGCGCCTGCCGTACGCCGATGTGCTCCTGGTGTGGGACTTCGCGTCCCGTGCGGTGCGGGACGCCTGGCCGGGCGACGGGCCCCGGCCGCGCTGGGTGCACACGGCGAGCGCGGGCGTCGACCATCTGCTGGGCCCCGGGCTCGCCGCCGACGAGGACACGGTGGTGACGAACGCGCGCGGGGTCTTCGACGCGCCGATCGCCGAGTACGTCGCCGCGCTCGTCCTGGCGATGGCCAAGGATCTGCCGCGCAGCTGGGAGTTGCAGGGGCGGCGGGAGTGGCGGCACCGGGAGACGCTGCGGGTGGCGGGCGGGCGGGCCTGTGTGGTGGGGTCCGGGCCGATCGGGCGGGCCGTCGCACGCCACCTCAAGGCCCTCGGCCTCCATACGGCCGTGGTCGGCCGGGCGGCGCGCGCCGGCGTCCACGGTCCGGAGGACCTCGACCGGCTGCTGGCCCGCGCCGACTGGGTGATCGCGGCCGCGCCGCTGACGGAGGCCACGTTCGGCATGTTCGACGCCCGGCGGTTCGGGGTCATGCAGCCGTCCGCGCGGTTCGTGAATGTGGGGCGTGGGCAGCTCGTGGTGGAGGACGCGCTCGTCGAGGCGCTGCGGAAGCGGTGGATCGCGGGGGCGGCGCTGGATGTGTTCGAGCGCGAACCGCTGGGTCCCGACGATCCGCTGTGGGAGGTGCCGGGGCTGATCGTCTCTCCCCACATGAGCGGGGACACGGTGGGGTGGCGGGACGAACTCGGCGCCCAGTTCGTGGAATTGTTCGAACTGTGGGAGGCGGGAAAGCCGCTGCCCCACGTGGTCGACAAGCAGCGCGGGTACGTACCCGGACACTGAACTCCCCTGGGAGGGGCCGCATGTCGGAGCCGACGCGATTGACGGAGCTGTCCGCCCTACGACTCGTCGAGGGGTACCGCAAGGGCGAGTTCAGCCCCGTGGAGGTGGCGCGGGCGACGCTGGAGCGGGCCGAGCGGGTGCAGCCGGACGTGAACGCGTTCGTGCGCGTCGACGCCGAGCCGGCCCTCGCCCAGGCGCGGGAGTCGGAGGGTCGCTGGCGGCGCGGGGAACCGGCAGGGGCGGTGGACGGGGTACCGGTCACGGTGAAGGACATCCTGCTGATGCGGGGCGGGCCGACGCTGAAGGGCTCCAGCACGATCTCGGCTGCGGGTGGTTGGGACGAGGACGCGCCCTCCGTGGCCCGGCTGCGCGAGCACGGTGCCGTCTTCCTGGGGAAGACCACGACGCCCGAGTTCGGCTGGAAGGGCGTCACCGACTCGCCGCTGAGCGGGGTGACACGGAATCCGTACGACCTCTCGCGTACGGCCGGGGGCTCCAGCGGGGGCGCCGCGGCGGCCGTCGCGCTCGGGGCGGGGCCGCTGGCGCTGGGCACGGACGGGGGTGGCAGCGTGCGTATCCCGGCGGCCTTCTGCGGGGTGTTCGGGCTGAAGCCTACGTACGGGCGGGTGCCGCTGTATCCCGCGAGTGCCTTCGGCACGCTGGCGCATGTGGGGCCGCTGACGCGGGACGCGGCGGACGCCGCGCTGATGCTGGACGTCGTCTCCGGGCCCGACACGCGGGACTGGTCGGGGCTCGGGCCGGCGCCCGGGTCCTTCGTGGACGCGCTCGCCGGTGGGGTGCGGGGGCTGCGGGTCGCGTTCTCGCCGTCGCTGGGCGGGCAGGTCGCCGTACAGCCGGGCGTCGCCCTCGCGGTGCGGCGGGCCGTGGAGGGGCTCGCCGGGCTGGGGGCGTACGTCACCGAGGCCGACCCCGACTTCTCCGATCCCGTCGAGGCGTTCCACACGCTGTGGTTCAGCGGGGCGGCGCGGGTGACGCAGCGGCTGGGGCCGCGTGAGCGGCTGGTGTTGGACCCCGGGTTGCGGGAGGTACGGGAGCTCGGGGCGTCCATGTCCGCGCTGGACTATCTGGCGGCGGTGGATGTGCGGATGGATCTCGGGCGGCGGATGGGGGCGTTCCATGAGCGGTACGACGTGCTTGTCACGCCCGCCTTGCCCGTGACGGCCTTCGAGGCGGGGGTGGAGGTGCCGGGTGGGTCCGGGCATCGGCGGTGGACCGGGTGGACGCCGTTCACGTACCCGTTCAACCTGACGCAGCAGCCTGCGGCGAGTGTGCCTGTGGGGGTGGACGGGGGTGGGTTGCCGGTGGGGGTTCAGGTGGTGGCGGCTCGGCATCGGGATGATCTGGTGTTGCGGGTGGGGCATGCGTTGTACGAGGCGGGGGTTGCGGGGGTAGTGCCGCCCCGGCTCTGATCACCCCCGCCGCTCCTACCCGTCCCGTCCTCCAGGGGCGCTGCCCCTTCGACCCCGAGGGGGGTGCGTGGTCGGGTGCGGGTGGGTGGGGCTTCTCGCGCAGTTCCCCGCGCCCCTGAAAGACCAGGCCCTACGGGCCTGAAAAGCGACGGCCCTGCAGGCCTGAAAAGCACGGGGCGCAGCCCCTGCTTTTCAGGGGCGCGGGGAACTGCGCGAGCAACCACGAACCACCCGCACCCGCCGAACGACCGCGCCCCCGGGCCATTGGGCGCCCTGCGCCGTCATGCCCGGCTGAACCGCAGGCTCTCCCCCAGCGCCCCCGCCCTCCACAGGTCGTTGCACGCCTCCGCCATCTCGTCCAGGCCCGACACCACCTGGCCCCACACGATGCCCGGCACCCACCCCACATCCCCGTTCAACAGCAGGTTGTTGCGTTCGTAGAAGAGGGCCAGGTCGACGAGGGTCGCGCCGGGGCGGACCTCCCGGTCGTAGCCGTACGCGCTCGTCGCCAGCTCCGTGCCGGCGAAGGAGAAGTAGCAGAGGTCACCCGGGATGGGCGTGACGGTGGGGTTCTCCAGGGGTGGCTCGCGGTCGGCGAAGGGTGGGAAGAGGGCGTAGATCTCGTTGCGGGCGTACTTGGCGTGGTAGACGTCACCGGACAGGGGCAGGGCGTCCCACACCGCCGCACAGGTGACCGGCGCGCGGTCGTCCAGCAACCGGGCCGTGCAGCGGACCCCGCGCCGGTCGAGCGCGATCTCGACGTGCCGTTCCGCCATCGACGCCTCCTTGCATCATCACGTCCGTCCGGTGGCGCCTGCCCCGTGGCCCGGGCTTCAACCACGCCCGTTCGCCGCGGGCACCGGTGCGTGAAGGACCGGAAAAGAACTGGCATACCCGTTGCCGCCTCGGGTAGCCGCGCGGCCATGGCTCGATTGCACACACACGACAGGAAAAGCCGACATCCCAGCAGACCCGGCATCCCCCGCCGCACCCTGCTCACCGGCACCGCCGCCCTGGTCAGCACGGGCGCGGTGGTCGGTGCGAGCAGCGGGTGCAGCCGGGTGGCGACCGCGGACACCGGCGACGGCGGACAGCTGTTGCAGCAGCTGCGGGCGAAGGGCACCGTCCGGCTGGGCATCGCGGGTGAGCAGCCGTACGGCTACATAGGCAAGGACGGCGAGATCACGGGCTCCGCGCCGGCCATCGCGACGCGGATCTTCCGCAGACTCGGCGTCGATCACGTCGAACCGTTCCCGACCGAGTTCGGTTCGCTGATCTTCGGGCTGAACTCCCTGCAGTTCGACGTGGTCGCCGCCGGCATGTACATCAACCCGGAGCGCTGTGAACAGGTGCTCTTCGCCGACCCCGAGTACCAGATGAAGGACGCCTTCATCGTGCCCAAGGGGAACCCGAAGAAGCTGCGCACCTACGCCGACATCGCGCGGACCGGGGCCCGTATGGCGACCGGCATCGGCTACGCGGAGATCGACTACGCCGAAGCGGCCGGGGTGAAGAAGATCGACACCCTGCCCGACCAGCTGGCCGGTCTCCTCGCCGTCGAACAGGGCCGGGTCGACGTGTTCGCGGGCACCGCCGTCACCGTGCGGAACGTGGTCGAACAGACCAGGAGCACGAAGGCGGAGGCGACCGACGAGGTCACCCCCATCGTGGACGGCAAGCCGGTCGTCGACGTCGGCGGGTTCGCGTTCCGGATGCCCGAGCGGAATCTCCGGGACGCCTTCAACCGCGAGCTGCACAAGATGAAGCGGAGCGGGGAGCTGCTGGAGGTCATGCGGCCCTTCGGGTTCACGAAGGACCAGATGACCGACATCAGGGCAGAGGAGAAGTGCCGCCCATGAGTGCCATGAACGACATGACCGCCATGGGTTCCGTGAGTGCCGTGAACGAGGTGACCGCCGCCGGTTTCCTCGACGGATTCACCTTCGGCTCGGGCCTGTGGGAACTGCTCCTGCGCGGTGTGTGGATCACCGTCCAGCTGACCGTGTACGGCGCGGCCCTCGGCGCGGCCGTCGCCTTCGCCGTGGGGCTCGCCCGGCAGCACCGGCTGTGGATCGTGCGGTTCGTGGCGGGCGCGTACTTCGAGATCTTCCGCGGCACCTCCGCCCTGGTCCTGATGATCTGGGTGTTCTTCGTGGTGCCGCTGACCTTCGGCTGGCAGCTCGTCCCGATGTGGGCCGCCGTGCTCACCCTCGGCTGCACGTACGGCGCGTACGGTTCGGAGATCGTGCGGGGCGCGGTGGCCGCGGTACCGGCGGCGCAGCGCGAGGCGGGGGTGGCGCTGAGCTTCTCACCCGCCCAGCGGATGCGGAAGATCGTGCTGCCGCAGGCCTGGCCGGAGATGGTGCCGCCCTTCTGCAATCTGCTCATCGAGCTGCTGAAGGGCACCGCCCTGGTGTCCGTGCTCGGCGTCGCCGACACGACCTTCGCCGCCCAGCTGGTGCGCAACGCCACCGGGCAGAGCGCGCCCGTCTACACGGTGATCCTCGTCATGTACTTCGTCCTCGCCTTCGCCATCACCCGGGTGATGCGCCAGGTCGAGCGGCGGGCCAAGGCCGGCGTCGGCCGGGCCCCCGCGAAGGGCGTCCCCGGGCCGCGCGAGGCCGTCGCCGGGCGCCCCCAGGACCTGGCCGCAGCGGGTGCGGGAACAGGAACGGGAACAGGAACGGCCGCGAAGACGTCGGCCCCCGGAGGTGCCTCATGAAGTGGGACTGGTCCACACTGGGCGACTTCATGCCGGCCTTCTGGGACGGCGTACTGGTCACCCTGCAAGCCCTTCTCTGGGGCTCACTGCTCGCCTTCTCCCTCGGCCTGGTCTGGGCCCTCGCCCAGCGCTCGAAGCTGAAGGCGGTGCGCTGGCCGGTCAAGGCGGTCACGGAGTTCATCCGCAACACCCCGCTGCTGGTCCAGCTGTTCTTCCTCTTCTACGTACTGCCCGAGTGGGGCCTGACCCTGTCCGCGCTGGCCACCGGCGTGCTCGGCCTCGGGCTGCACTACTCGACGTACACCGCCGAGGTGTACCGCGCCGGTATCGACGGGGTGCCCGCCGGCCAGTGGGAGGCGGCGACGGCGCTCAGCCTGCCGCGCTCGCGCACCTGGACCGCGGTGATCCTGCCGCAGGCGCTGCGCCGGGTCGTGCCCGCCCTCGGCAACTACGTCATCGCGATGCTGAAGGACTCGCCGATGCTGATGACCATCGGTGTGCTGGAGATGCTCGGCGAGGCCCGCCAGTTCGGCTCCCAGACCTTCCAGATGAACGAGGCCATCGTGACCGTCGGCATCGCCTTCATCGTCATCGCGTACCCCGCCTCCCTCCTCCTGCGAGCCCTGGAGCGTCGTCTTGTCCGCTGACACCCCGCTGATGAAGGAACCCGAGTCGCCCGGCACGCGTCCGGCCGACACCGGTGAACTGATCCGCTTCGAGAACGTGACCAAACGATTCGGCAGCAACACCGTCCTCGACCGGCTGGACTTCTCGGTCGACGCCGGCAAGCACGTCACGCTGATCGGCCCGTCCGGCTCCGGCAAGACGACGATCCTGCGGCTGCTGATGACCCTCACCAAGCCCGACGAGGGGAGGATCACCGTCGCCGGGCAACAGCTGTACCCGGCGAGCGACAAGCAGTGCCGTGAGGTCCGCAAGAACATCGGGATGGTGTTCCAGCAGTTCAACCTCTTCCCGAACATGAAGGTGCTGCGGAACATCACCGAGGCGCCCGTCAACGTCCTCGGGCTCTCCAAGGACGAGGCCGAGGCGCGCGCCCGCGAGCTGCTCGACCTCGTGGGGCTCGCCGACAAGTGCGACTCCTACCCGAGCCAGCTCTCCGGCGGGCAGCAGCAGCGGGTGGCGATCGCGCGGGCGCTGGCGATGCGCCCGCAGGTGCTGCTCCTCGACGAGGTGACGTCCGCGCTCGACCCCGAGCTGGTCGCGGGCGTCCTCGACCTGCTCGGCGACATCGCCCGCACCACCGACATCACGATGCTCTGCGTGACCCATGAGATGAACTTCGCCCGGGACATCTCGGACCAAGTTCTGATGTTCGATTCCGGCCAGGTGATCGAGTCGGGCAGCCCCGACAAGATCTTCGGCGATCCGTCGCACGAACGAACGCGCGAGTTCCTGAGCGCGGTCCTCTGACTACGCCGAGCGAACGGGCGAACGCGTGGGAACAGGCGAGGTCCACCCGCCGGGCCATGCCTTTGGCATATGCCAGAGTGCTGGTCCGGCAGTTGGGAGGCCCGGAGGACCGGGGAATTTATCGTGAACAACCCCTCCGCGCAGGGCTCTTGGGCCGTATCGTGGGAAACGGCAAGCTGTCCGAAAAACGGCCCGAGAAGCGCAGGGGGAAACCGTGGCGCTCAAGCACGAGCCGACCGCGCCGTACCACTCGGCCCAGGACGCCCTGCGCGTCCTGGAGACGGTGGCGCAGCACGCAGGTGGCGTCACCGACGCCGAGATCGCCCGTCGCACCGGCGTCGACAGCGAGCGCCTGACCGCGCTCCTGCGGATGCTGCGCCGCGAGGGATACGTGGAACAGACCACCGACGGCGCCTACGTCACCGGTGCCGCGCTCGCCCGGCTGGGCTCCGCGGAGGGTCATGACCAGGCCCTGCGCGAGCAGCTCCAGCACACCCTCGACCGGCTGCGCGACTCGGTGGGCGCCGCCGTCTACATCACCCGATACCTCGACGGCGAGATCCAGGTCACCGGCTGGGCCGACGGCCCGGCCATGCCCGCGGTCCACGAGTGGGTCGACTTCCGTTCCTCCGCCCATGCGACCGCCTTCGGCAAGGGCCTGCTGGGGCAGCTCGACCTCAACGGCCGCCGTGACCATCTCTCGCGCCACCGCCCGGCCCGGCTCACCGCCCGCACGATCACCAACGAGAAGGTGCTGCTGAGCAAGCTCGACGCCCAGACGCCCACGGTCCCGGTCCTCGACCTCCAGGAGTACGCGCCGGGCACGGTCTGCGCGGCGGTCCCCATCACCGCGGGCTCCGCCGTGGGCTGCCTCGCGCTGTCGCTCCCGCTGGAACACGCGCACCGGTTGCGCGCGGCGGCGCACACACTGAACCGGGGAGCGGCGCCGCTCCTGCTCTCGTTGGCGATCTAGACACGCGGGGACGTACGGAGATCCAGCTCACGTTTAACTGGTCGAAGGCACCCCGACGGACCAGGTAGTATTTTCTCTGTTGCCAGCCGCCGAAGGCGGATGGGCGACAGAGTCTGCGCCGCTAGCTCAGTTGGTTAGAGCAGCTGACTCTTAATCAGCGGGTCCGGGGTTCGAGTCCCTGGCGGCGCACGGTGACGATGGCGAGGCATGTTCGCAGAAAGCGCGAACCTGCCTCGCCATCGTCGTTTTTGCGTGGCTCCGCCGCGCGGGGTGAGGGCTCCGCCACCCACACCCCCTTCCGCCGTGCGGGCCTCAGCCCCGCAGGTAGGCCAGCACCGCCAGCACCCGTCGATGCGTGTCCTCCGCCGGCGGCAGGTCCAGCTTCCCCAGGATGTTCCCGATGTGCTTGCCGACGGCCGCTTCGGTGACGACCAGGTCGCGGGCGATCGCCCCGTTCGACTTGCCCTCGGCGACCAGCCCGAGCACCTCCCGCTCGCGTGGGGTGAGCGCCGTCAGCGGATCACGCCGGCGCCGCAGCAGTTGCCGTACGACCTCGGGGTCGACGACCGTGCCGCCGGCCGCGACCCGCTGCACCGCCTCCGCGAACTGTTCGACCTGGCCGATGCGGTCCTTGAGGAGATAGCCGACGCCGGTTCCGTCGCCGGTGTCCAACAGCTCCGCGGCGTAGGCCCGTTGGACGTACTGGCTGAGGACGAGGACGGGCAGGGACGGGTCCGCCGCGCGTAGTTCGAGGGCGGCGCGCAAGCCTTCGTCGGTGAGGCCGGGCGGCATCCGTACGTCGGTGACGACAAGGTCGGGGGCGTACGACGGCACGGCCGCCGTCAGCGCCTCCGCGTCCCCGACCGCCGCGACGACCTCGTGGCCGAACCGGGTCAGGACGCCGACGAGTCCTTCCCGCAGCAGCACGCTGTCCTCGGCGAGCACGATCTTCAGCGCTGCGGGCACGGGATCTCCAGGGACAGGACGGTCGGGCCGCCGGCCGGGCTGTTCACGGACAGTCTCCCATCGAGCACGGCGAGCCGGTCGGCGAGTCCGGTCAGGCCCGTGCCCCGCGCGGGGTCGGCGCCGCCCGCCCCGTCGTCC
>NZ_LRTR01000361.1 GCF_001550375.1 Streptomyces europaeiscabiei | reverse complement strand
CGCCCCGTCGTCCCGCACCTCCACCCGCAGCCGCCCGCCCTCGTACCGCCCGCCGATCCACGCGCGTTCCGCCCCGCTGTGCCTGCCGATGTTGGCGAGCGCCTCCCGGACCGCGAAGTACGCGGCGGACTCGACGGAGTCGGCGAACCGCGGGAGGTCGACGTCCAGTTCCACGGGGACGGCGGAACGGTCGGCGGCGTCGGCGAGGGCGTCCGGGAGGCCGTAGTCGGCGAGGACCTGGGGGTGGATGCCGTGGATCAACTCCCGCAGTTCGCCGAGGACTTGATCGGCCTCCTGGTGGGCGGCGGCCAGCCGGTCGGCGAGTTCGGGCGGGGCGTCGAGCCGGGCCAGGCCCAGGGTCATGCTCAGGGACACGAGCCGCTGCTGGGCCCCGTCGTGCAGATCGCGCTCGATCCGGCGCCGCTCCGCCTCGAAGGCCGCCACCAGCCGGGCCCGTGAGCGCGTCACCTCGCCCAGCCGCCGTTCCGCCTCCGCCTGGCTCGGCGCGAGCAGCAGCCGGGCGAGCGCGGCGCGGGCCCGTGCGTACTGGACCAGGGGCCACAGCAGCGCGAGGAGGAGGACGACGCCGATGGCCGTGCACAGCAGGGCCTGGCCGTAGGAGTCGATCAGCCAGAGCTTGGCGATCCGTGCGTCGCCGCCGGAACCGCTCGCCGTCGCCAGGTGCAGGGGCGCCCCGATCATCGCGCCGGGCAGGCCCAGTGCCCCCAACAGCACGGCCGCGTCCAGCGGCCACAGCACGAAACCGAGGAGCCCCGTGTACGCCAACTCCCGCCAGGTCACCCGCTCGGTGAGCCGCAGCCGGGCCCACGCGCCGAGGCCGGGATCGGCCGGGGTGGCGTGCGGGTCGGGCAGCGGCGGTGAACAGATCGGGCTCCACGCGAAAACCCTATGTCACGCCACTGA
>NZ_LRTR01000360.1 GCF_001550375.1 Streptomyces europaeiscabiei | reverse complement strand
CGGGGCGCCGGTGAGGGCCAGCCGCCGCCGTTCGAGCGCGCCGACGGGGATGCCCGACAGGACGGTCACGGCGAGCAGCGGCAGGCCCACGAGGACCGGGGCCAGGGCGAGACCCAGGGTGCCCAGGACCAGGAGCACCACCAGCAGGGGGCCGCCGACCAGCACACCGCTCAGCAGGTAGGCCACCGCCCGCGCCACATCCCGTACGACCGTTCGGATCATGGAGTCACGGTAGGCGGGAGCGGTGGGCACCGGCCATACGCGCAAGGGGTGTTCCGGAGGTATGCCCAGCCCTACCTTCTCAGCAGCTCCTCCCGTCCCCGCGCCCGGTACTCCGTCACCAGGCGCGCCAGATCCACGGCGGAGAACTTGCGGTACGCCCATTTTCCCGGCGGGCGCCACCAGACCGGGTCCGGGCAGCGGAAACCCTCGCGGCGGAGGGCGGCGCGTTGGATCTTGTTGGTGGCGGTGACGGGCATGGACGGGACGACGCGTACGAAGCGGGGGGTCATCTTCGTGCCCAGGTCGGGCTGGGAGACGAGGAACTCCGCGAAGCCGTCCGGGTCGAAGGCGCCCGCGATGGTCGCCATGACCTGGTCCCCGGCGACCGGGTCGGGGACCGCGTAGACGGCGACGGCCTCGGCGCCCTCGTAGCGGGCGAGGATGTTCTCGATGACGGCGGCGGCGAGGTTCTCGCTGTCGACGCGGAGGCGGTCGTCGGTGCGGCCGGCGAAATAGAGGAAGCCGCCGGTGTCGCGGTAGAAGAGGTCGCCGGTCCAGTACCAGCCGTCGTGACGGCGGGCGGCGTCCGCCTCGGGGTTGCGCCAGTAGCCCTCGAAGGGGTTGGGACCGCGGTTGACCAACTCGCCTATCGCCTCGGAGCCGTTGAGCAGACGCCCGTCGTCGGCGTGGAGGGCCGGCGGGCACTCCTTCCGCGTCCGCGGGTCGACCACCGCGAGGTCGTCGCCGGGTGCCGCCCGCCCGATCGCGCCCGGGGGCGCCCCGGGCGTCCGCTGGATCGCCGCCCCGCCCTCGGACGACCCGTACCCCTCCACGAGACGCACCCCGAACCGCTCCTCGAACGCCGCCGCGTCCACCGCCCCCGCCTCCGTGCCGAAGCCCATGCGCAGGGGGTTGTCGCGGTCGTCGGGGCGGGGCTCGGTGGCGAGGACGTACTGCACGGCCCGTCCGACGTAGGTGAAGTACGTGGCCCCGCACGCCCGTACGTCGTCCAGGAAGCCGGAGGCGGAGAACCGGCGCCGCAGCGCGATGCCGGCCCCGGCGACCAGGGCGGGGGCCCAGTCGGCGATGACCGCGTTGCCGTGGAACAGCGGCATGCAGATGTAGTGCACGTCGTCCCGCCGCACCCCGAAGCGGTCCACCAGCGCCCGTCCGGCCGCGGCGAGCCGTCCCTGGGAGCAGATCGCAGCCTTGGGGGCGCCGGTGGAACCGGAGGTGAAGTAGAGGAGGAGCCGGTCGGCGGGGGCGGCCCGGCTCGGGTCGGGTGCGGCCCCGGCGTACGGGGCGAGGAGGTCGGAGTAGGACTGGGTCTCCGTCACCAGTACGTGCACACCCGGGAGTTCGAGACCATCGAGAAGCGGTAGGTGGGCCCGTTCCGTGATCAGTACCCGGCACTCGGTGTGCAGGATGTCGCGGGCCAGTTCGGGTCCCCTGCGGGTGGGGTTGATCCCGGCGACGGCGGCGCCCGCGAGGGCCGCCGCGCTCAACCACAGGGGAAATTCGGGGGTGTTGTCGAGGAGGACGCCGATGTGCGGTTCGGCGGCCGGTGGCAGGAGGTCGGCGAGCAGTGCCGCACGGGCGGCGGCTCCGGCGGCGACCTCGTGGTGGGTCAGGACCTGTTCCTCGAACCACAGCCCGGGCCGGTGGTCGTCCCACCGGTCGGCGACGAGCTGTGCGACCGTGCGCCTAGTGGACTCCATGTCGCCGCACGTTAGTTGACGGACCGTCAGTTGAGGAGGGTCACGGCGTCGGGAACGAGGGGTCCGTGGAGAACCGGTGGAAGGTGACCATGAAGAAGACGCAGAACGCGAAGGCCACCCCGAGGAAGGCCAGGAGTCCGAGGCCGGCCGCGGCCTGCTTGACCCGCTGGCCGGGCGCGTGGGCCGTGGCGACCACGTGGGGGCCGTCGGTGTAGTACACGGTGACGAAGTCACCCTCGACCGTCGTCATCGGACCGTCCTCCTCCTCGAAGCGGATGGCCTGGCCGTCATGGGTCTTGAACTCGTACACGTGGTGGATGGTCGTCCTCACACGGCTGTGCTCACCCATGCTCTCGCTGACGGTCATGAACGTCTTCAGGCAGCGCGCCTCGGCCGTCAGCCCGCTGTTCCAGGCGCTTCTGATGCGCAGCCAGCGGATCAGCACCCGGTACGCCATGAAGCCGATGAAGGTCATCATGACCACGGGAATGAGGTAGAAGAAGACGTCCATGGTGCGTTCCCCCGGAGTTCGGCCAACGCCCTGGTCGGCGGTGTGTGGGGAACGTACCCGCGTGGGGGCCCCGCGCAGCTCAAGGGATGCTCAGAACTCGCGGGGCCGGGTGGCGCCGACGCTCAGAAGGTGACGTCAGAAGGTGACGTCCGAGCAGGCGTAGAACGCGTTGGTGGTGTCCGCGACCGTCCAGACCGCGAGGATCACATGGTGGCCGCTCAGCCCGGACGGCAGACGGCCCGTGTGGGAGAGCGTGGACGGCGGGCGCTGGCCGTTGTACGGGACGGTGAAGAACGGAGTGAGGTTGAGGTCGGAGCGGGCCAGGGCGTGGTTCTGATTCCAGCCCGCCCTGGTGACGTAGTACTTGAAGTCGGTGGTGGCGTGCATGGCGGTGAACTGCCAGCGGAACGTGTAGTTCTGGCCGCCCGTCACCCTGGTGGTGGGCCAGGCGCCGCCGCCCGGCCTGCTGGACGCGTCGAGCTGGCCGAACCTGCTGTTGCCACCGGAGCAGAGCCCCCCGTCAGCCGGCCCTGAGCCCGGGAAGCCCTTCGGACCCTCGACGCTCTGCGGCTCCCACTGGATGTCGCCGCAGTTGGTGACGGTGCCGTTCTGACAGAGCTTCTGCCGGCTGACGGGGAGGTCGGTGTAGCCGTGGCCGGTGGCGCCACCACTGGAGAGCACGAGCGCTCCGGTGGTGGCCAGGCCGACGGTGACCGCGTACCACTTGGTCCTGTTCCGCGCGTGATTGAGCATGCTGCCGCTCCCTGGAGTACGTGGGGGTGTTTCCAGGTCTAGACCAAGTCCCAGATTATGAGCGGCTCATGGCCGTGTCCATATCAACGACGTCCCTACCGATTCAGGGGTTCACGAGGACACTTCACGCCGCCCTGTGTAGAACGCCACCGTCAAGTCCTTGACCAGCGCCTTGCGTTCGTAGTCGTCCAGTTCGACCAGGCCGCGCAGGGTCAGCCGGGTCACCGTGTCCTCGACCGAGTCGACGACCGAGGTGAGGACGGTGTCGCGGTGCTGGGCGTCGAGCGCGGCGATCCGGCGGCGCTGCATCACGGCGGCCACCTCGGGCGCGTACTCGATCCGGGTCGGCTGGACCGAGAACACCTCCATCCCGACCGGCGCCGTGTCCGCCACGACCAGCCGGGTCAGCGCCTCGCCCACCGCCTCCGTGTTCCGCAGGGTCGCGTCCCTGACCAGCGCGCCCGGCGGCACGTCCGCGGGCAGCTGTGCCAGCACCCGGGAGACCGCCGCCTCCACGCATTCGCGCAGATACCGCTCGTGGTCCTCGATCCCGAGCAACGCCCGCGCGGTGTCCCTGACCCGCCACGCCACGAGGACCACGACCCGCAGCGCGACCCCGTTCGTGTCGACGGCCGCCATCGGCTCGCTCCGCCAGTGCCGCAGCCGTACGTCGACCCGGCGGCGCAGTACGAGCGGGTTCACCCAGAGCAGCCCGGTACGGCGGACGGTCCCCCGGTACCGCCCGAACAGTCCCAGCACCCAGGCCCGCCCGGTCCGCCCTCGCGCCAGCCCGCCGAACCCGAACAGTGTCAGGGCCCCGGCCCCGGCGTACGCGGCCCACTGCGCCGGTCCGAGTCCGGCACCCGCGTACGCGGCCGGAAGCCCGAGCGCCCGTACCGCGAGCCCCGGCAGCACCCCGGCCCACCATGTGGTGAGCACGCATCCGGCCACCCCGCACGCCCCGCCCAGCACTCCCAGCGCCCCGGGCACCACCCGCGCGGGGCGCTCGACCAGCTCGGGGTCGACCTCGACCGCGGGGCGCGCCCGCCAGTACGGGTTGTCGTGCGGC
>NZ_LRTR01000036.1 GCF_001550375.1 Streptomyces europaeiscabiei | reverse complement strand
TCCGCCCCGCTCGCCGAGGTCGCCAGCACCACGCTCCAGCCCTGCCCGTCGAGCCGCCGCAACAGCCGCCCGGCGTCCGGCAAGGCGGGCAGCCGCTCGAAGTACGTCCCGTACAACGCCTTGTGCGCCGCACTGAGCGCGTCCTTCTCCTCCGGGTCCGGCTCCTCACCCAGCACATGCGTGATCAGATCCCCGGACCTCAGCCCCACCGCCCGATGAACGTCATGCATGGCCACGTGGTGCCCACCCTGTCGAAACGCCTCCCACCAGGCGACGACATGCAGGTGATTACTGTCGACAAGGGTCCCGTCGACATCAAAAACAGCGGCCCTACCCATGGCTCACCTTTCTGAAGACTCCGACACACGCGCCCTCAGGGGCGCGGAGCTGTATCCATATGCGGCTCCGCCGCGTGGCGCGACGAGCCACGCCGCACCCGCACGCGCCGAACCCACCGAACCCCCCGAACCCACCGAACCCCCCGAACCCCTCCGAGCGGTCAGGCACTCAGCACCCCCTCCGGAACCTCCCGATCCCGAGCCCACCCGAGAAGCTCCTCCACCCCCCACGTGGTCACCACCCGCTCCGCCGGCACCCCACACTCCTCCGCCCGAGCACACCCGTACACCTGCCAGGTCAACTGCCCCGGCGCATGCGCGTCCGTGTCGACCGAGAACAACACCCCCGCCTCCACGGCCTCCCGCACCAACCGCCGGGGCGGATCCAGCCGCTCCGGGCGGGAATTGATCTCCACGGCCGTCCCCGTCTCCGCGCACGCCGCGAACACCGCCTCCGCGTCGAACTCCGACTCGGGCCGCTCCCGCCCGGTCACCAGCCGCCCCGTGCAGTGCCCCAGCACATCGGAGTGCGGGTCACGGACGGCGGCGACCATCCGCCGGGTCATCGCACGCGCGTCCATCCGCAGCTTGGAGTGCACGGACACCACCACCACGTCGAGCCGGTCCAGCAGCTCGGGCTCCTGGTCCAGCGAACCGTCGTCGAGGATGTCGCACTCGATACCGGTGAGCAGCCGGAACGGCGCCCACGTCTCGTTCAGCGCGGCCACCACGTCGAGCTGCTCCCGCAGCCGCTCCGGGGACAGGCCGCGGGCGACGGTCAGCCGGGGGGAGTGGTCGGTGAGCACGGTCCAGTCGTGGCCGAGGCGCGCGGCGGTCCGGCCCATCTCCTCGATGGGGCTGCCGCCGTCCGACCAGTCGGAGTGCACATGGCAGTCGCCCCGGATCAGCTTCAACAGCTCCGCACCCGCGCCCTCGCCCGTCGGCGGGGCCTCGGTCCCCTGTTCCAGCTGCCGCAGATAGCCCGGCACCTCCCCGGCCAGCGCCTCGCGCACCACCTGCGCGGTCTTCGGCCCGACGCCCTTCAACGACTCCAGCGACCCGGTGGTCGCCCGTTCGGCCACCTCGTCCGCCGGGAGCGCGCCGAGCACGGCGGAGGCCGTACGGAACGCGCGTACACGATAGGTGGGGGCCCGGTCCCGCTCCAGCAGGAAAGCGATCCGGTCCAGGGCCTCGACGGGATCCATGGCACCTCCAGCCTCCCGCTTCCAGCGTCGCGCAGCCCCCGGGTACCCGCACGGCGGCCGAACGATCACGGACGGCCGGACTCACCCGCCCGGGCCTCGCCCGGTCACCGCCGCCGGAACCGATCTACGCTCTAGACATGACCGAAAGCGCGAGCCCCTACATTTCCCATCCCCGGGTCCTGGTGCTCGGGGTACAGCCCGGTACGCCGCCGTTCCGGATCGTGGAGATCGACGGCCAGGTGGTCGGCGAGGCGAAGACGTTGACGGACGTGCTGCGGGCCGCGGCCGCCTACGGGGTCGTCGTCCACGATCTCGACGACCCCGACCAGGTCCGCTGGGTGGGCGGCGACAAATTCACTTGGACGCGGCACTAGCCTTCTTGCCCCGGCTGAAGCGCAGCCGCTGTGCCCAGCCGCCGCGCGGAGCCTTCGGCCGGGCCGGTGCCTTCCGCCGAGCCGGTGCCTTCCGCTGGGCCGGTGCTGCCTTCGGCTCGCGCGGGACTCGGGCGTGCACCGCCCGGCCGAGTCGGCGGCCCAGCAGCAGATAGCCCAGCAGCGCGCCCGTCGTGTTGAGGATGACGTCGTCGATGTCGAACGCGCGTCCGGTGACGAGCGCCCCCTGCACCAGCTCGACCAGCAGCATCATCAACGCGGTCAGGGCGGGCACGCGCAGCAGGCCGCGTGCCCCGGGCGCCAGCACCGGCAGCAGGATCCCGAACGGCACGCCCAGCAGGATGTTCCCGCCGACCTGCTTGATCGCGTCCCGCGGGTCGGGGTGGTGCCAGTAGAGCTTCAGGGAGCTGCCGGGGTGGAGGTTGCTGTGGGTGAGCGCCTCCGACGCCGGGGACGGCTGGAGGGTGAGCCCGGCCAGCACCACGCCGAAGGCCACCATGGCCATGAAGGCCAGTGTCATCGCCAGCAGCCGCAGGGGCAGCGGGAGTGGTCGTCGAACGCCCGCGGCCGCCGGGGGGCGGCGGCCGGAGGCTCTGGAACGGGAACTTGACGTGGTGCCGGCCATGCGACCCTCCCGATTTCAACTTCCCTCTGTCACAAGGTGGTTACCCCCGAAGCGGCCCACGACTCCCGCCCGGACGACCCTTGCAGAAAGTCGTCCGCCGGGTTTCGCGGGTTTCCCTCGCCCTCCCTGGGCACTCCGGGCTGCGAGTGACACAGGCCCGCTCCCGTTCGAGGGGCGCCGGAGAGGCGCCCGGGAGTGCGGGACGTGGGAGGGCGCGGACGTGCGGAGGCGGCGGACGATCCGACGTGCACCCGCGCTCTCCCCGAACCCGGGGAGAGCGCGGGTGCCCGTCAGGACCCGTCAGGACCCGTACGTCACCTTCACCTCCTTGAAGCCGAGGGACGTCAGCAGTCCTTCGAGCATGTCGGTGGTGTTGGCCTCGGCACGGTCCGTGAGCTTGCTGTCCTTCGCGGCGTCGCCGATGTGCTTGACGGCGAGGCGCTGCACGGCCTGTTCGCCGTTGGGGTTGTCGGAGAAGATGTCGCCGAGGCGGTCGAGCAGCCCGCGCTGCTTGGACACGGCGTAGGAGTGCTCGGTGTCGAGGGCCGGCTTGCCGAGCTGTGCGTGCGGGAGGTTGATGGTGGCCGACGTGCGGTCGTCGTCGACCTTCACGTCGTTGTCGCCGACCTGGCCGAGGTCGACATAGGCGTCGACGGTGCCCGCACCGACGTACAGCGTGCGGGTGCCGCGGATCGCGTCCGGCAGGTACTTGGCGTCCTTCTCGAGGTCGACGACCACCTGGAAGTTGCCCGAGGCGGCGTCGTAGCGGCTCATGTCCTGGATGGACTTCAGGAGTGTGGGCCCCGAGCGGTCGTGCTCCTCGGTGCCGAACACGTCCTCCAGCCCCCCGAAGACCAGCATCCTCAGCGCGGCCAGCAGCACCACGATGAGGATGACCACGGCGGTGAGCAGTTTGGCCCAGCCGGGCAGACGCGTGCGCTTGATGGACGTCGTCATGTCGACGGTCCTCCTTCCTCTTTCAACGAATGCCCGCAAAGGCCCGGGGGGAACGCCGAGTTGGTGATTGTCCGCACTTCGCCGTAGACCGGGGGTGCGGCCCGTCCGGGCCACCGTGCCGAATCGGCGTAGGCCGGGCGGCCAGTAGCATGAGCCGCGCAGCCCTTAATGATCATGTTCATGCGAGGAGCCGACCGTGCGTGACATCGCCGTCTTCACCGGCAGCGCCCACCCCGAGCTCGCGGACGAGGTGTGCGCGCACCTGGGGGTGCCCCTGAGCCCGTCCCGGGTGAGCCGTTTCGCCAACGACTGTCTGGAGGTGCAGCTCCAGGCCAACTGCCGGGAGAAGGACGTGTTCCTGGTCCAGCCGCTGGTCGCGCCCGTCCAGGAGCATCTCGTCGAGCTGCTGCTCATGTGCGACGCGGCGCGCGGCGCCTCGGCGGGCCGGATCACCGTGGTCATGCCGCACTACTCCTACGCCCGCTCCGACAAGAAGGACGCGCCGCGTATCTCCATCGGCGGCCGGCTGGTCGCCGATCTGATGGTGGCAGCGGGTGCCGGCCGGGTCCTCGCCATGACCCTGCACTCACCGCAGGTGCACGGCTTCTTCTCGGTGCCGGTCGATCATCTGCACGCCCTGCGCGAACTGGCCGCGCACTTCCGGCAGTACGACCTGACCCGTACGACGGTCGTGTCGCCGGACCTGGGCAACGCCAAGGAGGCGGCGGCGTTCGCGCGGATGATCGGCGCTCAGGTCGCCGCGGGTGCCAAGCAGCGGTTCGCGGACGACCGGGTGAGCATCAACTCGGTGATCGGAGAGGTCACCGGGCGGGATGTGATCGTCCTCGACGACGAGATCGCCAAGGGCAGCACCGTCCTGGAACTTCTGGAGCGGCTGCGGGAGCTGGGGCCGCGTTCGATCCGGGTGGCGTGCACCCACGGACTGTTCGCGGCGGGCGCCCTGAAGCGGCTGAGTGCGCAGCCCGACATCCTGGAGATCGTCTGCACCAACACGGTGCCCGTCCCCGTGGAGGAGCGCACCGAGAAGCTCAAGATCCTCTCCATCGCCCCCGCGCTCGCCGAGGCCGTGCGGCGCATCCACAACGGAGAGTCCGTCAGCGCCCTGTTCGACGCGCCGTCGAGGGAATAGCGGGAACGGAGGGAACGGATGGAACCGAGGGCGGAGAACGGCGAGGCCGGAGGGGTGGGGTCATAAAGCGCCGGACGCGGTGCCGGACGCGGCTTCGGGCTGCTCCAGGGCCGCGTCCAGTGACGGGGCGGGCGGCAGCAGCCGGGCCAGGCCGGTGACCTTGAGGACGCGCAGGGTGAGCGGGTGGGTGCAGACCAGGCGCAGCTCGCCGTCGCGGTCGAGCACGCGCTGCCGGGCCCGGTAGAGCAGCCGCAGGCCCGAGCAGTCGAAGAACTCGACCTGCCTCAGGTCGATCACGATCCGGGCGCCGGGGCGGCTCGTCGCCGCGTCGAGGTGCGGAATGATCTCCACGGCCGCCGCGATGTCGATCTCGCCGTGCAGTTCGAGCACGGTACGGCCGCGGTCCGCGCGGACGCGCAGGTACCCGGTCGCGGGCGGTGTGGGGTCGCTCGACACGACGGCATCGTCTCCAACCGGACTGTGTCAGGACGGACAAGAGGGCAAAACCCGTCCCTGCCCTGCAAGTTACCCTCGTCAGGGTGAATTTCAGCATGTTCGATTGACATATGTCTTCGATTTCTCCGGCAATCTGTCCGGAGTTCTGTGCAGAGCCCCCTACGACAGGGCGTGCCACGCCTTCGACAGTGCCTGCCGGAACTGGTCGGCCTGGTGTGCCGTGAGGTCGCTGATCATGCGTTCTTCCAGGTCACGCATGGGTTCGGCGTAGTGGGCGAGCAGCTCGCGCCCCTCGTCGGTCAGCAGGATCAGCAGCTCGCGCCGATTGCGCGGATTGCGCTCCCGGCGCACGAGTCCCCGGTTCTCGAGACTCCGTACGAGATCCGCGATGGACTGGGCGGTGACGAACGAGTCGCGGGCGAGCTGTGCGGCCGAGAGTCCGTCGTGCCGCTCCAGGACGGTGAGGGACGTGTACTGCAGGGCCGTGATCCCGGCCGGCTTCACCAGCTCGTCCAGGCGCGAGCGGACAACGAGCTCGACCTGCTTGACCATGTAGAGGAGGGAGGGTGGTGCCTTGGTGCCGACCATGGGGTCAGCGTAAGGCATTGACAGGAAACCTGTGTGTAATGAAACTGCGAACCAACAGGAATCCTGTTGGTTGAAATCTTGGCGATCAGGCTGAATCAAGGCTGAGGAGTGGGCAATGACGACCACCTTCGAGAGCGGGCCCGGGCGGCTGTTCATCGGTGGACAGTGGCTCGAGGCGACAGACGGGGCACGCGCCGACGTGATCGACCCGTCCACGGGTCAGGTGGTCACGACGGTCGCGGAAGCGGGCGCCGCCGACGTCGACGCCGCCGTGCGCGCCGCACGTGAGGCGTTCGACGGCGGCACGTGGTCCGGGCTGAGCGGCCGCGAGCGCGGTCGGATCCTGAACCGCGTCGCCCAGCTGATCCGGGAGAACGCCGACGAGATCGCGGCCATCGAGAGCCGTGACGTCGGCAAGCCCATCACCCTGGCCCACGCGGTCGACGTGACCAACGCGGCCAACGACTACGAGTACTACGCCTCCCTCGCCTGGTCCCTGGACGGCTCCGCCCGCGACGTCCCGAACAACCGCCTCGCCTACACCCGGCGCGGCCCGATCGGTGTGGTCGGCGCGATCACCCCGTTCAACTTCCCGCTGATCCTGGCCGGCTCCAAGATCGCCCCCGCGCTCGCGGCCGGCAACACGGTCGTGCACAAGCCGGCCGAGGAGACCCCGCTCAGCGCCCTCTACATGGCGGGGCTCCTGAAGAAGGCCGGTGTCCCGGACGGCGTCTACAACGTGGTCACCGGCACGGGCCCGGTCGCGGGCGAGGCGCTGCTGCGCAACCCCGGCGTCGACAAGATCGCCTTCACCGGTTCCACCGCGACCGGCCGGCACGCGGCGAGCGTCGCAGGCGAGGGCCTGAAGCAGGTCACGATGGAGCTGGGCGGCAACGCGGCGCACCTCGTCTTCGAGGACGCCGACATCGAGAAGGCCATCGGCGCCATCATCAAGGGCTTCGTCTTCAACACCGGCCAGTTCTGCATGGGCGGTCCCCGCCTGCTGGTCGCCCGTTCGGTCCACGACACCGTGGTCGGCATCCTCGCCGACGCCGTGCCCGGCGTACCGATCGGCGACCCCCGGCAGCCCGAGACCGTCATCGGCCCGATGGCGGGCGAGCGGCACCTGAAGAAGGTCGAGGAGTACGTCGAGCTGGCCCGCAAGGAGGGCGGCCGTATCGTCTGCGGCGGCGAGCGCCTCGACCTGGACGGCGGCTACTACTACAAGCCCACCGTCATCGCCGACCTCACCAACGACTCCCGGGTCGTCCAGGAGGAGGTCTTCGGGCCGGTCCTCACCGTGCAGCCCTTCGACTCCGAGGACGAGGCCGTCGAACTGGCCAACTCCACGCCGTACGGCCTGGCCTCCGGCATCCAGACCACTGACCTCACCCGCGCCCACCGCGTCGCCGACCGCCTTCAGGCGGGCATCGTCTGGGTCAACGACTGGCCGATGCTCGACCCCGCCGTGCCCTTCGGCGGCGTGAAGGCCTCCGGCTTCGGGCGCGAGTACGGCCCCGAAGCGCTGGAGTCCTACACCAAGGTCAAGTCCGTCGTCGTCTCGCTCGACTGAGCGCCTCCCCGGGATCACTCGTGAACCGCCCGCTCCGGCGGCTCACGGACAGACAAGGAGTCAGAATGTCCACCACCACACGCGCCGCCGTGGTCGAGTCCGGGGGCGCTCCCTTCACCCTCTCCGAGGTCGTCCTCGATCAGCCGGGGCAGGGCGAGGCCCTGGTCCGCATGGTCGCCGCCGGCCTGTGCCACACCGACCTCGGTGTCGCCAGCGGCGGGCTGCCCTTCCCCCTCCCCGGGGTACTCGGCCACGAGGGCGCCGGTGTCGTCGAGGCGGTCGGCCCCGGTGTCACCTCCGTCGTGCCCGGCGACCACGTCGTGCTGTCCTTCACCTCCTGCGGCGGCTGTCAGAACTGCCGTGACGGACACCCGGCGTACTGCGCCACCTGGCTCCCGCTGAACCTGCTCGGAGGGCGCCGCGCCGACGGCACCAGCACCATCAGCCGCGACGGCGAGGACCTCGGCGGCCACTTCTTCGGCCAGTCCTCCTTCGCCGAGCGCGCCCTGGTCGACGAGCGCGGCCTCGTCAAGGTCGACCCGGACGTACCGCTGGACACCATCGCCCCGCTCGGCTGCGGCGTCCAGACCGGCGTCGGCGCCGTCTGGAACGTGCTGGAGCCCCGCGCGGGCAGCACCCTCGTCGTCCTCGGCGCCGGAGCCGTCGGCCTCTCCGCCGTGATGGCGGCGGCCCTCACCCCCGCGACCACGGTCATCGCCGTCGACAAGGTCGGCGAACGGCTGGAGCTGGCCAAGGAACTGGGCGCCACGCACACGGTGAACGGCGGTGAGGTCGCCGACATCACCGAGGCGATCATGGAGATCACCGGGGGCCGCGGCGCCGACGGCGTCGTCGAGACCACCGGCAGCGTCTTCGTGCTCCGCAAGGGCGTCGACTCCCTCGCCGCGCGCGGCACACTCGTCATCGTGGGCGCCCCGCCGTTCGGTACCGAGGTCTCCCTCGACGTCAACGGCATGCTCGGCGGCAAGCGCGTCGTCGGCCTCACCCTCGGCGACAACGAGATCCAGACCGCCATCCCGGTCCTCGTCCAGCTGGTCAAGGAGGGCAAGCTCCCGCTCGACCGGCTGATCAGCCGCTACAAGTTCGAGGACATCGACCAGGCGGTCGCCGACATGAGCGGCGGCAAGACCATCAAGCCCGTGCTGACGTTCTGACGGGTTCCGACGTCCCGAGGAGCCATCTCCCGCCGGGGCACGTCCTCCCCGCGTGACCCCGGCCCTGTGGGTGACCCGAACACCGGGTCACCCACGGGGCGGTCGCACGTCCTGAGCCCCTTCGATGGGTTCACCGGCTGCGGTGCAGCGCCACCAGCAACTGCCACGCCTGGTCGGCGATCTCCCGAGGCGTGCCGTCGAGGAGGCCGTGCAGCCAGTCGGCGAGGACCCCGGCGAAGGTGGCCGCCACGGCGGAGGCCACCAGTGGGGCGTCCGCGGCCCCCGCGAGTTCGCGTTCGCGGAGGCTGTAGGCGCGCAGGTCGCGGTGGAGGACCCGGCCGAGCGGCCCGCCGCCACCGGGTGCCAGCAGGGTGCGGTACAGGGCCGCGTGCGGGGCGAGACCGGCGAAGAACTCCGGCAGGGCTGCCGGCGCCCGTACCGGGTCGGGGCGCCCGCGCCAGGCGTGCAGCGCCTCGACGGCCTCCCGTACGACATCGGCGCAGGCGTCGACGGCCAGCGCCTCCAGGTCGGGGTAGTGCACGTAGAACGTGGCCCTGCCGACCCCTGCCCGGCGGACCAGCGCTGCCACGCCGATCTCGTGCAGCGGGTGCCGGGCGCACTCGTCGAGGAGGGCTTCCCGCAGCCTGGCCCGGGTGCGGGCGGCCCGGGGGTCCTCCGTGGTCCGGGGGTCCTCCGGGGTCATCCCGCGACGAGGACGGCGGCCAGGGCGAGCGCGCCGGGGAGGGCCTGGGCGACGAGGATGCGGCGGTTGGCGGTGGCGGCGCCGTACACACCGGCGACGATCACACAGGCGAGGAAGAAGATCTGGGCGCGGTAGCCGGTCGGGTCGGCGGCGATCAGGCCCCACACCAGACCGGCGGCGAGGAAGCCGTTGTAGAGCCCCTGGTTGGCGGCCATCGCCGCCGTCCGCTTCGCCATCTCCGCGTCCAGCCCGTGGAACGACATCCCCGGCTTCTTCTGCCACAGGAACATCTCCATCACCAGGATGTACGCGTGCAGCACCGCCACCAGCGCGACCAGCACGTTCGCCAGGATCTCCATGGTCAACAGACTCCGTAGTGCACTCGATGTTCCGAACTTCATGGACAGATGTCCACTATAGCTGGACCACTGTCCAGGAAGTCCACCCGGGGTGCCCGTGGTCGTCGCCGATGCGTTGTCGGACCCTGCCGCTAGGTTCCCGTCCATGAGTGAGCAAGAGGTGATCGTGCGGCGCGCCCGCGCCGAGGACGTGCCGGGGATCGTCGTCTCCAGCTCCTGGCTGTTCGCCGAGGACGGCGGGG
The DNA here is from genome assembly GCF_001550375.1 of Streptomyces europaeiscabiei. GTDB lineage: Bacteria > Actinomycetota > Actinomycetes > Streptomycetales > Streptomycetaceae > Streptomyces > Streptomyces europaeiscabiei. The sequence goes on along the minus strand of NZ_LRTR01000036.1, from coordinate 8,780 downwards.
AACGGGACCCCAGCCTGAACGTGGACTGGCCGCGCAGGCACGGTGCCGAGGCCTTCACGGCCGCCCTCCAGGACCCCGGCCGGCTGCTGCTGGCCGCGCTGTACGGCGAGGAGGTGGTGGGCCATCTGTCGGGATCGATGTCCGGGCCCACCGCCCTGCGCCCCGTCGGATCGGCCACCCTCATGGCGCTGTACGTCCGGCCCGAGCACCGGCACGCCCGCGTCGGGGCCCGGCTGGTCGACGCCTTCCTGGTGTGGGCGCGGGAACAGGGCGCGGCGCACGCGGAGGTGACCGCCTCGGCGGCCAACGCGGACGGCATCCGCTTCTACGAGCGGGAGTCGTTCCGGCCGCAGGCACTCACACTGCGGCTGAACCTGTAGCCGGCGGGTACCCGGGGAGCGTATGGGCGGCGGTGGAACCGTCCCCCGCGCCCGGGAACCCGTACGGAGGAGACATGGCACTGGTACAGGCGGGCCTCGTGGTGCTGGACTGCGCCGAGCCGGAGAAGCTCGCGGTGTTCTACAAGGAGCTGCTCGACGGGGAGGAGACGCACGCGACGGCCAACCGCGTCGAGATCGAGGGTGCCTGTGGCACCCGGCTGGCGTTCCGCCGGGACGTCAACGCCACCCCGCCGAGCTGGCCCCGCCCCGAGAACTCCCTCCAGGCCCATCTGGACTTCTACGTCGACGACCTGGACGAGGCCGAGCGGCGGATCGTCTCCCTCGGCGGGCGTCCGGTGGACACGAAGGACGCGTCCGGGCCGTTCGAGGAACGCGGCTACTCCGACCCCGCCGGCCACTCCTTCACCCTGCGCCGTGAACACTCCACGGCCCCGAAGCAGGGCTAGTGCGGCCAGGGCCTGCCCGGTGCCCCGGACCGACGGGGCACCGGGCAGGCCCCGAACCTCAGTCCCGGCCTCCCTTCTCGGTGGCCGGCCACACCCCGGTGGACCGCTCGATGGCCTTGGCGCCCGTGCGGTCCACCGCGCTGCGCACGACCGCGAAGATCGCGCCCTGCACGGCCGCCGCGAACAGCACCTCGCCCCAGCCGCGATCCCGGTCCAGGGCGTCGGGCGCGTCGTCCTCGTGCCGGATCAGCTTCCAGGTCTTGCGGAACGCCAGCGAGGCCAGCGCACCACCCGCCCAGCCGAGGGCGAAGCCGAGGGGCTGGTAGGCGAGCGGGAGCTTCTTCTTCTTGGACATCTGGTCCTCCTCCTACGTGTGGCGATGTGGTGTGCGGCGATGTCGCGGGGTCAGGGCCGACCCCGCGGGGCCACGACCTCGGCGGCGGGCACCGGCCCCGGTGGTGTCCCGTCCCCGAACGGGCTGCCGCCCAGGTCCTCGCGGCCGTGGGGCGTGAGCCAGCCCGCCAGATCGGGCCCGAGCGGCACCACGGCGGTCGGGTTGATGCCCGTGTGCACCTGGTAGTAGTGCCGCTTGATGTGGTCGAAGTCGACGGTGTCGCCGAATCCGGGGGTCTGGAAGAGATCACGGACGTACGCCCAGAGCACCCGGTCCTCCGCCAGCTTCCAGCGGTTGCACTTGAAGTGACCGTGGTAGACGGGGTCGAAACGCACCAGCGTGGTGAAGAGCCGGATGTCCGCCTCCGTGATCGTCTCCCCGACGAGGTAGCGCTGCCGCGCCAGCCGCTCCGACAGCGCCTCCAGCCGCCGGAACACCCCGGCGCAGGCCTTCTCGTACTCCTCCTGGCCCGTGGCGAACCCGGCCCGGTACACCCCGTTGTTCACGTCCTCGTAGACCTCGGCCATCACCGCGTCGATCTCGTCGCGCAGGGCCGCCGGGTACAGGTCGGGCGCGCCCTTGCGGTGCAGGTCGGTCCACTCGGTGGCGAGGTCGAGGGTGAGCCGCTGGTAGTCGTTGGTGACCAGCTCGCCGCTCGGCACGTCGACGATCGCCGGGACGCTGACGCCGCCCGGGTAGTCGCTCTCCCGCGCGTCGTACGCCTCCTTCAGGAACCGGATGCCGAGCACCGGGTCGCGGCCGTCGGCATCCAGCGTGAAACGCCAGCTGCGGTCGTCCTGGATCGGGTCGGCGACGGCCATCGACAGGGTGTCCTCCAGGCCCAGCAGCCGCCGCGAGACCACCGCCCGGCTGGCCCAGGGGCAGGCCCGGCTGACCACCAGCCGGTAGCGGCCGGCCTCCACGGGCCAGCCGTCCCGGCCGTCGGCCGTGATCCGGTCCGCGAAGTGGCTCCTGGACCGCCTGAACGCCTTCCTCCCGTACGCCTCGTTCCCCTCGCCGACACTCATGCCGTCCGCCCTCCCGGTCCGTCCGGATACGTATGCCCTGATGGAGTTCCCCGATTTCCGCGACACCCACGGTGTGAGCGCGACGGGCCGGGGCAGTCGGCGAAAGTGACGCGGACATCAGCAGGCACGGAGACGACGGACGACCGGGGCGGGGCGGTTCTCGAAGGACCGGGGAGCCATGAGGAGAGCAAGGCGCGGGAGGACCACAGGACCCGGATCACCGTCCTCGTCGCCCTCGGCGCCAACCTCGTGATCGCCGTGGCCAAGACCGTCGGCGGACTCCTCGCCGGATCGCCCGCCCTCCTCTCGGAGGCCGCCCACTCGGTCGCCGACAGCCTGAACGAGGTCTTCCTCCTGGCCGCGCTGCGCCGCAGCCGCCGCCCCGCAGACAGCCGACACCCCTTCGGCTACGGCAAGGAGCGCTTCTTCTGGTCCCTGCTCGCCGCCGTCGGCATCTTCGTGATGGGCGGCTGCTTCTCCTTCTACCAAGCGGTCCACGCCCTGACGGCCGGGGGCGCGGAGTCCTACGACGGCTATGTCGTCGGCATCGCCGTCCTCGGGGTGGCACTCCTGTCCGAGGGTGCCTCGCTGCTGCGCGCCCTGCACCAGGTGCGGGGGCAGGGCGGCGTCGACGGACTCCGGGACCCGGCGCTGCGTACGGTCGTCGCCGAGGACGGCACGGCGGTGCTCGGCGTGACCCTCGCGATCGCCGGGATGGCCCTGCACATGGTGACCGGCCAGGTGATCTGGGAGGCGTCCGCCTCGTTCGCGATCGGGGCGCTGCTCGTGTACGTCGCCTACTGGCTCGGGCGGGACGCCCGCGAACAGCTCATCGGGGTCGCCGCCGACCCCGAACCCAGCCGGAGGATCCGCTCCCTGCTGGAGGCGCAGCCCGAGATCGACAGCGTGGAGGCCCTGCTCACCATGCAACTCGGCCTGGACTCCACCCTCGTGGCGGCCCGGGTCGACCTCGTCCCCGGCCTCGACAGCGAGGAGGTCGAGGAGGTCGCCGTCCGTATCAAGGGCTCCATCGCCCACGTCGTCCCCGAGGCCGACCAGATCTTCCTCGACGTGACGGAGAAGACGGGGCCGGGGGAGCGGGCAGGGGAAAGCCCCGCCGCGACGGGGGAACGCGGCGGGGCCTGAGACTCGGTTGCCCGGTGTGCGGGGGATCATGCGCGACGCGTCGAAAGTTCTTTCTCCACGCTTCCCGGCAGCCGCGACATGCGCTCACTCACCGTCGGTGAGTCGTCCGGTGCCGTGGCCGGTGGGCCGTCACCCCTTCGCCGGCTCCAGCACGAAGACGGGGATCTCCCGGTCGGTCTGCTTCTGGTAGTCCGCGTACGGCGGGTACGCGGCGACCGCCCGGTCCCACCACTCGGCCTTCTCGTCCCCGGTGACCTCGCGCGCGGTCAGCTCCCGGCGGGCGGGCCCGTCCTGGAGCTCGACCTGGGGGTCGGACTTGACGTTGTGGTACCAGACCGGGTGCTTGGGCGCCCCGCCCAGCGAGGCCACGACCGCGTACCGCCCGTCGTGCTCCACCCGCATCAGCGGGGTCTTGCGCAGCTTCCCGCTCTTCGCGCCGCGCGTGGTGAGCACGATGACCGGCAGGCCCGTGTCCAGCAACGTCGTCCCCTGTGTGCCGCCCGAGCTCTCGTACAACTCGACCTGCTCGCGCACCCACTGCGTCGGGCTGGGCACGTATTCGCCCTCAAGTGGCATGACTACCGTCCCTTGTTGTCGCGTACGGACTGTCTCCGCATTCAACACCTGCCCCTCCCGGATTCATCCTCGTCCGGCCACCCGCACACGGGACCCGCCCGCCTTCACGGACCGTGTCACGCACCGGGTGACGGCCCCAGCATGAGTGCCGCCAGCACCGCGATCACGGCGCTCGACAGGAGTCCCGTCACCAGACGTCCCCGGTGTCCGGTCAGCGCCCGGCCGAGCAGCGCCCCGCCGCCCGCCAGCAGCAGTTGCCAGCTCGCGGAGGCGAGGAACGCGGCGAGGACGAACACCGCCTGTTCCAGTGGGCTGACGGCGTCGGTGGCGCGGCTGCCGAGCACGAGCGCGGCGAAGTAGACGACCGTGGTGGGGTTGAGGAGGGTGATCCGCAGGAGGGCGGCGTAGGCGCGGGCCGGGCTCACCGGGTCCCGCTGCGGGCGGGTGGTGAGCCGCCGGGCGCGGTACTGGCGCAGGGTCGTGACCGCGCCGCGTACCGCCAGGGCGAGGAGCACCAGGGCCGAGGCCAGGCGCAGGGGCACCAGTACCGGTTGCAGGGCGGCCGCGAGGGCCGTACCGCCGAGGGCGGCGAGCAGGGCGTACAGTCCGTCGGCCGTGGCGACGCCGAGCGCGGCGCAGGCTCCGGTCCGCAGGGACGTACGGGCGGTGAGGGAGACGAGGTAGGTCGCGACGGCTCCGACGGGGATGGCGATGCCATAGCCGGCGAGGAGCCCCGCGACGAGCGCGGCCGTCACGACCGGGGCGGTGTCGGTCCCCACGGTCGGCCGGTCCGCTGCTGCGCCCGCACCGGCGAGGCGGTGGCGAGGGGCAGCGGCAGGAAGGCGTCGTTGATGAGCATGGGCAGATCCTGGGCTCGCGTGCCCGCCCCCGCAAGCGAATTACCGCCGGCTCTTGACCGTGGTTCCGCGCCTGCCTACCTTGTTTGAATCCAAACGATATGAAAGGCGCGGACGTGGACGGACTCGTGCGCCATGCGCGGCGGCCTCAGGCCTTCGGACGCCGACCGCTGCGACGGGGCGCGGGCTCGGCGCCGTTCAGCAGGGTGCGGCGGCGCTCCTCGCCGTGCTCCTCGACCTGCAGCACGACACTGCGCAGCCCCTCCGCGAGGCTCCGGCACTCCGCGTCGCTGAGCTGCCCGGTGACGAAGGTCTCCTCCTCGTTGAACGCCGGGAACACCCGCCGCATCAGCTCCTCGCCCGTGTCGGTGAGGCTCAGCAGCACCAGTCGGCCGTCCGTCGGATGGGCCGCCCGCCGCACCAGCCCACGCGACTCCAGCGTGCGGGCCACCCCCGTGAGCGTGCCCTTGGAGATGCCCGCCTCCTCCGCCACGTGCCGGGTCTCGGACTCGCCCCACACCCACACGACCCACAGCACCACGAACGCCGTCCAGGTCAGGTCGGAGCCGCGCAGCACGGAGTTCTCCAGGTGCTGCCGCACAGCCGAGGCGGCCCGGTAGATGTTCGCCACCGCCGCCATCTGGTCCCGGCGGATGGGGAAGTCCCCCAGTTTCGCCGCGGCGAGCTTCTCGGCTTCGGTGATGGATCGCTGGCCGGGCACGGGTGCTCCTTGGATCGATGGTTCGGTCATTCGGTGTCAAATTGTACGGAGAAGAGGGAATACCCCATGAGCACCGCCCCCCGCATGCTGCTGGTCCTCAGCGAGAACTGGACCCTCACCGGCGGCCGCGCCGACCTGCCCGCCGCCGTCCGGTGGGCGCGCGAGGCCGAGGACGCCGGATTCGACTCCGTCATGGTCAGTGAACACATCGTGCTCGGCCCCGACGCCGCCGCCGACGGCATCATGGGCAACCCCCGCGACTACGCCCTCCCCGGCAATCAGGACCCGTACACCCCCTGGCCCAACTCACTGCTCCTCCTCGCGTCCATCGCCTCCGTCACCGAGCGCCTGCGCCTGGCCGCCGCGGCCGTCCTCGCCCCGCTGCGCCACCCCCTGCTGATGGCCCGGGAACTCGGCACCCTGGACCTGCTCAGCGAGGGACGGCTGCTGGTGCAGCCCACGGTCAGCTGGAGCAAGGACGAGTACGACGCGCTCGGCGTGCCCTTCGCCGGGCGCGGCAGGCTGCTCGACGAGCACCTGGAGGTCTGGGCGAAGGCCTGGGGGCCGTCCCCGATCTCCCACGACAGCGAGCACTACCCGTTCCGGGACGTCTACTTCGAGCCCAAGGCGTACCGCCCCGAGGGCCCGAGGCTGTGGTTCGGCGGACAGCGCCTGCACGGTCCCGTACTGCGTCGGCTGGTCCGCTACGGCCACGGTTTCCACCCGCTCGGGCGGCCCACCCCGGACGACCTGAAGGCGCTCCACGAGGCGATGGCCGCCGCCGGACGGGACGCAGCCGACCTGGAGATGATCGGCGGCACCCAGGCGGTCTTCCCCGACGACCACGCCCCGGCGGACCTCGGCGCCGCCCTCGCCTCGATACCGGAACAGTTGGAGCAGGGCTTCACGACCTTCTGCGTCAAGCCGAACCAGTTCATCGACGACCCCGACGGGGTGGGCGCCTTCTGCAAGGAGGTCATGCGGCGGGTGACGGCGCTGACGGGCTGACGGTCTGACGGTCTGACGGGCTGACGGGCTGAGGGCACGGCGGGGCCGGCGCCGCACTCGCGGCGCCGGCCCCTCGCACCGAACGGCTCAGCGTTCGAAGACGACCCCGCCGTCGAACACCGTCATGTCCACCCGGACCCCGGTGATGTCACGCGGGTCGATGTCCAGCAGCGGCCGGTCCAGGACGCACAGGTCGGCCACCTTGCCCACCTCCAAGGACCCCTTCCACTCCTCGGCGAAGTCCTGTCGCGCGGGGTTGATCGTGTACGCCCGCAGCGCCTCGGCGAGTTCCACGCGCTGTTCGGGTCCGCTGACCCGGCCGCTGGCCTTCGACTCGCGCAGCAGCATCCCGGCGACACCCTGCCGCCAGTCGGGCTCGGTGATCGGCGCGTCCGAGCCGGCGCACACCGCGACCCCCGCGTCGAAGGCCGAGCGCGCGGGCCACCGGTACGCCGACCGCTGCGCGCCCACGACCTCCGCCATCAGGTCGGAGATCGTCCACTTGATGGCCGGGTTCATGTTGACGCCGTAGCCGTGCGCGACGCGGTCACGGGCGCCCTGCGCCACCACGGCCGCCTCGTCGGCCTGATCACCCTCTCCACCGCGACCCCCGACGCCTACGACACCGGGACCCGCCGGCTGCTGGCCTCCCTCCTGCCCGCCCTGGGCGTCCTGGCCGACCCCACCGCGCACGCGGGCGACCTCCCCGACCTCCCGGCGGACGGCGGGGCGAGCCTGGTCGTCGCCGACGACATCCTCGAACTCCCCGGCCGGGACCCTGCCTTGGTCCTCCAGGACACCGGGTTCCGCCGTCTCCTGCGCGCCTTCACCGACTCGCACGGCACCCGGCTGCGCCTGCTCTGGCCCGTCGGCCCCGACTGGTACCGGGTCACCGTCCGCCGCCACGCCCTCGGCTCGGCGGTCGTGCGCCGGGCGGTCCTCGTGCACGAGACGCCCGCCCCGCTGCCGTACGGGCTCAGCCCGCGCGAGCTGGAGGTCCTCACCCGGGCGGCCACCGGTCAGACGAACCAGGCCATTGCCCAGGCGCTGTTCCTGTCCCCGCGCACCGTGCACACCCACGTCGAGCATCTGCTGCGCAAGACCGGCGCCGCCTCCCGCGCCGAGGCCACGGCCCTCGCCGTACGCGACGGACTGCTCCGGCCGACCGCCGGCGACGTCGAACGCTTCGTCGAGAGGTGACCCGGAAAGGCCGAGCCCGGTTCTATAGGGTTCGACGGTGACTGCGAGTGGGAACGCGACCGGAGCCGGGCCCGGACAGGGCGGGAGACCCTTCCTCTACGTCGTCGTCTGCGCCGCCGGGATCGCCGTGGAGGTCAGCAGGCTGATCACCGCCGCACAGGAGCGCGACTGGGAGGTCGGGGTCATCGCGACGCCCGTCGCCATGGGTGGCTTCTTCGACACGGCGGCGGTCGAGGCGCAGACCGGCCGCCCGATCCGTTCCGCCTGGCGGCGGCCCGGCGACCCGCGCCCCTTCCCGCCGCCGGACGCGGTCGTGGTCGCGCCCGCCACCTTCAACACCGTCAACAAGTGGGCCGCGGGCATGGCCGACACCCTCGCCGTCGGCACGCTGTGCGAGGCGTACGGGCTCGGCGTGCCCATCGCCGTCCTGCCCTGCGTGGCCGACGCGCTCGCCGCGCACCCGGCGTACCGCGCGAGCCTGGAGCGGCTGCGCGGCATGGGTGTCCGGTTCGGCGATCCGTACGCGGGCGGGGTCGAGGAGGGCGGCGGGCGCGAGCGGTTCCACTGGGAACGGGCGCTGGACCTGCTGGAGGCGGGCGACGAGGGAACGGCCCTCACACACTGAGCTCCGTCGCCGTCCCCATCGGCAGCCGGCGGAACGTTGGACTGCTGGACCTTGGGCGGCATCAGGTGCTCGACCTGTGACGGATGAGGTGCGGCAGCGGGGTGCGGGGACGGGGTGCGGGGTCTGGTGCGGTGGCGGGTGGCCGGACCGCTCGGGCCGCTCCCTTCAATCGAACGGTTGAACCCGTCGTCGGCTTCCGGGCGACGCGCGGCGGAGGCCGTCGATCACAGACTTACGGTGCCGCCGTAGCGGCACCGCCATAGGAGTCAAGCCCTGGAAGGACCTTCCCCCACATGGCCAGCAGTTTCAGCAGGCGATGCATTCTCACCACCGGAGCGGGCGCCGCGCTCGGCGGCCTCGTCGCGACCGGCGCGGCGC
>NZ_LRTR01000359.1 GCF_001550375.1 Streptomyces europaeiscabiei | reverse complement strand
ACCCGCGGCTGCTCGCCGGTGCCGCGCCGCCGGCCCACGACGGCGGGGGTGACCGGCACGGCCACCGGGGCGGGGTCGTCCCGGAACAGCAGATGTACGGGGATCTCGGTGGTGGTCTCGTTCTGGATGAGCCGGGCGGGCCGCGCCGGCCCGTCGGGCTCCGGTGTGTGTGAGGTGGTCGTCGTACTCATACGTGCCTCCGTGCCTCCGCGCAGGAAGAACCGTGGTGAGAGTCATGTGGCGGTGTGTTCGGTCGGGGGGGTGGGAGGGAGTCGGCCGGTTTTCTTGGGGAGAGCGGCTCCGGGTCCCGGCCGGAGCGGGGCCTTCCGTCAGGCGAAGAGCCGGCGCCAGGTCTCGGGGCCCGGGTAGCCGTCCGCCGCGCCGCCGCGCCACCCCTGGGCCCGCTGGAACGCCTCCACGTTCCGCCGGTCCGACTCGCCCCAACGAGGCCCCGGACTCGAGGTGTAGTACTTGCCGAACCCCTTCTTGACCAGCTGCTTCCCCAACTGGGTGACGTACGCGTTGTCCGCGCCCGGCCGGAACATGCCGCGCCCCGGATAGCCGAGGACGCCGTGCGAGGCGGGCGTCACGGGAATCCCGGGAGCCCTGGGAGCCTTGGGAGCCCCGGGTGTCACGGGTGTCACGGGTGTCACGGGCCCCCCGGGCAGGTCGGGTCCACCGGGCGACACGGGCCCACCGGGCGGGGTGGGCTCGCCGGGGGTGGCCGGCTTCCCCGATACGCCGGGCGGGGTGTGCTTCCCAGAGGTGGCGGGCTTCCCGGATACGCCGGGCGGGGCCGGCTTCCCCGACGCTCCGGATGTGCCGGAGGCACCGGGTTCTCCCGGGTTCCCCGGTGGCCGATGCACCACCGGTGGCCGATGCGCCACCGAAGGCCGATGCGCCACCGAAGGCCTGGGCGCCGCCGGCTTCCCCGGCGGGCCCGGATTCCCGGCCGACGCGATGTTCTTGCCCCTCCCGGTGACCAGATACGACCAGGTCAGCGGGCCCGGAATGCCGTCCGCGGAGCGGCCCGACCAGCCCTGCGCCCGCTGGAACGCCCGGGTGGCCCTGCGGTCGGCGTCCGACCAGATCGGCCCCGGCCCTCCGGTGTAGAAACGGGCCCCGCCCCGCTGCACCAGCATCTGCCCCAGCCGGGCGACGTACTTGTTGTGCGCGCCGGGCCCGAAGACCTCGCGGCCCGGGAAGCGGTCACTACCCGGCCCGGCGGCCCCTTTCGCACCCGGCCTCTGAGGCCTCTCCGGCTTGCCCGGCTTGCCTGGCTTGCCCGGCGGGGCGACGGGTGAACCGGAGCCGCCGGAGGCGGCCGTCTCCTCGTCCGGCCGGCCCGCCCCGTCGTCGATCAGCCCCTTGTAGCGGTACGGCACGTAGTGGGTCGCGTTGTCCCAGTACCCGTACGGGGTGGCCTGCCTGCGGGCGTACGGGCGGGCCGACTCGTAGGCGATGTAGTGGGTCTCGGCGTAGTCCGTCCAGCCGCCGAAAATGACGACGTGCGAGCCCTTTCGAGGATCCTTCGGATTGTGGAAGAGCAGCATGTCACCCGGCTCCAGCCGGTCCTTCGAAATGCGCTGCGCGAACTTGTCGAGGCTGCCCGTCCATTCGTTGTCGGTCAGGCCCCAGGCCATCGAGACGAACCCCGAGCAGTCCTGCCGATAACCGTCGGACCAGTACTCGCGCATGCTGTACGGGACCTCGGCCGCGATCCAGGTCTTGGCCCGCCTGATGATCTCGGCGCGGGTGGTGGGCGGCGTCAGCACTTCCTTCGGCGGCTTCTCCTCGTCCGCCGGCCGACCGCCGGGGCCGTGCAGCGGAGCCTTCTTCCCCTGGGGCGTATCGGGCCCCTCACCTGTGGGAACGCCACCGGGATGAGCCGGGCCGTGGGCCGCCGCGACCGCCGGCACGGCATGCCCCGCACCGAGTGCGGCACCGGCGGCGGTGGCCACGACGAGGGCACTCCTGGCGGTTCTGGCCGCCGGGTGACTCAGATGGGCGTACTGGGCCGAATAGGGCATGACCAGCCGCCAGTGGACACAACCGGGGCATTCACAATCGGCCCCCGGCTCGATCTCCTCGAATACCGGAGTCTCCATGCGATTCCCCTCGCGAACCGACCGAAGAATTACACGCTTCTGCACGCCCGTCAGTTTCTCAACCGTGCACCGGTGTCGCATGTTGACGGTCCGAATGATGTACACGGCTCGCCGGACCCCGAACCCCTCCTCGATCGTGCCGGCCCCCGTGGGGGCGGGCCCGCTCGTGTCGGCGGCGATCCCGGCCTTCCCGCTGTTCCGGCTTTTCGCCCTTTCCGGTCTCGCCACCGAGTCGGTCCACGACTGCGGCGAGTCGCCCCGGCGACAGCCCCGGCACCCGCGACGGTTCATCGAACGCGACAACATCCGTTCGGCAGAACGCAGTTGCCATACGGTTCAGCTATTTCCGACTGTGGCTCCCGACAGACCCGACAAGGTCGCGAACCCCCGCAGGAGACCGTGAATCGCGGCGCGGTACGGCGGCTGCATGCGGTCCACGGACGGCGGCTGCATACGGTCCCACGGACAGCGGCTGCATGCGGTCCGGCGCCCGGCTCGCCACCGGGACCCGGGCGACCGGGCCGTTCCCGCCTGCGGCCCCGCGCACCCCTGCGCCCGTGGTCAGGAGCACCCCCGCCCCTCCGCTAGAATTTTCCTCGCGCGCCGCTAGCTCAGTTGGTTAGAGCAGCTGACTCTTAATCAGCGGGTCCGGGGTTCGAGTCCCTGGCGGCGCACCATCCGGAGAGGCCCCTCGCGAGCATGAAGCGCGAGGGGCCTCTCCGCATGTGCACGTCACCCCCGCGCGCTTCCCCGCACACTCCCCCCAGATCCTCCACCAATGCCCCAATAACGGCGTATGGCCGGTAAACGCCGCGTTTCGCATCTTGCGATCAAGCCTCACACCATAGAACCCTGGGCCGTAAGAGACTGCCGATACACGGCAGTTCGGGGGCCATGGACTGTTTGCGCCCGAGAATGGGGATCTCGGGCCCCCGCCGAGGCACGCGACGTACGCGCTCAGGCACAAAAGATGCCGAGGGGGCATCAATGCAACCGGATGGCCGTCGTCCCGTGTCTCCATGGTGTAGATCACATGGTGACGATGGCCCACTGATGCGTCCGTAACGGTCGAGGGGGACCGATTCGGACGAAAGACCGACGAACACACACTCGATGTGTGTGCGGGGGGAATGACTCATGACGTCGACGCCGACGGGCGCCCGGCATAACCACGATCCATCCGAAACGACCCGGCTCAAGGTGCCGTCGCACCGGACCGGCGCATTCCGCAAGCTGAGGAAGAGCCTTCCCAGATACGACTACGAGCACTACAGCCGCCTCGCGGGACCACTCACCCAGCCGGACCCGACCAAGCCCTACGAGGTCCAGTACCGCTCCCTGATCTCCCAGGAGCCGCACCGTCTGCGGGTCGCCCTGATGCTGGCGGCCGCACCGCTGCTCTCCCTGGTCCTGCTCGGCTGGTTGCTGCAGCAGGAGCACTGGACCAAGCGCGACTACGTCGAGTACGAGTTCCTGCCCACCCTCGACATGGTCATGCTGATCTCGATCGGCCTGATCGAGTTCTTCCGCTGCATGAACGTCCTGTCCAACGCGCACGCCACCCTGGTCGCCCGCGACCCGATCCCGGTCGTGCCCGAGACCGGCACCAGAGTCGCCTTCCTCACCTCCTTCGTGCCCGGCAAGGAACCGCTGGAGATGGTGACGAAGACCCTGGAGGCCGCCGTCCGGCTCCGCCACCGCGGGCTTCTGCACGTGTGGCTGCTCGACGAGGGCGACGACCCGGATGTGAGGACGGTCTGCGCACGCCTGGGCGTGCACCACTTCTCCCGCAAGGGGATCGCGAAGTGGAACCAGCCGAAGGGCCCGCACCGGGCCAAGACCAAGCATGGCAACTACAACGCCTGGCTGGACGCGCACGGCGACGACTACGACTTCTTCGCCTCGGTCGACACCGACCACGTGCCGCTGCCCAACTACCTGGAGCGGATGCTCGGTTTCTTCCGCGACCCGAACATCGGCTTCGTCATCGGCCCTCAGGTGTACGGCAACTACGACAACTTCGTCACCAAGGCCGCCGAGTCCCAGCAGTTCCTGTTCCACGCGCTGATCCAGCGCGCCGGCAACAAGTACGGCGCCCCCATGTTCGTCGGCACCTCCAACGCCGTGCGGATCAGGGCGCTCAAGCAGATCGGCGGCCTGTACGACTCGATCACCGAGGACATGGCCACCGGCTTCGAGATCCACCGCCACAAGAACCCGTTGACGGGCAAGAAGTGGCGCTCGGTGTACACGCCGGACGTGCTCGCGGTGGGTGAGGGGCCCAGCGCCTGGACGGACTTCTTCACCCAGCAGATGCGCTGGTCGCGCGGGACGTACGAGACGATCCTCAAGCAGTACTGGAAGGGCTGGTACTCACTGCCGCCGAGCAAGCTCTTCAACTACACGATGATGATCATCTTCTATCCGATGTCCGCCCTCAACTGGATTCTGGCGGCGCTGAGTTGCGCCCTGTTCCTGGGCCTGGGCGCCTCGGGTGTGAACATCGATCCGACCGTGTGGCTGATGCTCTACGGCAACGCCTCGGCCCTTCAGATAGGCCTGTACGTCTGGAACCGCCGCCACAACGTCTCGCCGCACGAGCCGGAGGGCTCCGGCGGTGTGGCGGGCATGGTGATGTCCGCGCTGTCCGCGCCGCTCTACGCGAAGGCGCTGATCGACTCGGCCCTGCGCCGCAAGAGCAAGTTCGTCGTCACACCCAAGGGGGACTCGGCGAGCCCCGACAGATGGTTCGGCACCTTCCGGTACCACTGGTACTTCATCGTCATCTTCGGGGCGTCGATCGCCGCCGGTTTCGTCTTCGGCAACTCGCACCCGGCGATGGTCATCTGGGCCGTCTTCGCCATGACGATCACCGCCCTCCCCATCTTCGCCTGGCGCTACATGCTGCGGCAGGACAAGAAGAAGGCTGCCGCCGCGGCCGAGCTGCAGGGTTCCATGGTGGCGCCGCCCGAGGCGGCTCCCGCACCCTTCGCGCCGCCACCCGTACCGCACGCCCCACACACACCTCACGCTCCCCAGCACAAGCCGAGCTGGGCGGCGTCCGGGTCGGGCAGCGGGGGTAGCGACCAGACCATGCAGATCGCCCTGGGCGGACTGGGGGGACGTAAGGAATGAAGGACCGTGCTGGCCGCCGCCGCGCCCGTCGCCTCGCGATAGGCGGGGCGGTGGTCCTCGCGCTCGCCGGGATGAACGGGCCCTGGGTGTACCGCTTCAGTACCGAGAAGTACCACGACTACAAGATCAACAGACCCGAGTACAAGGCCGACAACGGGCACTGGAAGATCGTGGAGTTCCCGAAGGAGTACCGGCAGAACACGATCCACGCCGCGCTCCTGCACACCGGCAAGATCCTGTTGATCGCGGGTTCGGGCAACGACGCGGACAACTTCGACGCCAAGAAGTTCGACACCCGTGTCTGGGACCCGGTCAAGCAGACGATCAAGCGCGTACCGACCCCGGCCGACCTGTTCTGCACGGGGCACACCCAGCTCTCCAACGGCAATCTGCTGATCGCGGGCGGCACCAAGCGCTACGAGAAGCTGAAGGGCGATGTCACCAAGGCCGGCGGCCTGATGATCATCCACAACGAGAACCCCGACAAGGGGATGCGGATCAGGGCGGGGACCAGGTTCGTCGGCAAGGCGAACGGCAGGACGTTCGTCCTCAAGGACACCGTCGACATCAAGAAGGCCGTCAAGACCTTCGATCCGGACACCGGGAAGTTCACCGGCAACAAGCCGGGCATCGCGCGCGCCTATGTCGAGGCCGAGAGGCGCGGCAAGAAGTACGAGACGGGGACGGAGGACAACTACCGGATCGTGGGCCTGAAGGGCGAGGACGCGCGGAACACGTACGGCATCGCGCAGAAGCTCGCCCTCGACAAGAAGGACTTCCAGGGGATCAAGGACGCCTACGAGTTCGACCCGGTCGCCGAGAAGTACATCAAGGTCGACCCGATGAACGAGGCGCGCTGGTACCCGACGCTGACCACCCTCAGCGACGGCACCGTCCTCAGTCTCTCCGGCCTCGACGAGATCGGTCAGCTGGTCCCGGGCAAGAACGAGATCTACGACCCCGGGACGAAGAAGTGGACGTACACGAAGGACGTCCAGCAGTTCCCGACGTACCCGGCGATCTCCCTGATGCAGAACGGCAAGCTGTTCTACTCGGGCGCGAACGCGGGGTACGGGCCGGACGACATCGGGCGCGACCCCGGTGTCTGGGACCTGAGGAGCAACAAGTTCACCAAGCTCCCCGGCATGAGCGACGGCAAGCTGCTCGAAACCGCCGGGACCGTGCTGTTGCCTCCGGCGCAGGATGAGAAGTACATGGTCATCGGGGGTGGCGGGGTCGGTGAGTCGGAGCGGTCCAGCAAGAAGACCCGGCTGATCGATCTGCTGGCCGACGAGCCCAGGTTCGTGGACGGGCCGGAGATGGCGAAGGGCACGCGGTATCCGCAGGCCTCGATCCTGCCCGACGACACGGTGCTCATCTCCGGCGGCTCCGAGGACTATCGCGGGCGCGGCGACTCCAACATCCTGGAGGCGCGGCTGTACGACGCGAGGACGGGGGAGCTGCGGCGGGTGGCCGACCCGCTGGTCGGGCGGAACTACCACTCCGGGTCGATCCTGTTGCCGGACGGGCGGGTCGTCTTCTTCGGGTCGGACTCCCTGTACTCCGACAGGGCCAACACCAAGCCGGGGGAGTTCGAGCAGCGCATCGAGATCTATACGCCGCCGTATCTGTTCCAGGACGCGCAGCCGACGCTGACGGGTGGGCCGAAGACGGTCGCGCGCGGCGGGAAGGCGACGTTCGGTACGCGGAACGCGTCGGCGGTGAAGTCTGCGCGGTTGATCAGGCCGAGCGCGTCGACGCATGTGACGGATGTGGACCAGAAGTCGATCGAGGTGGACTTCGAGGTCACCGGTGACGAGATCACGGTGACTGTGCCGAGGAACCGGAATCTGGTGCAGTCGGGGTGGTACATGCTGTTCGTGACGGATGACGCGGGCACGCCGAGCAAGGCGCAGTGGGTGAAGGTTCCGTAGGGTCGTCTTTCGGGTGCGGGTGCGTGGGAGCTGGTCGCACAGTTCCCCGCACCCCTGAAAGACCAGGCCCGGCGGGCCCGGAAGACCACGGCCCGGCGGGCCCGGAAGACCACAGGCCGGCGGGCCCGGAAGACCACAGGCCGGCGGGCCCGGAAGACCACAGGCCGGCGGGCCCGGAAGACCACAGGCCGGCGGGCCCGGAAGACCACAGGCCGGCGGGCCCGGAAGACCACAGGCCGGCGGGCCCGGAAGACCACAGGCCGGCGGGCCCGGAAGACCACAGGCCGGCGGGCCCGGAAGACCACAGGCCGGCGGGCCCGGAAGACCACAGGCCGGCGGGCCCGGAAGACCACAGGCCGGCGGGCCCGGAAGACCACAGGCCGGCGGGCCCGGAAGACCACAGGCCGGCGGGCCGAAAAGCAGGGGGCGTAGCCCCCGCTTTTCAGGGGCGCGGGGAACTGCGCGACCAGCCACGAACGGCCCGCAGCCGCCCAGCACCCCCCACGCCTCACCCCATTGGGCGCGCCGTCCCTCAGTCAGACGCCTTCGCCAAGCCCAGCGCGTACTCGGGCCACCACTCCCCCGCCTTCGGTCCGCCCTTGCACTCGCCGTCCGATTCACCAGGACGCTTCACCCACAGATACGCGTCCACCAGCGAGTCCGCGGTCTTGGTCGTCGGAGTCTCCCCCAGCGCCCGCCCCGGCGGGTTGCACCAGCGTTCGTCCTCGTCGCCCTCGGTCCAGGGGCCGTTGCCGTTACGGCTGGTGTCGACGACGAACGGCTTGTCGCCGATCTTCGACGAGAGCTGCTTGCCGTAGTCGATGGAGTCCTCGGTGGTGTAGAAGTTCGACACGTTGACAGCGAAGCCGTCCGCCCGTTCGACTCCGGCCCACTTGAGGGGGTCGTAGATCTCCTCGGGGTCTCCCCAGCCGGCGTTGCCCGCGTCCAGGTACACCTTCGTGTTCTTCAGCGCGCCGAGCGTCTCGATCGCGCCGTTCAACAGGTCGTACCGCTCCTCGTGGAACTCCTCCGGGGTGCAGCCGTCCACCACGTGGAGCACCGCGTCGGGCTCCAGGACGACCGTGGCCGCCCGGTCCCCGATGCCCTTGGCCACGCCGTCGATCCACGACCGGTACGCGTCGCCGTCCGCGGCGCCGCCGCCGGAGTACTGGCCGCAGTCGCGGTGCGGGATGTTGTAGAGGACGAGGACGGCGTCCCGGTCGGCCTTCTCCGCGGCCTCGGTGAAGCCCTCGGCCTCCCGCTCCGGATTCTCCGGGCCGATCCACTCGCCGGTCGGCTGCTCGGCGATCATGCGGATCAGCTTGGCGTCCTTGTCCTTGCCCGCCTTCTCGTAGGCGGCGACCTGTGTCGCCGCGTTGCCTCGCGGATTGACCCAGAACGGGGCCGTGCCGCGCGGCTGTTGGGTGATGTCGGAACCGGAGGAGCGGTCGCCCTCGCCGTCACCGTCACCGCTGTCTCCCCCGAAACAGCCGGTGAGCAATAACGCCGCCCCCACCACCCCCACGGACGCCCGAACCCCGGCCCCCCTACTGCCGTACATCCAACTCCCCCTTGGGTGCACCGTGTCGTAAGCCCCAATCCTGACATAATTCCCGCCTCGCCCACGAGGTCGTCGCCGCCTTGGCGAGAAGCTGTCGACTCCTGACCACGACGGGTGGGCAGCGTGTGTGGATGGGGGCGGAAAACGCCCGTACAACCGGATGGAACACCGGGACGGCTCGACTCGCGGCAAGCGCCTGCCGCCCGCCTTCGTCCGGACTGATGGCACAGAGCCGTCCTGGGTCCGATCAGGGTCCCGTTCCGCTCAAGTACGCGGAGACGACGACATTCGCCGTGTAGGTGCGGCTCGTCCTGTCGAACGTGCCGCCGCAGGTGACCAGACGGAGTTCGGCGCGCCCCGACTGCCTCACGCCGTAGGCCTGTTGGGCGTCGAAGTCGTCTCGGCCCATGACCTGGACGTCGTCCACGGTGAACTCGGCGATCCGGCCGTCGCTGCGGGCCACCCGGATCGTCTCGCCGACGCGCAGCGCGCTCAGCTTGTAGAAGACGGCGGGCCGCGTCTCGGTGTCGACGTGCCCGACGAACAGCGCGGCGCCCGTCGCCCCCGGCCGCGCACCGCCCGCGTACCAGCCGACGACGCCCGGCTGACCGTAGGAGGGGGGTTCGATCGCCCCGTCCCGGTCGAGGCCGCGCGCCACGACCGGCGCCTGCACCCCCATCGAGGGAATGTCCAGTCGCTGCGGCCTCGCGCCTCTCAACGGCTGTGCTGCAGGCGGCAGTTCGGCCTGTGCGGGCCGCCCGACCGCCGCCACGTCGCCGGTGGTCGGCGCGGACCCGCCCGTACGCACGTCGGTGACCTCGCGGCCCCACAGCCACAGGCCGAGCAGCAGCACGGCCCAGGCGACACCGGTGATGACACGGCCGGTTCCGCTGCCCGACCTGGCCCCCGTGCCGCTTCCGATTCCGTAGTCGGAGTAGTCCCGTCCCGACACGGCGACCCCTACTCCGTACCGCGGCCGCGACCACGGCGCGCGCCCCGCGCCACGACCGCCGCCGCCGCGACCCCGGCGAGGACC
>NZ_LRTR01000358.1 GCF_001550375.1 Streptomyces europaeiscabiei | reverse complement strand
AGCCCGGCGGCCGCTCCGCCACCGCCCGCGCGCACGGGGGCGACCGGGGAGGCGGGCGACGAGGGCCGCGGAGAGTAGGCGGGCTTGGTGGCAGGCGCTTTGGAGGCCGGTGGTTTAGTGACCGGTGGTTCGGAGGCCGGTGGCTTGGAGGCCGGTGGCTTGTTGGCAGCGGGCTTCCCGTCGCCGACCTTGATGGTCCCCGTGACCTTGTCTTCCTTGCCGTCGCAGGTGATCCGTACGCCGTAGGTACCAGGTTTGAGCGAGGACCGTACGCGGGTCTCCCCGGCGAGCGTGCCGAGGCTCCTGCCGCTGAGCTGGGTGAGCAGCGCGTCCGCGACGAACGCCTTCGAGGCGGCCGTTCCGGACTTCCCGCCGCAGCCCCTGGCCCGCACCTGGATGTCGCTGCCGGGTGCCGGTGAGGCCGGCACCACCGAGACGTTTCCCGAGTCGGCCGCGTGGGCCGGGGGCGCCGACGCGGTCAGCGCGGCCGCGACCGCCGCACCGGCGCAGAGAGTGACTCGCACTGAGCCCATGGTGAACCTCCAGACACCTGAGACTCCCCCGCCGGACACCGAGCCGCATCCGGGGAGGTGCCGCGACTGCTCCGTACGGGTGTCCGGGGGTTTATCCGTGGTCCAGGTGCGCCCTGTAGCCCAGCGGGCTCAGTGGTGGGTTCGGCAGCGGGCCCACCGGCGGGTTCAGCAGGTTCCGTGGTGGGTTCTGCGGGTTCAGCAGGTTCAGTGGTGGGGTCTGCGGGTTCAGATGCGGTCGACGAGGTCCGCGATCGAGTTCACGACCTTCGACGGGCGGTACGGGAACTTCTCGATCTGCGCGGAGGACGTCAGGCCGGTGAGGACGAGGAAGGTCTCCATCCCGGCCTCGATGCCCGCGAGGACGTCCGTGTCCATGCGGTCGCCGATCATCGCGCTGGTCTCGGAGTGCGCGCCGATCGCGTTCAGGCCGGTGCGCATCATCAGCGGGTTCGGCTTGCCCGCGAAGTACGGCTTCTGCCCGGTCGCCTTGGTGATCAGCGCGGCCACGGCCCCGGTCGCGGGCAGCGGGCCCTCGGTGGAGGGGCCGGTCTCGTCCGGGTTGGTGGCGATGAACCGGGCGCCGCCGTTGATCAGCCGTACCGCCTTCGTCATGGCCTCGAAGGAGTACGTGCGGGTCTCGCCGAGGACGACGTAGTCGGGCTGGTGGTCGGTGAGGACGTACCCGATGTCGTGCAGGGCGGTCGTCAGGCCCGCCTCGCCGATGACGTACGCCGTGCCGCCGGGCCGCTGGTCGTCCAGGAACTGGGCGGTCGCCAGGGCGGAGGTCCAGATGTTCTCCACGGGCACGTCCAGGCCCATGCGGGCGAGGCGGGCGTGCAGGTCACGTGCTGTGTAGATCGAGTTGTTGGTGAGCACCAGGAAGGGGCGCCCGGATTCTCGCAGCCTCTTTATGAAGGCATCGGCGCCCGGGATCGGCACGCCCTCGTGGATGAGCACACCGTCCATGTCGGTGAGCCACGACTCGATGGGCTTGCGCTCTGCCATGTGCGGTCTCCTGCCGGCCTCTGCTGATTCCCGCCATACGTCCGTACGCCCGGGTCCGCCCCAACCCTAGTGAGACCTGGCTGAAAAGAGGAGGCCGATCTTGGCCGCTGAGACCGACCCCATCAGGTCAGCGGGGGTGTGTGCGCAAGTGGGGGCGGCCTGTGGGGTCCGGGCCTGTGGGGTCCGGCCCCAGCGGGGAGGCGGTGCGTAGGGGGCGGGTGCTCCGAGGTCACCCGGCTCGTCTGCGGACCGTCGCGACCAGCAGACCGCCGGCGGAGAGGAGCAGAAACCCGGTCACGTACGGCAGTGCCTCGCGCATTCCCGATGCGGCCAGCTCGTCGGGCCGCTCCTCGGGCCGCTCCTCGGGCCGCTCCTCGGGCCGCTCCTCGGGATACGACCGCGGCTCGCCCCGTACGGCACCTCCGCCCTCCTTCGCCGCCCCGCCACGGTCCTGGCCGCCCTCCTTCTCCCCCTCCTCACCCTCCTCTGTCTCTCCTTCCTCGCCGTCGGTGATGCGGAAGCGGTAGTCGTTCGACTCCCCCACCCATTCGCTGTCGTCGCCGCGCCGCTCGACCACGGCCGCGTTCGCCACGATGTCGTTCGGTACGGCCGCGTCGGAGGTCAGGGAGAGGCGGACCCTGACGGTGAGGGTGCGGCCGGGCGGCACGGTGAAGCCGGTTCCGCCGCCGCCCCCGTCCCCGCCGAGGACACCGACCAGTTCGTCCGAGTCGGTTCGTTCGAAGGTCACCGGCCGGGAGGTCGTGTCCTCGGCGTCGTCGTAGAACTCCAGCTGCGGCTGCGTCCGCTTCAGCGTGCGCGCGCCGTCGACCAGTACGACCACCGGGTGGATGTTCCCGCAGGTCCGGGAGGTGGTGTTGGTGAGCTCCAACGCCCAGGTGTGGAAACCACCGCCGGCGACGTAGGTCGCGGGGCCGCCGCGGATACGGGTCCGGATGGGGAAGGCGTCGCCGTCGGCACCGGCGCAGGTGGGCCGCCGGTCGTCCAGGGCCGCGGGAGGGGGTCCGGGGGCGGGGGCACCGCCGAGCGCCGCCGCGGGACCACTGACGAGGGCGGCTGCGGTGGCGAGGGCAAGGGTTAGACAGGTACACAGTCGCATGAACACATGACCATGCCATCTGCCTGCAACGCGAAGCCCCGCCACGCCTGCGGCCCACGGAACCGGGACGGAAGACCGCTCGATCAGCGGAGCAAGGGCTACCCCGGAGCGGGGGCGACGTCTTGGACACCGGGCAGGGCCGCATCAGTCCATCTCAGGGGCGCGGGGCCATCTGTCAGACACCGGGCAGCGGCGCGCCGGTCCCTTTAGGGGCGCGGGGCCATCCCTTGAACACCGGAGAAGGGGCACACCGGCCCCTTCAGGGGCGCGGGGAACTGCGCGAGCAACCACACCCAACCCGCAGCCGCCAACCGACCGACTCCCCCACGGCGAACCGGCGCCCCGAAGAGACCTCACCCGACCTCACCGACCTCCCCGACCTCCCCGACCTCACCCGTCCGCACGCCCGAACAACGGAGCCAACAGCAACTGAGCAGCCCCCTCCGCAACAGCCGCCCGACCGCCGGAGGCAACCCGCACGGGCACGGCCGGATCCTCCCCCTGCCGCCGAGCCCACTCGTCGAGCACGAACCCCACCCCCCGCACGAACGCGTCGGGACGGGCCTCGACCGTGCGCCCCCCGAGCAGCACGAGTTCGATGTCGAGCAGCCCGACAAGATTCGCGACACCCGCGCCGAGCACCCGCGCCGCCTCGTCCACGTCCCCCCGCGCCACCGCCGCGAGGCACAGCGCCTCGATGCACCCCCGGTTCCCGCACTCGCACAACGGCCCGTCCAGCTGGACGACCTGATGCCCGAACTCCCCGGCCCGGGTCCGGGCCCCCCGGTGCACCGCCCCGTCGATCACGAGCCCGGCCCCCAGCCCCGTACCGAGGTGGAGGTAGGCGAAGGACCCGTGCGCCCCCGCGGCCGCCGCGAGCCCGAGCGCCGCCGCGTTGGTGTCCTTGTCCACCACCACCGGCATCCCCAGCCGCCGCGCCAGCGCCGCCCGCAGCGGAAACCCGTCCCACTCCGGGAACCCGGTCACCCGGTGCAGCACGCCGTGCAGATGATCGAGGGGGCCGGGCAGAGCGACTCCGACGCCGAGCACGGGGAGGAGAGAGGAGCCGTACGGATCGGGCCCGGCGTCGACCGGCGCCGCGCGACGGCCCTCGCTCGCGCCCGCCAGCAGCGCCTCCACCTCGCGCGCCGCGCCCTCGACCACGGCGTCCGCCCCGGCTCCCAGGTTCAGCGGCGCCCGCCGCTCCCCGACCACCGTGCCGGTCAGGTCGCAGAGCACGGCCGTCAGCTCGTCGCGATCGAGGTGGAGGCCGACCGCGTGCCCGGCGTCGGGCACGAGCCGCAGCACGGTGCGCGGCTTGCCCCCGGTGGACGCCCGGTACCCCGCCTCCGTCAGAAGCCCGTCCGCACGCAGCCGGGCGGTGATCTTGCTGACGGCCTGCGGGGTGAGCCCCGTCCGCTCCGCCAGTTCGAGCCTGCTTATCCCGGCCGTCCCGGCGCCGCGCAGCAGGTCGAGCACCAGCGCCCCGTTGTGGCTGCGCAGGGCGAGCAGATTCACGCCGGTCACTCCTGCGGTACGCCCGCTCCCGTTGCCGTTCCCGTTGCCCTTGCCGTTGCCGTTCACACCCCCATTGTCCCTCGCGCTTGCACTTTGGCAACAGCGTTGCTTAAGTGGACGGTATGACAGGCACCAGCACAGGTAGGACCCCTCGCGTCGCCGTGGTCGGCTACGGCCTCGCCGGCTCCGTCTTCCACGCCCCGCTGATCGCCGCGACCGAGGGCCTGGCCCTCGACACGGTCGTCACGTCGAACCCGGAGCGGCGGGCACAGGCCCGCGCCGAGTTCCCCGGGGTGCGGTTCGCGGCCACGGCCGACGAGCTGTGGGACCGGGCGGACGAGCTGGACCTGGTCGTCGTCGCCTCCCCGAACAAAACGCACGTCCCCGTAGCCACCGCCGCCCTGGAGGCGGGCCTCGCAGTCGTCGTCGACAAGCCCGTCGCCGGTACGGCGGCCGAGGCGCGCGAGCTGGCCGCCCTCGCGGACTCCCGCGGCCTGCTCCTCTCCGTCTTCCAGAACCGCCGCTGGGACAACGACTTCCTGACCCTCCGGAAGCTCCTCGCCGACGGCGAGCTGGGCGAGGTCCGCCGCTTCGAGTCCCGCTTCGAACGCTGGCGCCCCCAACTCAAGGGCGGCTGGCGCGAGTCCGGCGACCCCGCAGAGATCGGAGGTCTCCTCTACGACCTGGGCAGCCACGTCGTGGACCAGGCCCTCACCCTCTTCGGCCCCGCCACCCTCGTGTACGCCGAGTCCGACCTCCGCCGCCCCGGCGCCGAGACGGACGACGACACGTTCATCGCCGTCACCCACGCGAGCGGCGTCCGCTCCCACTTCTACGCCTCCGCCGTCACCCCCCAACTCGGCCCGCGCTTCCGCGTGCTGGGCTCCGAGGCGGGCTACGTCAAGTACGGCCTCGACCCCCAGGAAGCGGCCCTCCGAGAAGGCGAGCGCCCCGCCCCCGGCGCCGCCTGGGGCCTGGAGCCCGAAGGCCTCTGGGGCCGCGTCGGCGCCGGCGACTCCCCTCTGACGGACGGCGGCCGCCCCGTCCCGACCCTCCCGGGCGACTACCCCGCGTACTACTCGGCCGTGGCCGCCGCCCTGCACGGCACCGGCGAGAACCCGGTCACGGCACACGAGGCGGCCGCCGCTCTGGACGTACTGGAGGCGGCGCGCAGGTCGGCGAGCGAAGGCGTGGCGGTGAAGCTGTGACAACCGACGCCACCACCCCCTCCGTCCCGGGCATCGACGAACTCGAAGCCCAGGAACGCCGTCTGGTGCTCCCCCGGTTCACGTACGAGGACGCCTGGACCCTGGGCTCCCTGCTGGTGGACCTGGCCCGCGAGCGCGACGCCCCCGTCGCCATCGACATCCGCCGCGGCCCCCAGCAGCTCTTCCACGCCGCCCTCCCCGGCTCGACCCCGGACAACGACGCCTGGATCGACCGCAAACGCCGCGTCGTGGAGCGCTACGCCAACTCCTCCTACCTCGTCGGCGCCCGCTTCCGAGCCAAGGGCACGACCTTCGAAGCCTCGTCCCGCCTGGACCCCGACCACTACGCGGCCCACGGCGGCTCCTTCCCCCTGGCGGTGGAGGGAGCGGGCGTGATCGGCACGGTCACGGTCTCGGGCCTGCCCCAACTGGAGGACCACACGATGGTGGTGGAAGCCCTGGAACGCTTCAAGGACACGCTGTAGCCACGGAGTTCGGACCGCGCCCCTTGTCTTCCAGGGGCGCGGCGAACTACGCGGCGCCTTGGGGCCGAGGAGAACTGCACGCTCTTAGGGGCGCGGGGAACTGCGCGACAAGCCACAACGAACCCGCAGCCGCCAACACCCCACAGCCCCCAACCCCTCAGGCACCCCGCACCCAAGCGGAGCGCCTACGCATCCTTGAATTCCTGCCTCTGCCGCCCAAGCCCGTCGATCTCCAGCTCGACCACAGCCCCGGCCCGAAGGAACGGCTTCGGCTCGGGCTCCCCCAGAGCCACCCCCGCCGGCGTCCCCGTGTTGATGACATCCCCGGGATAGAGCGTCATGAACTGACTGACGTACCGCACGACTTCACTCACCGCGAAGATCTGCTCCCCGGTGGTCCCGTCCTGCTTCAACTCCCCGTCGACCCACAACCGCAGCCCCAGCTTCTGCGGATCGGGAACCTCGTCCGCGGTCACCAGCCACGGCCCCAGCGGATTGAACGTCTCGCAGTTCTTGCCCTTGTCCCACGTGCCCCCGCGCTCCAGCTGGAACTCCCGCTCGGACACGTCGTGCGACACGGCGTACCCGGCGACATGCGCGAGCGCCGCCTCACGCGACTCGACGTACCGGGCCGTACGCCCGATCACGACCGCGAGCTCGACCTCCCAGTCGGTCTTGGTCGACCCACGGGGCACGAGCACCGTGTCGTGGGGCCCGACCACCGTGTCCGCCGCCTTGAAGAAGATCACCGGCTCGGCGGGCGGCTCGGCCCCCGTCTCACGCGCGTGGTCGTGGTAGTTGAGCCCGATGCAGACGATCTTGCCGATACGGGCGAGTGGCGGCCCGATCCGCAGCCCCGCCGCGTCCAGGACGGGCAGCTCACCGCTCTCGGCCGCCTCCCGGACCCGCCCGAGCGCCTCCTCGTCCGCGAGCAGCGTGCCGTCGATGTCCGGCACGACGCCCGACAGGTCCCGCAGGACTCCTTCGGCGTCGAGCAGCGCGGGGCGCTCCGCACCCGCCGTACCGACTCGCAGCAGCTTCATGGTCGCCATCTCCCTCGATCGTCCGCAGCCCGACCGATGGGTGCAGCCATCGGAGGACTGGTCGATCCTCCAAGCTCACGGTCCACTCCGCAATACCCGGTTCACGGACTGGACCGCCCCCGCCACGGGCCCGGGCCGGGTCACCGGGCGACGGCCGCCGCCGGCGCGCCC
>NZ_LRTR01000357.1 GCF_001550375.1 Streptomyces europaeiscabiei | reverse complement strand
GCGGGTTTCCTGGTGAGCCGGCGCGTCATGAGGGTGATCGCGGACCAGTTGATGAGGGCCTCGCTGTGCCGGGCCCCGCGAGGGGGTCGGTGGTCTGCAGCCGCACGAGGAGCTGGTTCGCCTGCGCGCCCTCACTCAGGCGCAGCCGCCCGGGAAGGTCGAGGTTCGCCTGGACCTCCTGGCGGTGATGCGGCATCGGGCCGGGGACCGGGAGGGCGGCGAGGCCCTGGCCTACCAAGCCGCCCACCACGGCGACACCGACGCCCTGAACCGCCTAGCCTCGGGCTTTCACGAACTGGGCGGTCCGCGACTTGATCACAGCTGGGAGAAGTACTCCTGACCAGCGGCATCGGAACTTGTCGAGGGTCCGGTTGGGTGCGAGGAGAGAAGCACCCCTCAGGTGAAGCGGGCGTACGATCTTGCCCCGAGCACTCCCCGATCGCCGTCGCGTGTCCGTCTATGCTCGCAGTGATGAGGTCGCCCGCACGGTAAAGAACGGGACCCGGGGTGCGGTCAGGGTCGTTTGCCTCATCACCATCGCGTGATGGAATCCGCGTAGCCAACTTCGCGGAGTCTCCTGAGCACGTTGTCCGACGGCTGGTCAGAAGAGCGGAAAATGCCCCTGACCAGCCAGAATGAGGATTGTCTAGGCCCTCGTTCCCGCGCCCGTCGGAGGCACTTTCCAGGTGAGTAAGCGTATCGGGTTGTACCCGCGTGTCCGCGTCGAGGGCGGTGGCCGCGGGACGGTCTCTCAGGCCGGGGCGGTGCTGCTGGTCGAGACGGTCCGCACGTCCGGCCTGGACACCGCGGTATCGGCGGCAATGGCGCCGTGGCGCAAGCCGCGAACGGTGCACGATCCGGGCAAGATCCTGCTGGATGTGGCCCTGGCCGTCGCACTCGGCGGAGACTGCCTGGCCGACATCGGCATACTGCGGGCCGAGCCTGACGTGTTCGGCCCCGTGGCCTCCGATCCGACGGTCTCCCGTCTCGTCGACGCTCTGGCCGCAGCCGGCCCGAAGGCCCTCACCGCGATCCGGTCGGCGCGGGCAGAAGTACGGTCGCGGGTCTGGGAGTTGGCCGGTGCGGACGGTCCGGCCGTCGACGGCACTGTGATCGTGGACATCGACGGTGTGCTGGTCCTGGCGCACTCCGAGAAGCAAGATGCCACCGCGACCTGGAAGAAGACCTTCGGCCATCACCCGCTGGTGGCGTTCGTCGACCACGGCCAGGCTGGTTCCGGCGAGCCGGTGGCCGCGCTGCTGAGGCCCGGCAACGCCGGCTCCAACACCGCCACCGATCACATCGAAACCACCCGGCTCGCCCTGGCTCAACTGCCCCGACACCTGCGGCGGGGCCGGCAGACGTTGATCCGCACCGACTCCGCCGGCGGCACCCACGCCTTCCTCGACTGGCTCTCCAGGCCCGGCCGGTGGCTGTCGTATTCCGTCGGAATGACCATCACCGACGCCATCCACCAGGCTGTGCTGAAGATTCCGAAGAAGGCGTGGACGCCGGCCTATGACGCGGGCGGCACCGAGCGGCCCGGCGCCTGGGTCGCGGAGATCACGGACATGCCCGACCTGAGTACGTGGCCGAAGGGGATGCGGCTGGTCGTCCGCAAGGAACGGCCGCACCCCGGCGCCCAGTTGCGTTTCACCGACCTTGACGGGCTACGGCTGACCTGCTTCGCGACCAACACAAGAGGCGGCCAGCTCGCCGACCTCGAACTGCGTCACCGCCGCCGGGCCCGCTGTGAGGACCGCATCCGAGGCGCCCGCGACACCGGACTGCGCAATCTGCCCCTGCACGACACCGCACAGAACTGGATCTGGCTGGAGATCGTCTCCCTCGCACTCGACCTCCTCGCCTGGATGCCGATGCTCGCGCTGACCGGCGAGGCCCGCCGCTGGGAACCCAAGAAGCTCCGTCTGAGGCTGTTCTGCGCCGCCGCCCAGCTCGTGAGCACCGGCCGCCGCCGCTGGCTCCGCTTCACTGCGCGATGGCCCTGGACCGACGAGATCACCCGGGCAATCGACCGGCTCAATGCCTTGCCGAGCCCCGGCTGACCAGCCACACCGACCACCCCAACGATCCGCACCACCACACCGGGAAAGTGGAACCCGGCGCCCACCCGACACGACACTCGGGCTGTCGGCGTGCCCATCCTCAGCCACCGAAAGCGAAACGGTCCGCCGACTCCGTCGGCCGACCGTCACGAAAGATCGAGGCTAAGGAAGCAAGGGACCCAACCCATCACCCTTATCTCCCTGCTCCAAGCGATGCAGGTGTCGGACTGGGCTTCGCCCTCACGGAACAGCACACTCCAGACTGAACAAGCTTTCGATCGCGCTCTGTCACCCTCACGAAGCGCCCGCCAGAATCGCTCATCCGCAGGACAGTCCAATCGATGAGGCCGCTCTCGCCAGCGAAATCGCCGCCATCACCGGTGTACACCATCCCCAACGCTCGCCCGATGACGCCCTGTTGCCGTACAGACACCCGCGATAACCTGCACATGTCCTGTGCAGCACAACAGACAGCACAGCCAGCGACAGTCGAGAGACGCGAGGGGAACCGTGGAGCGGCGGCACGATGTGCAGGGGCACTACGAGGAGCTGGCAGCCGAGTACGACGAGCACTGGATCTACGGTCCGGACTACATTCCCTGGATGTCCGGACGCATCGCCGAGGCACTGCGGCTCAGCTCCACAGACCGGATCGCCGACATCGGCTCCGGAACGGGCTTGTTTGCGAAGGAAGTCGCTGGGCAGCTGCAGCCGCGTCAGCCGATCCTGTGCGTCGACCCCTCAGAGGCGATGCTCTGTCAGCTCGGCACCCCGACTCCGCCAGACCTGACGCCGATCGTCGCGACCGCCGAGGACATCGCCGAAGGGCGTGCCGATCTGCCGTACGAGCAGCTCGACGCGATGTGGCTTAAGGAGTCGGTGCATCATGTGGCCGACCAGGCCCGGACGCTCCGGGGTCTGGCCGACCGGCTGGCACCCGGAGGACGGCTGCTGGTGGTGATGCTCCCGGCCACGATTCAGTACCCGCTGTTCCAGGCGGCCATCGACCGCTTCGAGGAACTGCAGCCGGACCCGGCGCACATCGAGGGGCATCTACGCGCGGCGGGGCTGGAAGCCGGCCTCACTCACGTCGAGCATGAACTGCGGATCGACCGAGACAAGTACTTCGGCATGGTCCGGGCCCGCTATATGTCGCTGTTGTCCACCTTCAGTGACAGCGAGATCGAGAAGGGCATCGAAGAGATGCGGGCCGCTCATCCGGAGCCCGTCCTGGTGTTTCCCGACCGGTTCGCGTTCGTCCTTGGGGAGCAGCGAGGGAAAGACGCGTGAGCACTGTGGTCGACGAACGGCTGCGGCGCCTGAGGAGTGAACTCGACGACCATTCGCGGATCGCCGACCGGCTGGGGCTCGATCTGGCGCGGCCGCTGCGGTCCCTGAACGACGGTTATCCCGAGAACGCTGTCGCCCTGGTCGGAAAGCTGGCCGAGAAGTTACTCAAGGAGCTGTGGCGTCACCACGGCATCGAGGGCGATCCTGCGACGAAGGCTCTGAACGACCTCGTCAAGCGCTGCCGACCGTATATCCGCAGCAGCACGGTCCTGGACGCGCTGGAAGACATCCGACGGCTCCGCAACAGGTCCACGCACGACGGGTACGACATCAGCGACGAGGACGGGCTACTGGCGGTACGCAGGCTCGTCGACGTGTTGATCTGGTTCACCGACACCGGAAGCGTGGCGCTGCTCGACGGTGAACCCGACATGGCCCCCGAGGTGGCGCGCCGTTGCGAGTTCCTTGCCGGCCTGTACCTCACACTCGGCTACCGCCAGGCCAAGCGGTTCGTCCTAAGCCGGGACACCGTGTACCAGTTGTTCTGCCGCGAGTCGGGGGTACGGCTCGAATACGTGGAGCTGATGCTCTCCCAGGACGCCGACGAGTTGAGTACGGTCCTCGCCTCCAGCGATGGCGAGCTGTTGCGTACCCGCCTGCCCAAGCTCACCCGGTTCGTCGTCCTAGACGACGACGGCGGTGGCGGAGCGGCTTCCGGCCCGCTCCATCAGCTGCTGGGCGAGGACTTCCGGATCGTGCGATACGACGGCTTCCTCGACACCATCGTCAATCTCGACAGCCACCTCGCCCGCGCCGCCTCCGCCGTCGAACCGGCCGAGCCGCAGACCGTTGTCGCTGCGGCGACACTGACCTCCGACCAGCGCACCGGCGAGTCGCAGGTCGTGCAGTCCGGTGACGCGGCCGAGTTGCTGTCGCGCCTCGCACGTAGCAGCGCGAACGTCCTGGTCACCGGTCGTCCCGGAAGTGGGAAGAGCACGCTCCTGCGCTCGCTCGCGGCCGACCCTGAGATCCGCCGCTTTCGCTTCTACTTCGACCTCGGGCTTAAACCGAAAGACGAACCGTTCTCGGAGTACGCGGCCCGGCTCCTGGCACCGGCCATGACGCCGTCGGACCGCTCCCGCGCCTTCGACCTTTTCCTCTACCTGATCCGCTCCGGGACCGCACTGTGCGTGCTCGATGCCGTCGATGAAGGCGTCGAGGAGTCGAGCCCTGCGGGATTTTTGCGGCTCTTCACCGATCTTGCCGCCGTCCTGTCCGCCGAATCGGCGGTGGTCATGAGTTCACGGGTGTCCTTCCTCGCGGACTCGCCCCAGGTGCGCCAGCTGCTGGACAGCGGTGCTGGCCGCTCCGAGCAACTGGTCGAGCAGATGTACGCGAACGGACTTGACCCGTCGCGTGTGCCGCACTTCCATGTCGTGCGCCTGGCAGAGCCCGAGGCCACCCCTCTGGAGAAGCGTCTCACCGCTGCGCTGGACCTTCCGTCAGGGCAGACGCTCGCGGACATCCTCGGAGCGCACATCACTCGGACGCTGGCCGAGCAAGGGCGGCCCGACCTTGAGGAGCGGCTGTCCGCCGCGTTCGGACACGCGTTCCTCACCGACCAGACCGTGTTCTCCCTCCTTAACCTACTGCGGCAGTTGGGGGCCGACGCGTTCACGGGCGGGCGGCTCGACCTCGACGCCTGCGTCCTTGAGCCTCTGCTACGACCTGCCGGGCCTGACCACGTCGCTTTCGTACACAGCGCGTACCAGGAACTGCTGGCCGCGCGGTATCTCACCGACCCGGCACACCGAGAGGAGGCAGCGGGCATTCCTGGCGGTGCCTTCCTCACTGAGCAAGTACGCGCGTTCTTCGCCGGAATGCCCTGCCAGCCGCAGACGGACGACTGTGTCCTCCCTGGCGGGGCATACCTGGTCGGTCCCGCCGAACGGCTATTGATCCGCCGTATCCAGCATCCCGTGCGCTTCGACCGTCACGCCGTGACCGTCGCACGCTACCGCCGATTCCTCGACGCTCTCGAAGCGGACGGCACCTCGCAGTGGGACCACCCGGACCAGCCCGCCGACATCACGCACCGCCCCTGGAACAACCGGCTGCGGCGGCCCGACCACTACGAGAATCCGCGCTACGACGCCCACCCGGCCATCTGCGTCAGCTGGTGGAGCGCGTACGCCTTCGCCGCCTTCGAAGGCAAACGGCTGCCGACC
The DNA here is from genome assembly GCF_001550375.1 of Streptomyces europaeiscabiei. GTDB lineage: Bacteria > Actinomycetota > Actinomycetes > Streptomycetales > Streptomycetaceae > Streptomyces > Streptomyces europaeiscabiei. The sequence continues at coordinate 21,846 of NZ_LRTR01000357.1, read as the reverse complement.
GCGCTCGAGTGGGAGGCTGCCGCGCGAGGCACCGACGGTCGGCTGTTCCCGTGGGGTGACGTGCCCGACGGCACCCGAGTCAACTGTGCCGACTCCTGGGTCGGGCGACCTGTCGTGACGTATCAGGCGTGGTATCAGGACTTCGCGGGGGACGCCCTTCGCAGAGCAGGCGTGACATCTGCCGAAGAGCGCCTGGGCAACCGTTCCCCGTTCGGTGTTCTCAACATGGTGGGCAACTGCTGGGAATGGACATCCACCAGCCTGGCCGACCCCGCCGAGGCCGTCATCTGCGGTGGCAGCTACGACAATCCGATGCGCGCGGTGCAGGCCAGCACGAAGGGTGTCTACCGAAAGAACGGTGCGAGCAACGCGGTCGGCTTCCGATGCGTGCGATCCATCGGCGACGACGACAGCACCAGCGGAACAGAGGAGACGACGACATGAGCGGCGGCCGGCCGCGATACGGGACCATCGTCGACACACGACTGAGCGGCGGAGGGCCGACGGGTGTGCTCAGCTCCTACATCATTCGAGACGATGAAGACGAGCGGTACTACAGCTTCGACTACCGGCACATCGTGACCGAAGGATTCCGGACCATCCGAGCGGGGGAGCACGTGCGTTTTCACATCAGTGCCGAGAGTCCCGATCGTGCCGAGTTCGTGATCCGCCTCGCCCAGCCCGACCAGGCCGAGTACTACCGGTGACCGACAATGGTCCGCTCCTCGGCAGGGTCACGGGGGCACGCCAGGAACTGACCGTCGTCCTGCCCGTGCATCTGGCTCGCACCCCTGACTGGGCCGAAGGCCCCTTCCCGTTCGAGCTGGGCAGCCGCCGCACCGACGCCGAGACCCGGTCGACCTACTTCGCCCCCGCTTCCGCCCGAGCTCTGTACGGGGCACCTGGACGGCCCCGCCGCTGGCACCTGCCCACGGACGTCAAACACGATGGGCTGCACCTTCTCGGTCTGGAACTCCTCCACGCCGCCACGGCCCGCAACCACGAACACGCGCTCGCCGTCCTGCACTTCAGCGTGGAGAGACCACTACTGCCCATACTCCGGGCGTTAGCCGGACGGCGGTCGGCAATCGCTGACGAACCGCTTACCGGCTCCTTCGACCCGGCCACGCTCCTCGCGGACGTCGCCAGCGTCCGCACCTCCGACGTGCCGTTCGCCATCTCCCGGCCTTACACGATCGCGTTCATGACGCCGACCGCACAACACACTCCCGCCCTCCGCGCAGGACCGGAAAGGGAACTACCCGCCGACGCCGACCGATGGCTGTGGCAACTGGCTTCACGCTCCACACCGGAAGACTTCCCCCTCCCGCCGGAGACCGCTAACGAACAGCTCAAAGACGCCGTGCGCATCTCGGCGGACTGGAGCGCCCTGGTACTGCGGCAAGGGGCTGCCTTCCTGGGCCACCGGCCCGATACCGGTCAGGGCGATTTCTTCGAATTCGGTGCCCTGCACTCCCGCACCGTCTACCTCGACGCCCTGCTCCTCGGCGTTCTCCAACGCGATCACATCGATGAACTCACCGACGAGCTTTCCGGGGTGTTCGACTCGTCACGGCTCGCACGACGCGTCGCCACCTTGGAGAAGAACATCGCCGTCTTTCGCAGCAACTACTGGCGGCAGCACCTCACAGCTCACGGTCCAGCGAACGACCTGCTGCTCGCTTTCCAGAACCAGCACCGGCTACCCGCCCGCTTCGGGGAAATCCTCGCCGAGGCGGGCGACTACAGCAGGCTCGTCCAGACTCAGGAAAGCCAACAGATCAGCGGCGCCCTGGGCCTCCTGACCGTTCTCGGCCTGCCACTCGGCACCGCCCTCGGCATCCTGCAAGTTCTCGACGACCACTCGGTGGCACACCTCCTCATATCGCTCGGCCTGTCGGTCGCTGCCACGGTGGCAGCCCTGACTACACGGTACGGACGCCTGGTTCTGTCGTCGCTGCGAGGCGGGATCGGCAAGGGCTAGGACCCTGGCACCGGTAAATAAGCCGATGGTGTGTTCACCCTCATCGCAACGTGGCGTGAGCCTGCCCGAGTCGGCCCTCTCCCCCATCCGGACGCCGTCGGCGGTAGACCCCTGGGAGAGATGCCCGAGTGCGGTAGGTCTGACGATCCGTACCCGAGTCGATGGCTTTTCCGGCGTTCTGTGCGATGCGGTCGCTGTCCGGGCCGCCTGACGCGGCGACGCCGACCCGGCCGTCCATCTCGCCCGCACCGTGCCGTAGCGGGTACCGACGAGTCGTCCATGTCCTGACGTCCTACGGCGCCTCAACGGCGGAGACGTGGTACTTCCTCACGTCCGCATCCCGAATCGCAGCCGCCTGCTCAGGCTCGGGTCCGGCGACGCGGAACTTCGTAAGGTCGGCGTCCGACTGCCATCGCTCGTACACGTTGATGCGATCCGCCTCGATCGGGTCGGCCGCCAGCACGAAGTCCAGACACCCTGCGGAAGCCCTCGCCTGCTCGACCACCCGATCGCATCCGGCCAGATAGTCGCCACGGGTGTCGGGGTCGACGTACAGCTTGCCAGCCACAATGATCACGTTCTTCCTCCTCGAGGCCCGAGCGGGCACTGTTGAGCTGCTCTCCCCAACGAGACCTGCATGGGACCCAAAACTCATCGGCGCGTCCACCATCGAGGTCGTGCCGGTGCGCGGTACTCCCACGCCGATTGCCTGAAGCCTGGGGCCGATCGTGGTCAGCGGCCGGTCAGCAGGCGGGTCTCCGCCGTGGGCGGGAGGGGCTTGGCCCACCAGTGGTCGTAGCGGCGGTAGGGGATCGGGTCGCGGGTGGCCAGGAAGGTCACGAGGGCCGCCGCCTCCTCGGCCAGGGCGGTCCAGGTCTCCTCGGGGAGGGGGTGGAAGGCCGTCGCCTCGATGGCCCCGGTTCCGCCGTCCAGCCCGCCCGCCCTGTCCGGCCCGTCCGGCCGGCCCTCCGGCGGAGGCACCGGGCGCCATACGCCCGCCACATACCCGTCCACCAGCAGCGTCGGCAACACGTCGCCGTTCATGCGGGTCACGTATTTGCGGTACTCGGCGGGGAGGACTCGGCCGCGGTCGGCGTACGCCAGGAGGGTGCTGTCCCACATGGCCATCAGGCGGGGTGGGGCGGGGGTGTCCTCTGGTGGGAGGGGGGCGCCGGGGAGGTCGTACAGCGGGGTTTTGCCGTCGGGGGCCTGGAGCACTTCGAGTTCCTCGGACAGTGGCTGCAGGGCCGTCCTGATCCGTCTCTGCTGGACCAGCGCGAACTGGGCCATGTCCGCCACCGACGCCGGGCCGAAGCCCTGGAGGTAGCGGCGGATCAGGGTGCGCAGGCCGTCGGCGGCCGCGTCCGGGTCCGTGAGTGACGGTCGGGGTGAGGCCGCCACGTACGACTGGCGGGTGTCGAAGGACCAGGGGCCGCCGGTGGGGGCGTGCCACAAGGGCGCGTAATGGCGGAGCATTCGGTGGGCGGCCGTGTCCGGCGCGGTGGTGGCGTCCGGCGCGGTGGTGCCGAGGTGTTCCTCCAGCCAGGTCCTGAGTTCGGCGGCTGTGCGCGGGGAGCCGTCGGCGTATTTCAGGAGGGGTGGGAGGAAGGAGTCCGCGTCGGATGCGGTCAGGCCGGAGGCTCTGAAGCGGGGGTCACCCAGGCGGGAGCCTCGGAGGGTGGGCTCCATGGCTTCGCGGAAGGGGACGTAGTCGTCGGCGTGGACGGTGTGGACGGTGATCCGCATCAGCGTCGCCCTGACCAGCCGGTGGTCGGTCATCGCCGCGTCCAGGGTCGTCGGGTCGAAGGGGGCGAGGCGGTTCCACAGGGCGATGTACGGGGAGGCCGGCTGCTGGGCCTGGAGGGCGACGATCCGGCGTACCGCCTCGACGACGTCCAACGGCTCCCGGTTGAGGAGGAGTTGGCGGGCGAGAGTGGCGCGGTTGAGTGCGCGGGCGGTGAGCTTCCTGGTCCCCATGGCGCGATTCTCCCGCACCGGGGTCCGACGCAGCAGGCCTTGCTCCGCCCCCTACGTGAGAGGGGCAGAGCAAGGCCTGTGGGGAGCAGGGGGCGCGACCTGTTACGTCATCTTCGCCTCGCCCTTCGTCAGCAGCCACTCCTCGTGCAGTGCGCCGAGGGGGATCTTCGTCTGGAAGATCGGGGTGCCGAAGATGGAGAGTTGGAGATTGAGCGTGCCGGTGAGGTCGATGCCGCCGTACAGGGCCCAGGAGCCGGAGGCCGAGCCCGTGCCGTCCGCCGAGCCCTCGGCTTTCGCGTCGGCCTCGGCGCGGAGGTAGGGGGCCACGTCGGCGGTGACGCCCACCGTGCCGTAGAGGCCGATCGTCGCCTCGGCGCCCAGCGCGGCCTTGACGTCGCCGACGGCGGTGACCGTCGTCTTCAGGGGCTCACCGGTCATGTGGGACTCGCTGACGCCCTGCCAGCCCTTGGACCAGGTGAAGTTGCCGCCGACGCGGAAGTCGCCCTTGAGGTCCTGCTCGACGTCGACCGTGACGCGGCCGTCGGCGTCCACCTGGAAGTAGCAGACGAGGTCCAGGTTGACGACGATCGGGACCGGGCCGACCTGGATCACGGGGTCGGCGTGCAGTTCGGCGAAGGGGATACGGATCGGCTTGCCGTTGGTCGAGCCGGCCGCGCGGCCCTTCAGCGACCACTGGGAGGCCCAGTCGCCGGTCAGGCCCAGGAACGCGCCGCCGGGCGAGGAGCCCGTGCCGGACCCGGAACCGTTGTACGAGAAGGCGACCTCGGGGGCGAGCTGGACGAAGCCCTCCACCGACGCGGCGGCCGAGGCGGGGGCGCCCGGGGCGGTCTCCACGGCGGCGCCCACGTCGATGCGCAGGCTGCCCAGCGGGAGCTTCGCGCCCTCGGGGCCGAAGGTGAGGTCGCCGGTCTTCGCCCAGGAGACCTTCACGCCCTCGACGAGCGGGTCGACCTCCAGGGTGGACGGGTCGACGGGGACCGTACCGTCGGCCTCGCTCTCGCCCAGGACCGAGTTGAGCTTGGCCGGCTCGGTCTCGACCGTCGTACCGCCGTCCGCCGCGGTCTCGACGACCTCCGTCACCTCGGCCAGTACGCCGTCGGGGGCACCGGGGGCAGGGGCGCTGGCTATGACGTCACCGACGGCCACTGCGGCCTTCGGCTTCGCGGACTCCCCACCAGGGGTCGCGCCCGGGTCGGTGTCGGAGTTCTCGCCGGAGTCGCCCGGGGTTGTGGTCGCCGTCTCCGACGGGGTCGCCGACGGCTCGGCGCCCGCGCCGGACTGCGGTGCCGCGATGACCGTACGACCGCTCTTCCTGTCGTAGGAAGCGACCTTGAGCGCGGACTTCTTGGCGTTGCCCTGGTCGGGCGCGTTCGCGTCGGCCACGGCGGTGGGGGTGGCGTCGCCGTTCGGGGCGGCGACGACGGCGAGTTGTTCCTCGGCCGCCCCGGGGTCGGGGGTCTCGGCCGTCGTGGCGGCCGCCTTGTCGACGGTGGCGGGGGAGTTGGTGGAGCAGCCGGTGGCCAGCAGGGTCGCGACGGTGATCGCCGACAGTGCCGAAACCAGGGCATGTCTTCTGAGCTTGTACACGCGTGAGTCCTCGGGAGCGGTGACAGGGGGGTGCGCTGCAGGAGGGATGGCCAAGGCGAAATGACGAGAACGTCATGCCGCCATGGCGCCATGACGAATGACGAAATGACGAAGAGCAGGTGCGAGTGGAGAGTTGGCACCTGGCGGTGGGGGGCGGGCCGTGAGGGCACGGCGGTCCTCATGACCGCACGCACACGGCGGTTACCCCCCAGTAGCCATGCATGAGCATGCCAGGCCTACGGGGGCGTCGCGAACCACTTCCCCCACGTCCCGGAGGTGACGTGAGTCACATTCCCGGCAGGCTCAACTATTGCCCGTAGGGAGGGAGTTGAGGAAACCGGCCATCGCCTCATACAGCCGTTGCGGCTGGTCCAGGTGTACGTCGTGGCCCGCGTCCTCGATGACGGCGAGGTCGGTCCTGGCGTCCGGGGCCCGCAGGGCAGGCATCTTCGCGGCGTCGGCCGCCCGCATGGTGCCCCGCGCCCCGCGTACGACCAGGGTGGGGCAGGTGGTGGCGGCCCACTCGGGGTCGTACGACGATTCGGCCAGTTCCTCGATCGCGGCGAGCATCGTGGCGCGGTCGGCCCGGGGGTGCCAGCCGTCGGGTCGGCGTTCGAGGTTGCGGGACCAGCTGGCGTGACCGAAGAAGCGGGTCGCCCGGGAAGGGGAGTCGAAGGGGGTGGGCCAGCTGTCCATCCAGGCGGCGATGTGGGTGCGGAGAGCGGGGTCGGGGGCGCCCGGGCCGGCCTCGATCAGGATCAGGGAGTGGATGAGTTCCGGGTGGGCGGCCGCGGCGAGGAAGGCCGTGTGACCGCCGAGGGACTGGCCCACGAGGGTCAGGCGCGCCTGCCCCTGGGCGTCCAGGCCCAGTTCGCGGATCACCGTCACCGTGTCCCGCACGCAGGCCGCCCTGCTCATGTCCGCCGGGCGGCCGGTGCTCGCGCCATGGCCCCGGGCGTCGTACGTCACCACGCGGTGGCCCTGCGCCAGGAGCGGCGGCAGCAGCTCGTCCCACTCCCCCAGGTGACCGGCGAGGCCGTGCAGGAGGAGGAGGGTGCGGGCGGGTGCCTGTCGTGCGGTCCGGGTCCGGCCGCCCTCGTGCCGCGGGGTACGGCCGCTCCCCTGCCCGGGATCGTGGTCGCGGTAGGCGAGGCGGATGGCGTCCGGCGTGGTGAGGGCGCCTGTGGTGGTGGCGTGCATCGACCGATGGTTTCCGCGTGCCGGGGCAGGATCAACCGGGTTTCCCCTGCCGCCGGTTCACGCACCTCACGCACCTCACGGACCCACGCGCCACCGCCCCACAGCCCCACAGCCCCCGCCCGGAGTCCCCCGCCCCGAATCCCCCGAATCCCACGCCTCACGCACCACGAAACGTCGTCCGGTACGCGCTCGGCGACGTCCCCAGCACCTCCTGGAAGTGCCGGCGCAGATTGGCCGCCGTACCGAGGCCCGCGCGCACGGCGATCTGGTCGACCGGCAGGTCCGACTCCTCCAGCAACTCCCTTGCTCGCTCGATGCGTTGCTGGGCGAGCCAGTTCATCGGGGTCGTTCCGACCTCGTCGCGGAACCGCCGGTTGAAGTTGCGCACGCTCATCGCTTCCCTGGCCGCCAACTGCCCCAGGGTGAGCGGCTCATGGAGGTGCCGTAGCGCCCATTCACGAGCGGCGGAGGTGGCGGGCGCCGAGAGGGCCGGTACGGGGCGCCGTACGAACTGGGCCTGACCGCCCTCCCGGTGCGGGGGAACGACAGTGCGGCGGGCCACGTCGCCCGCGACCGCCGTACCGTGGTCGCGGCGGATCATGTGCAGGCACAGGTCGATGCCGGAGGCGCAGCCGGCCGAGGTCAGGACGTGCCCCCCGTCGGTGTAGAGGACGTCCGGGTCCAGCTCGACCCGGGGGAACAGCCTGGCGAACAGGTCGGTGTACCGCCAGTGGGTGGTGGCCGTGTGCCCGTCGAGCAACCCGGCGGAGGCGAGCACGAAGGCGCCGGTGCAGATGGAGGCCATCCTGGTGCCGGGGCGGATGCGGGCGAGGGCGTCCGCGAGCGGGGCCGTGAGGGCGGGGGTGTCCTGGACGTAGTCCTCGTGGGACGACAGGACGATGACGGTGTCCGCCTCGGCCAAGGCCTCTGGGCCGTAAGGGACGTTGACGGTGAAGTCGCCGTCGGTGCGGGTGACCCCGGCCCGCAGCCCACAGGTCACGACCTCGTACAGCGGCTCCCCGTCCGCCGTCGCCCCCTCTCTGGCCTGCCCGAACAGCTGGTGCACGATCCCCAGCTCGATGGGCAGAAGCAGTTGGCGGGCGAGTACGGCGACGCGGTGGCGTCCGGGGTGGGCGAAGACAGGCATGGCCACATACTTGCGCATGTGGTCCAGCTGGCCGCTCGTGAGGACCGGGCTGGGTCACCAGGCTGGAGACATGCCCGAGCCGACCCGGACTTCACCGCCCAACAGCGCCCCGACCAACAGCGATCCGACCGACAAAGACCCGGCCAACAGGGGCCCGGCCAACAGCCCGCCGCCCAGCGGCATTTCGGCCGACCGCGCCCCTGCCAACAGCACGCCGCCCACCCCGGCCGGACAACCCCGTATCCACCCCGCCTGGCCCGTCGCCCTCGCCGCGGGCGCCGCCATCGTCACCGCGGGGGCCTTCACCACCGTCCCCGGGCTGCTGGTGACCCCACTGCACGAGGGCTACGGCTGGGAACGGGGTCAGATCGCCCTGGCCGCCTCGGTGAACATGGTGCTGTTCGGTCTCACGGCCCCCTTCGCCGCCGCGCTGATGGACCGCGTCGGCATCCGGCGCGTGGTCGTGGGCGCCCTCCTGCTCGTCGCCACGGGCGCGCTGCTCACCAGTGTGATGACGCAGCCCTGGCAACTGACCGCGTACTGGGGTGTGTTGATCGGTCTCGGCAGCGGCTGCCTCACCATGACGTTCGCGGCCGGCATCACCGGAAGCTGGTTCGAGCGACGGCGCGGGCTGGTCACCGGAGTACTCAGCTCCGCCAGCCATCTGGGCCAACTGCTCTTCCTGCCGCTGCTCGCCCGGGGCGTCGACCGCCACGGCTGGCGCCCACCGGTGGTCACGCTGGCGTTCACGGCCGTCGCGGTGGCCGCCCTCGTACTCCTGCTGCTGCGCGACCACCCTGCGGACGTGGGCGCGAGGCCGTACGGGGCGACGGAGTTCGTGCCCAAGCCCGCACCGGCGTCCGGGGCGGCGCGGCGCGCCCTGAAGGTGCTCCTCGGCGCCGCGCGCACCGGGCCGTTCTGGGTGCTGGCCGGGATGTTCGTCATCTGCGGTGCCTCCACCAACGGGATCATGTGGAGCAACTGGGCGCCCGCCGCCCACGACCACGGCATGCGCGCCACCGCCGCCGCGTCGCTGCTCTCCCTGATCGGCGTGTTCTCGGCTCTGGGAGCGGTCCTCTCCGGCTGGCTCACCGACCGCTTCGATCCGAGCCGTCTGCTGACCGCGTACTTCGCGGTCCGCGCACTCACCCTGCTGGCGCTGCCGATGGTGTTCTCGTCCGCCGTCACCCCCGCCCTGGTCGCCTTCGTCGTGCTCTACGGCCTCGTCGACGTCGCCACCGTCCCGCCCGTCATCGCCCTCGGCGACCGCGTCTACGGCGAGGACGGGCCCATCGTCTTCGGCTGGGTGAACTCCGCCCACCAGCTCGGCGCCGGCGCCTCCGCGTTCCTCGGCGCCACCGCCCGCGATCTCTTCGGCGCGTACGACGTCGTCTGGACCACCCTCGGCGCGGTCTGCCTCGCCGCGTCCCTGCTGGCCGTGGTCGTACGGGGGCCTCGAGGCACCCGGCGGGTGGTGGCGCAGTAGCCTCGGGCCGACGGGCGTCGACACGGACTTCGACCTGGGAGGCAGGGATGGCGAAGGTTCCCACGGCGGCGGTGGCCGCCGGCGGGCTCATCGGTGGGTACGGGGTGGCCCGCTGGACGAAGAAGCGGCCGCTCGGTGGGGCGGTGCTCGCGGTGGCCGGGGCCGCCGCGGCTCAGCAGTGGCGGAAGGCTGCCGGGGGCAAGGCGGCGGGGGCGCTGACCGCCGGGTATGTGGCCGCGTTCGCCGGATCGCATCCGCTGGCGAAGAAGGTGGGGGCCTGGCCTGCGGTGTTCGGGGTGGCCGGGGTGGTCGCGGCGGCCTCCTGGGTGGTGGCTGACCGCAAGGGGTAGGGGGTGACTTCGCCGCGGTCACTCCCCCCTGAAGGCCCGCCGGTACGCGTACGGGCTCGTCCCCACCACCCTCTTGAAGCGGTCACGGAACGCTGTCGGGGAGCCGAAGCCCGCCTGGGCCGCGACGCGTTCGACCGTGTGGTCGGTGGACTCCAGGAGGTACTGGGCGCGGCGGACCCTCGCCCGGTGCAGCCACTGCAGGGGCGTCGTGCCGGTCTGTTCGCGGAAGCGGCGGTTCAGGGTGCGGGCGCTGGTGCCGGCGTGGAGGGCGATGTCGTCCAGGGTCAGATCCCGCTCCACGTTCTCCTCCAGCCAGCGCAGGAGGGGTTCCATCGTCGCGCCGGCGGGGGCAGGGGGCTGGTCCTGGACGATGAACTGGGCCTGGCCGCCCTCCCGTTCGAGGGGCATGACACACATCCGGGCGGTGAACGCGGCGACCGCCGAGCCGTGGTCCTTGCGGATCATGTGCAGGCACATGTCCATGGCCGCGGCGGCGCCCGCCGAGGTCAGGAACTGGCCGTTGTCGACGTAGAGGACGTTCGGGTCGACGGTGACCTCGGGGTGGCGGGCCGCCAGATCGGGGGCCGCGATCCAGTGGGTCGTGGCGCGCAGCCCGTCCAGCAGGCCCGTCGCCGCGAAGAGGAACGCGCCGACGCAGATCGAGGCGATCCGCGTCCCGCTCGCCGCCGCCGTGTGCAGCGCCTCCGTCACGCCCGGCGGCAGCGGCACGGTCGGGTCGGCCGTGCCCGGCAGGATGATCGTGTCGGCCTCGGCCAGCGCCTCCAGCCCGTACGGCGCCCGCACGCTGAACGGTCCCGCCTTCACCTCCCCGTCCCCCTCCACCGAGCAGACCCGCACCCGGTACGCCTCCCGCCCGTCCGGCAGCCGGGCCCAGCCGAAGGTGTCGATGGGCGCGGACAGGTCGAAGGGGATCACGTCGTCCAGCGCCAGTACGGCCACGGTGTGCATGGCGGGAGTGTAGGCCTGCGCCGGGTTTCCGCCAGGCGCCCTGACGCTGGCCTGTCACGGGCTCACCTCTCCGACACGCCCCGGTTCACCCCCCGTTCCACACTCTGGCGAGTCTGGCGAGAATCCGTTGACCTCTGGCAATCCCGCCACTTCTACGAGATCGTCCCGCGCCCTACCGTCCCACCGTGACCAAGTTCCTGCTCTCCCTCCACGTCCTCGCCGCGATCGTCGCCGTCGGGCCCATCACTGTCGCGGCCAGCATGTTCCCGCCGAGCGCACGCAAGGCGCTGGCCGAACCCCGGAGCGAGCGCGCGGTGTCGGCCGTACGGCTGCTGCACCGGATCTGCCGGGTGTACGGCGGTGTGGGCATCGCCGTGCCCGTGCTCGGGTTCGCCACGGCGATGAGCATGGGGGTGCTGAAGGACGCCTGGCTGATCGTGTCGATGCTGCTGACCGCTCTCGCAGCCATGGTCCTGCTGGCGCTGGTGCTGCCCCGGCAGGAGGAGATCCTGGAGGGGATCGGCGCAGGGGGCGGGATCAGGACAGTCGACGGGACCGGGGCGGCCGACGGAACCGGGACGGCCGATGAGACCGAGACGGCCGGTGAGACCGGTACGGCCCGCGAGACGGGGGCTGCCGACGGGACCCGGACTGCCGTCGGGGTCAAGGCCACCGCCCAACTCGCCATGTTCACCGGGGTGTTCAACCTGTTGTGGGCGACGGTCACGATCCTGATGATCGTCCGGCCCGGTTCGACCACGGGAGCCTGACTCCACCCGACTTCCCAGCGGTGCTCGCGTGGGTGCATGATCCGGCCATGCATCCACAGCAGTCGCCCTCCCAGGCCTACCTCGCCTCCGTGGCCGCCCGTCTCGCCGCCGACGAATGCCGTACCTGGTGGGAGGAGTGGGCCGGGGTGCCCGTGCTCGTCGGGCGCCGGGCCGACTTCAGGTGGAGCTGGATGGGGACGAAGCTGCACCTGTTCACGGTGGCGGCGGCGGTCCAGGAGATAACCATCCCGACCATCGAGACCTTCACCGACCAGGTGCTGACGTACGCGAAGAAGACGAAGGGCGGCCTGCCGGCCGGGATCCAGAACGGCATCGGCGCGTTCCCGGTGCTGGTCAGCGACCGAGTGGACCCGGCGGCCGTACGGTGGGCGGAGGCCCAGCAGCGCAACAAGTGGGCCTGCATGGCACGGCCCGTCGTGGTCGACAGCACCCAGCAGTACGTGGGCTCCTACCACGGCACCCCGGTCGTCGGCCTCGCCTACTCCTCGTACTTCGAGGACAAGGCCCGGCGGTACTTCTACGGCTGAGTGCGCCCGAGTGCGGCGGCCGGGCGGGGCGAGCGGCGTCAACCGCTCCTGATCAGCCACTCCTCGTCGGCCGTCTCCGTCCGGAACCCCCGTGCCACCGACGCCGCCACCAGCACCCACGCGCCGAGCACGAGGGTGAAGAAGGCCCAGGACAGAGGCCAGACGGAGGCGTCCAGGGGCTCGGGGTGGGTGTGGAACGAGGTGTACATCAGGGCGGACGGGGGGACGGCGACCAGGAGCACCGGCCAGGCCAGGGCGTCCCGGTGGCCGAAGTAGGCCGCGAGGAGCAGCAGAACGAGGGCGAGGGCGACGACCCCCGTGACGGTCACGGGGGTCGTCTCCGAGAGGGAGCCCTTCAGTTCGGGCCGGTTGTTCAGGTCCCACGGGAGGCAGAGGCGGTACGCGGCCGCGGCGAGGGCGGCGCCGAGCAGGCGGGTCAGCCAGCGTTCCGGCCAGGGGCGCGTGCGCAGGGGGCGGAGCAGCTTCTCGGTCATGCGTACGAGGGTTCCTGGGCGGGCGGCGGGCCGACAGAGTACGGATACTCAGTGCGGCCTACTCACCCATACCCAGAGCGGCAGCACCCCCGAAGGGGCGCGGGGAACTGCGCGACCGGCCACGACGGCGCCGCAGACGACCGACCAACCGGCCACGACGGCGCCGCAGACGACCGACCAACCGCCCACCCCGGCGCCCTCGCCGGAGCGTCACGCCCACCCCGGCGCCCTCGCCGGAGCGTCACGCCCACCCCGGCGCCCTCGGCGGAGCGTCACGCCCTCGCCGACAGTGGCTCGGCGATGTCCTCCAGGGAGCGCCGCTCCGCACGCACCGCGAGGAACGCGGCCACCAGGCCCGCCGCGCACATCAGAGCCGCGCCGATCCGGAAGGCGAGGACGGTGTCGGAGACGACGCCGGACTCCGTCAGCTCGGCGAAGATCAGCGGGCCGCTGATGCCGCCGGCCGCCGTGCCGAGGGCGTAGAAGAAGGCGATGGCCATCGCGCGGGTCTCCATGGGGAAGACCTCTGAGACCGTCAGATAGGCGCTGCTCGCCCCGGCCGAGGCGAAGAAGAGCACCACGCACCAGCAGGCCGTCAGGGTCACGTCGTCGAGCGAACCCCGGCCGAACAGCCAGGCGGTGACGAAGAGCAGGACGCCGGACAGCAGATAGGTCGACGAGATCATGATCTTGCGGCCGACCGTGTCGAACAGCCTGCCGAGCAGGAGGGGGCCGAGCAGGTTGCCGGCGGCGATGACGGCGAAGTAGTAGCCGGTGTCGGAGGTCGGGACGTCGTAGAACGTGGTGAGGATCGCGCCGAAGCCGAAGGTGATCGCGTTGTAGAGGAACGCCTGGCCGATGAAGAGGGAGAAGCCGAGGATCGCGCGACGCCGGTACTGGGAGAAGACCGTACGGGCGATCGTGCCGAAGCCGATGCTCTCGCGCTGATGGACGGTCATCTCGCTCCCGGCGGGCGGCAGCGGGCGGCCCTTCTCGGCCTCGACCTGTTCCTCCGCCTCCCCCACCAGCCGTTCGGCCTCCTGTTCCCTGCCGTGGATCAGCAGCCAGCGGGGACTCTCGGGGACGTTCCGGCGGACCAGCAGGATCACCAGGCCCAGCACCACACCGAGGGCGAAGGTCAGCCGCCAGCCGACGTTCGCCGGGAAGAGGTCGGTGTTCAGGGCGAGGATCGACAGCAGCGATCCGCCGATCGCGCCGAGCCAGAAGCTGCCGTTGATGACGATGTCGACGCGGCCCCGGTACTTGGACGGGATCAGTTCGTCGATCGCGGAGTTGATGGCCGCGTACTCGCCGCCGATACCGAAGCCGGTGAGGAAGCGAAAGAGGAAGAACCACCAGGTGGAGAAGGAGACAGCCGTCAGCGCGGTCGCCGCCAGATAGACCAGCAGGGTCACCATGAACAGCTTCTTGCGGCCGAACCGGTCGGTCATCCGGCCGAAGAAGAGGGCACCCGCACAGGCGCCGGCCACGTACAGCGCGGCCGCCATACCCGTGACCTGCGCGGATGTGATGGGCAGTCCGCTGCCCTCCTCGGAGAGCCGGCCCGCGATGTTGCCGACGACGGTCACTTCCAGACCGTCGAGGATCCACACGGTGCCGAGGCCGATCACGATCGTCCAGTGCCAGCGCGACCAGGGAAGACGGTCCAGGCGCGCCGGTACGGCAGTGGTGATCACACCCGGCGAGCCTGGTGAAACCGGTGACTTCGGGTCAGTGACGGACATGGGCTGGGGCTCCCTCCACGTCGAGCGAACCCGATCCGTGTGCCCCGACGAGCAGGGACTACGCCCCACCGGCCGACGCCCACCAGCCGCCCACCGGCCGCCGCCCACTGGTCGTCCGCCCGGCCCCGGGCGAACACCCGTACGCGCGCCTCCTCCTACGCCCCCAGCGCCCGCGACACCGTGTAGATCAGCAGGCCCGCCAGGGAACCCACCACCGTGCCGTTGATCCGGATGAACTGCAGGTCGCGGCCGATGTTGGCCTCGATCTTCTTCGTGGTGTGCTCGGGGTCCCAGCTCGCGACGGTCTCGGTGATGAGGGAGGTGATCTCCGCGCGGTAGGTGGTCACGACGTGCACCGCCGCACCCTCGACCCACTTGTCGACCTTGGCCTGCGCGCTCGGCTCGGTCGCCATCCGGGTGCCCAGCGACAGCAGGGACGTGCGAACCCGCAGCCGCAGCTCGCTGCGCTCGTCCTCGGCGGCGGACACGATCATCGACCGTACGGCCGTCCACGCTGAGGCGATGAGGTCCTGGACCTCGCCCCGGCCGAGCACCTCGCCCTTCAACCGCTCCACCCGCGCGCGGGTGTCCGTGTCGGACTGGAGGTCGGTGGCGAAGTCGGTGAGGAAACGGTCGAGGGCGCCGCGGGCCGGGTGGGTGGGCGAGTCACGCATCTCGGTGGTGAAGCGCAGGAGTTCCTTGTAGACCCGCTCGCCGATCCTCCGGTCGACGAACCGGGGGGTCCAGCCGGGGGCGCCGCCCTCGACCGCGTCCATGACCTGCTCGTCGTGGAGTATCAGCCAGTTCTGGGCGCGGGCGCAGACCAGGTCCACGATCCGCCGGTGGCCGCCGTCGGTGACGACCTTCTCCAGCATCTTGCCGATACCGGGCGCGATCTCCTGGGCGTTCGCCCGACGCGTGATCGCCTCCCCGACCACGGCCTGCACGTCCGAGTCGCGCAGCACGGTCAGGGCACCCCGGAGCGCGGTCGCCAGCTCGGCCGTCACCCGGTCGGCGTTCTGCGGCTCGGCGAGCCACGCGCCGAGCCGGCTGCCGATACCGACGGCCCGCAGCCGCTGCCGTACGACATCGTGGGAGAGGAAGTTCTCGCCGACGAACTCACCGAGCGAGACGCCCAGCTGGTCCTTCTTGGTGGGGATGATCGCGGTGTGCGGGATGGGCAGCCCGAGCGGATGCCGGAACAGCGCGGTCACGGCGAACCAGTCCGCCAGCGCGCCCACCATGCCCGCCTCGGCGGCCGCCGCGACATAGCCGGCCCACGCGCCCGCGCCCTCGTGCGAGGCCCACTTGGCCAGCACGTACACCACGGCCACGAAGAGCAGCAGCCCGGCCGCGATGAGCTTCATCTGCCGGACGCCGCGCTGTTTCTCCTCGTCGGCGGCGCTGAAGGTGGTCATGGTGCGATGCGAAGCACGCGGCTCGGCGCTCACCGCCGCTGCCGCCGCCGCTGCCGCTCCTGACGTCTCCGCCTCGTCCTCCGCGTTCGTACGGTCCATTCACTCCACCCGTTCCTGTCCCCCGTACACATTGTCCGCTCTTCGACGCTTCAACTCTTGGTGACGTACTCCATAGGCCTATTGACACCTACTCCTGGAACGGAACAGGAGTTCCCCGCGTCTGTCCGGGCGGGGGAACCGATGGGGGTTCTCGCAAGCCGCCCCCACCCCATGCCGCATCATGGGGTGATCACATCGGAGCCTCGGGGCTCCACAGCCCGAGGAGTCACACACCGCATGACCAGGCAGCACGGTTGTGCACTTCTGGCGGCCATCGCCGCCCTGGTCGTGGCGATCTCGGCCGCGATCTACACCGGCGTCGGCATCGACGACGGCACCCCCCGCCAGGAGACCTTCGCCCGCGCGCCCCGCAGCAGCGCCGCCCCGGCCTCCACCGGCGTCTGGGTCGGCGCCTGGGCCGCCTCGCCGAGCGGGTCGGAGCCGGGCACCGAGTCGGACGGCCTGGCCGGCCACTCCGTGCGCAACGTGGTGCACACGACCGCCGCCGGGACGAGCGCCCGGGTCACGCTGTCCAACCTCTACGGCCAGCAGCCGCTGACCATCACCCACGCCTCGCTCGCCGTGGCCGCCTCGACGGACACCCCGGCCGCGGCGGCCGACACCATGCGCCGCCTCACCTTCGCGGGCAACCCGAAGGTCGTCATCGCGCCGGGGCAGCAGGTGGTGAGTGACGCCGTACGGGTGGCGATCCCGCACGACAGCGACGTACTGATCACCACCTACTCCCCCACCCCCTCCGGCCCGGCGACCTACCACGCGCACGCCCGCCAGATCTCGTACACCGCCGAGGGCGACCGGGCCGAGGACGTCACCGGACAGCCGTACACCACACAGTCCCTGCACTGGCGTTATGTCACCGCCCTGGACGTGCTGAGCAACGAGTCCGACGGCACGGTCGTGGTCCTCGGTGACTCGCTCACCGACGGCGTCACCTCCACGGTCGGCGAGAACCGGCGCTGGACCGACGTCCTCTCCGGCCGTCTCCGCGCCGCCTCCGGCTCCTCCGGCACACCCCGCTACAGCGTCGCCAACGAGGGCATCAGCGGCAACCGCGTCCTGACCGACGGCAACGGCCGCCCCGCCGAGAACCCCAGCGGCCTCTCCCGTTTCCAGCGCGACGTCCTCGGCCGGACGGGCGTCAAGGCCGTCGTCATCGACCTCGGCGTCAACGACATCCTCAAGAACCCGGGCCAGGCCGACCCCGCCGCCATCACCGCCGGCCTCCGCAGGCTCGTGGAGCAGGCCCACGCCCGCGGCCTGCGCGTCGTGGGCGCGACCCTCATGCCCTTCCACGGCCACCGCGGCTACTCCGACCAGCGCGAATCCGTCCGCCAGGCCATCAACGCCACGATCCGCTCCGGCAGCGTCTTCGACGCCTACGTCGACTTCGACAAGGCTCTGCGCGACCCCTACGCCCCCCGCCGCCTCCGCCCCGACTACGACTCGGGCGACCATCTGCACCCGAGCGACAAGGGCTACGAACAGATGGCGGAGGTCTTCGACCTGGAGAAACTGAAGGGTTCGGCACCGGCGGAGCTGTAGGCAGCGCCGCCGTCTTCCAGGGGCGCGGGGAACCGCGCTCAAGGACACGGGAATCCGCGTCCTTCAGGGGCGCGAGTAACCGCGCGAGCGACCACGACGCATCCGTACCCGCAGCCGAGAGCCGGCCACCGGACCAGTCGGCCACCGGCTCAGTCCGCCACCGGCCCAGCCGGTCTAGTACTCCCGCCTCCGCCGCCGCTCCCGCTCCTTCTCGCGTCGTGAGCGCACCGCCTCCCGGACCTGGTCCATGGCCTCACGATGCGCCTCGTGCATCTCGTGCGCATGGTCACGATGGGACGCGTGCAGCTCCCGTCGTGCCGCCCGGCGCTCCAGCCGGTCCTGCCGCCGCGCCTCCTTCAACCGCTGCCGCTCGGCCTTCGGGACCTTGCGCTCGACCCCGACCCCGCCCCAGAACGCGAACCCGGTGATGATCACGCGCGGAGCGCCCGGCTCCCCCGGCACGCCCTCCTCGCCGTGGTCGAAGCCGCCCATGATCCCGACGCCCCGGACGACGACCTCGACCCCGGGCGGCACGATCACATTGATCCCGCCCATGATCGCCACGCAGTTGATCGTGACCTCACGGGTCGCGAAGTACGCGTCCCGCAGGTCCAGTTCGCCGCCGCCCCAGAACGCGAAGCAGTCGAACCGCTCGGGCACGGTCCAGCGCCCCTTGCGCTCGAACCCGGACATGACCGCGACGCCCCAGGTGGACGTACCGTCACCGCCGACGACCCGCTCCGGCCAACTCACGTCCGCCGCAGGCCCCTTGACCAGCGAGACGGACGGCGGCGGCACGACCGCCGGCGGTGCCACGGCCCCCGCGCCGGGCAGATCACGGGTGATCGGCGCCAACTCGCCGTACGTCCGCGCCTTGTACGTCGCGTCCAGCCGCTCCTCGAACTCCTCCATGTCGAGCCGCCCCTCCGCGAGGGCGTCCCGCAACTGCTCGGAGACTCGTTCACGATCGGCGTCGGAGGCACGAAGATCCGCGGCGGCCGGAACATCCGGCAGGTCGTCCGTCATACGAATCAGCGTACGAGGAACCCCCCACGCCGGGCTACGACACGGCCTGCCCCGTCTCCCCCGCCCGCTCCGCCACCCGCTCCGCCTGCTGCGCGTACATCTGGGCGATCACGGCCTCGATGTCCGGCTCCCGCACCGACAGGTCGACCAGCGGATACTCCGAAGCGATCCGCGCCACCAGCGGGGCCGCCGACTCCGACGCCGGGAAGGCCAGCCACTGCCGGGGCCCCTCCACCCGTACGACCCGGGCGGGCGCGGCCTCGATCGGCGGCAGTTCGCGCTCCAGGTCGACGACGAGGGTCCGCTCGCTCTCGCCCACCTCGTGCAGCCCGGTCAGCGGCCCGTCGTACATCAGGCGCCCGTGGTCGATGACCATCACCCGGCGGCACAGTTGTTCGATGTCCTGGAGGTCGTGCGTGGTGAGCAGCACGGTCGTGCCCTGCTCGGTGTTGAGTTCCTTGAGGAACTCCCGGACCTTGGCCTTGCTGATGACGTCGAGCCCGATCGTCGGCTCGTCCAGGTACAGCACCTCGGGGTCGTGCAGCAGGGCCGCCGCGATGTCCCCGCGCATGCGCTGGCCGAGCGAGAGCTGCCGTACGGGCACGTCCAGCAGGTCGCCCAGTTCCAGGAGTTCGACGCAGCGGTCGAGGTTCTCGCGGTAACGGGCGTCGGGGATGCGGTACATGCGGTGCATCAGCCGGTAGGAGTCGATGAGGGGGAGGTCCCACCACAGGGTCGTACGCTGCCCGAACACCACCCCGATACGCCGGGCGAGCCGCGTCCGCTCGCGGGACGGGTCGATGCCGGCGACACGCAGGCGGCCCCCGCTCGGGGTCAGGATGCCCGTCAGCATCTTGATGGTCGTCGACTTCCCGGCGCCGTTCGGCCCGATGTAGCCGACCATCTCCCCTCTCGCCACCGTGAAGGAGATCGAGTCGACCGCCCGCACCTCGTGCCGCTCCCGGCGCATGAACCCGGTCTTCCTGCGGACGTCGAAGACCTTCTCCAACTGGTCGAGTTCGATGAACGCGCTGTCTGTCACGGTTGGCTCCCTAACTCCCCGTACTCCGATACGAACGCAGCCCCGCCCGCCACGCGACCCCCGCCAGCGCACAGCAGGCCACGCCGACCAGCGGGGGTGCGAAGGCCAGCCAGGACGGCAGGTCGAGGGGGTAGGGGCGGCCCAGGATGTACAGCCCGGGCACCCAGTTGACGAAGGCGAGCGGCAGGACGAAGGTCACACCGCGCAGCAGGTCCTTGGCGAAGAGGGCCGGCGGGTACTGCAGCAGGGTCGCGCCGCCGTACGTGAAGGCGTTCTGCACCTCGGAGGCGTCCTGCGCGACGAACTGGAAGGCCGCGCCCCCGACGAACACCGCCGCGAAGATCAGTCCGCCGCTGCACACCATCAGCGGGACCATCAGCACCTTGACCGGTGTCCAGGCGATGTCGAGCGTGGTCAGGGCGTACCCGAGGACGAACAGGCCCTGGCTGACCCGGCCGAGGCGGCGCAGCGCGAACTTGTCGGCGGCGACCTGGGCGAGCACCGGGACCGGGCGGACGAGGAGGGTGTCCAGCGTGCCGTCGCGGACCCGGCGGCCGAGCCGGTCCATGGAGCCGATCATCAGGTCCGCGAGCCCGAAGGCGGCGGCGGAGGTGCCGTACAGCAGGGCGATCTCGGGCAGGGTGAAGCCGCCCAACTCGTCGACCTGGGAGAACATCAGCAGGATCGCGACGAAGTCGAAGGAGGTCGCCGCGAAGTTCCCGAGGGTCGTCATGGCGAAGGAGGCGCGGTAGGCCATCGTGGAGCGGATCCACATGGCGGCGATCATGCGGTAGGCGCGCAGCCCGTCGCGGACACGGCTGTACGTGCCGTACTCGCCGAACGGGTTCTCCGCGGCCGTCTCCCCGCCCCGCGCGCCCGCGCGCCCGTCCTCGCGCCCACTTGCGCGATCGTCCGCGCGTTCGTCGAGGTCAGCCACCCTGGACCACCACCTTCCGCGTCGCCGCCGACTGGATCAGCCGCCCGACCGCCAGCAGCACCGCCGCCCAGGCGAGCTGGAAGGCGTACGTCCCCCACGGGTCGGCCTCGCCCAGCAGGACGTCCGCCGGGGCCTGGAGCAGCGCGGACCAGGGCAGGAGGCGGGCGAGGTCGCCGAGCGCGCCGGGGAAGACGTTCAGCGGCAGGAGCATCCCGGAGAAGAACACTCCGGTGAGCCAGGTGACCTGCATCGCTCCGGCGCCGTCGAGGAGCCAGAACGCCCACAGGGCGACGATGTACCGGATCGCGAAGCTGACGAGGGCCCCGAGGGCGACCGCGACGAGACAGGCGAGCCAGGGCAGCGGGCCCGAGGGCAGCGCCAGGTCGAAGAAGAGCGCGCCGCACACCATGGGGACGACACCGCGTCCGAGCAGCTGGAACAGGGCCCGGCCCATGTCCGCGGCGAGCCACCACATCTGGAGGTCGACCGGCCGGTACAGGTCGACCGCGATGTCCCCGGTCCTGATCCGCTCGATCAGCTCCTCCTCGAACCCCACGCTCCCCAGCACCATCACCGCGAACATCGCTTGGCCGACCCATACATAGGTGAGGGCCTGCGCCTGGTCGTAGCCGCCCAGGTGGGGCTTCTCGTGCCAGAGGGCCAGGTAGGTGTATGCGAGGATGAAGCCGAAGACGGTGTTGGTGAACACCCCCGCGGCGGTGGCCACCCGATATGTCGCGTACCGCCTGAAACCACCGGCGGCGACGGCGGCGTACAACCGCCCTGTGCCCACGAGGAAACCCCCATCCGCTGCGAAGAGTTAGGCGAAAGGCCGAGGCCTGGACCGATTCGGGCCGAAGCGAAGAAGCCTAGTCCGCGGCCGGAGGGGCCTGCCACGCGTTTTCGGGGGCGGACGGTTGTGCTCGTGTGGTGTGCGGGGCACGTGTCGGGATCCGGGAACGGATCGCACGGTACGAGAGTCTTTACTCAAGGGCACAGAACCGGCCCGGAGCGGGCGCAAAGCGTACGAGTCCGTACGGAAATGAACGTACGACGCGAAAACAGGAGCACGGCAGCACGATGAGCGACGAGCCGCAGCCGAAGCGGAACGGCCCGGGCTGGGCACCGAGAGACCCGGAGCGACGCACTCCGGGCACCACTCCGGGGTCCGGCGACAGCGCCGCCAAGGGGAACACCGACCCGAAGCCCGGCACGACGCCGGGCGGGAGCGCGGACACGGCGCCCAGCGGGGCGCCTGACGCGGCCTCCCCCCGGAGGCCTGACGCGGCGTCCGGCGGGAAGCCCGACGCGCCGTCCGGCGGGAGGCCGGACGGAAAGCCGGGCACGACGCCCGACGGAAAGCCTGGCGCGGCGCCTGGCGGAAAGCCTGGTGGACAGTCCGGTGCGACGCACGGCGCGGCGTCCGGCGCGAAGCCCGGCGCGCGGTCCGGTGGGGCGCCTGGTGGACAGTCCGGTGCCGTGC
>NZ_LRTR01000356.1 GCF_001550375.1 Streptomyces europaeiscabiei | reverse complement strand
GCCGCCCCTACACCCGCCGCCGCGCCCGACACCACGCCCAGCCCGGCGGCCGGGGGCGGCAAGGCGAAGAAGCCCAAGCGGCCCAAGCGCACCGGCTGGAGGCGGCTGTTCCCCACCTGGCGCATGGTGCTCGGCGCCTTCGTCATCGGGCTCATGCTGATCGTCGGCGCCTTCGTGCTGGGCTACAACATGGTCCACATCCCCAAGGCGAACGCGTTCGCGACCAAGCAGAGCAACGTCTACCTGTACGCGGACGGCAGCCAGATCGCCCGCGACGGCGAGGTCAACCGCGAGAACGTCCCGCTGTCGAAGGTCTCCAAGGCCGCGCAGCAGGCCGTACTGGCCGCCGAGGACCGCGACTTCTACTCCGAGCCGGCCATCGACCTCAAGGCGATGGCCCGCGCGGCCTGGAACACCGCGACCGGCAAGGGCAAGCAGTCCGGCTCGACGATCACCCAGCAGTACGTGAAGAACTACTACCTGGCCCAGGACCAGACCGTCACCCGCAAGGCCAAGGAGTTCTTCATCTCGATCAAGCTGGACCGCGAGGTGACCAAGGACGAGATCCTGGAGGGCTACCTCAACACCAGCTTCTTCGGCCGCAACGCGTACGGCATCCAGGCCGCGGCCCAGGCCTACTACGGCATCGACGCCGACCGTCTCACCGCCGAGCAGGGCGCCTACCTCGCCGCCCTGGTCAACGCGCCGAGCATGTACGACGTCGTCGCCCACCCCGAGAACAAGAAAGCGGCCCTCGCCCGCTGGAACTACGTCCTCGACGGCATGGTCAAGGAGGGCTGGCTCAAGCAGTCCGAGCGGACCGGCGCGAAGTTCCCGACGCCGAAGCAGGCCACCACCTCCAGCGCCTTCTCCGGTCAGCGCGGCTACCTGGTCGAGGCCATCAAGTCGTACCTCATCAGCAACAAGATCATCGATGAGAAGGCGCTGGAGAACGGCGGTGGTTACCGCATCACCACCACCATCCGGCCCAAGATGCAGGACGCCTTCATCAAGGCAGTCGACGACCAGCTGATGGACAAGCTCGACAAGAAGAACCGCAAGGTGGACAACTACGTCCGCGCCGGCGGTGTCTCCATCGACCCGAAGACCGGCAAGGTCATCGCGATGTACGGCGGCATCGACTACACCAAGCAGTACGTGAACAACGCGACCCGCCGCGACTTCCAGGTCGGCTCCATCTTCAAGCCCCTCGTGTTCACCTCCGCCGTGGAGAACGCCTCCAACAACCAGAACGGCCAGGCGATCACCCCGAACACGGTCTACGACGGCACCAACAGGCGCCCCGTGACGGGCTGGACCGGCGGGACGTACGCGCCGGAGAACGAGGACTACCACAACTACGGCAACATCACCGTCCGCCAGGCCACCCAGAGCTCCGTGAACTCGGTGTACGCGCAGATGGCCGTGGACATCGGCCCCGAGAAGGTCGAGAAGACCGCGATCGACCTCGGCGTGCCCAAGAACACCCCGGACATGAACCCGTACCCGTCCATCGCCCTGGGCACCGCCACCGCGAGCGTCCTCGACATGACGGAGGCGTACGCCACGCTCGCCAACCACGGCAGGCACGGCACGTACACGATGATCGAGAAGATCAGCAAGGACGGCGCGGCGATCGAGCTCCGCTCCACGGAGTCCACGCAGGCCGTCAGCCGCAAGGCCGCCGACACCACCACCTCCGTCCTGCAGAGCGTGGTCCAGAGCGGCACCGCCACCGCCGCGCAGTCCTCCGGCCACCCGGTCGCCGGCAAGACCGGCACCGCCGAGGAGGACCAGGCCGCCTGGTTCGCCGGCTACACCCCCGACCTCGCCACCGTCGTCTCCGTCATGGGCCAGGACCCCAAGACCGGCGCCCACAAGTCGCTGTACGGCGTCATGGGCCTGCCCCGCATCAACGGTGGCGGGGCACCCACGGAGATCTGGGCACAGTTCACCAAAACCGCCCTCAAGGGCAAGAAGGTGAAGGACTTCGACCTCGACCTCCAGGTCGGCGCCGACGTCGTCTACACCCCGCCCAGCACCCCCGCCGACGAGCCGGGCGCCACCGGCGACGAGGAGACCGGCGGCGCCACCGGCGACGAGGAGACCGACGGCCCGACGGACGAGGACACCGGCGACAGCACCACCACCGGCGGCACGCCCACGACCGACGGCGGCACGACGTCCACCGGCGGCACGTCGACGGACGGAGGTACCACGTCCACCGGCGGCACGTCGACGGACGGCGGCACGACGTCCACGGGCGGAGCCACGACCGACGGAGGCACGACCTCCACCGGCGGAGCCACGACCGACGGAGGCACGACGGACGGCGGAGCCACCACCGGGGGCGAGACATCGGTGGGACCGTTCGGGTAGCTACGGCTGCTCAGTGGCCGGAGGTGGCCTTCAACCCCACCACGGCCACGAGCAGCAGACACACGAAGAAGATCCGGGCGGCGGTGGTCGGCTCCCCCAGCACCACCATGCCGAACACCGCCGCCCCGGCCGCCCCGATCCCCACCCACACGCCGTACGCGGTACCGATGGGCAGCGTCCTGGCGGCGTAGGAGAGCAGAACCATGCTGGCGACGATGCCGGCGCCGGTGAGCACGCTGGGCAGCGGCCGGGTGAATCCGTCGGTGTACTTCATCCCGACCGCCCAGCCGACTTCGAGCAGTCCGGCGACGACGAGCAGAACCCAGGCCATGACGAGCACCTCCGTGAGGGGATCAACGGGTGCGTCGTCTTTGCCTTGGCCCGGTACGGCGCGTCTCGTCGGGTTCCCTCAAAGGTAGCAAGCAAAAGGCGGTGGGGGCTGGTGACCATGGTCACCAGCCCCCACCGACCTCTACTGCCTTCGAATCAGAGATACAGACCCGTGGAGTCCTCCGACCCCTCGAACCGGTCCGCGGCCACGGCGTGGAGATCGCGCTCGCGCATCAGGACGTACGCGACGCCCCGGACCTCGACCTCGGCGCGGTCCTCGGGGTCGTACAGGACACGGTCGCCGGGCTCGACGGTCCGGACGTTCTGGCCGACCGCGACGACCTCGGCCCAGGCGAGGCGCCGGCCGACGGCCGCCGTCGCGGGGATCAGGATGCCGCCGCCGGAACGCCGCTCGCCCTCGGCGGTGTCCTGCCGCACGAGCACACGGTCGTGCAGCATGCGGATGGGCAACTTGTCGTGCTGGGTCTTCTCGCTCACGCCCCGAACCTACCTGTCTCGATCCCTGTCCGCGTCAGGCCCTGCGACGCCGCGTGCCGAGGGCGAGGAACCCGACGACACCGACGACCACGAGGGCGACGGGCACGATGCGCTCGATCCGGGGCGCCCCGTCCTCGTCGACGAACTGGCCCCTGACGTCGCTGACCACACGGTTGACCGAGACGTAGGCCCTGCCGAGGGTGTGGTCGATGTTCGAGACGACCTTGGCCTTGGCGTCGCCCACGATCGTCCTGGGATGCACGCGGACGCCGATCTCGTCGAGCGTCTCGGCGAGGTTGTCGCGGCGGCGCTTGATGTCCGCCTCGATCTCGGCCGGGGTTCTGATGTCCGAGGTCTCCGCCACCGCGCGGCCTCCCGTTGTCGGTTGTCCCTGAAATCTCTTGGTTGCGGACAGTCTGTCAGCTCGACCCGGCGCCGCACCGCCAGGGCCCGCCATTACGCTGGAACGATGAGCGAGCGACTCCAGCCCGGCGACGTGGCCCCCGCCTTCACCCTCCCGGACGCCGACGGCAACGAGGTGTCCCTGTCCGACCGCAAGGGCCGCAAGGTCATCGTCTACTTCTACCCGGCCGCCCTGACCCCCGGCTGCACCAAGCAGGCCTGCGACTTCACCGACAACCTGGAGCTCCTCGCGGACGCCGGGTACGACGTCATCGGCATCTCCCCCGACAAGCCCGAGAAACTCGCCAAGTTCCGCGAGAAGGAGTCCCTGAAGGTCACCCTTCTCGGCGACCCCGACAAGACGGCCCTCGACGCCTACGCCGCCTTCGGCGAGAAGAAGAACTACGGCAAGACCTACATGGGCGTCATCCGCTCCACGATCATCGTCGACGAGGAGGGCAAGGTCGAACAGGCCCTGTACAACGTCCGCGCGACGGGCCACGTGGCCAAGATCATCAAGGACCTGGGCATCTGAGGTCCCCCCCGACCCCGCACCACGGCCCGCACCGGAGCGATCCGGTACGGGCCGTTCCGCATCCCGGACGTGGCCATGAAGTGCTCGTGCGGCACAGCGGCGCCCACCGGACGGCGACCACACCCTCACGCCGCGCACTTCTCGAACTCGACGCGCCCGAGGAGTGCGCCCGTTGCGGCCTCGGACCCGAGTGGCTCGGCAGGCCCATGACACTGGAGGTCGATCACATCAACGGGGACCGGAGCGACGACCGGAGCGAGAATCCGCGGCGCCCGTGCCCCAACTGCCACGCGGTCACCGACACCTGACGCAGGGGAGGCCGTAGGCAGCACACAACTCCCGGTACGATGGCAGGCGGCTAGCGGCGGTGGCGCAACGGCGACGCAGCAGACTTAGGATCTGTGGCCTGTGATAGGGCTTGAGGGTTCGAATCCCTTCCGCCGCACATAAACGGCCTGCGAATCAAAGGATTGATTCGCAGGCCGTTGTTGCGTGCACCTCAGCCCAACAGCTCCCGCAGCACCGGCACCAGCCCCCGGAACGCCTTGCCCCGGTGGCTGATCGCGTTCTTCTCCTCGGCGGTCAGTTCGGCGCAGGTTCGGGTGTCGCCGTCCGGCTGGAGGATGGGGTCGTAGCCGAAGCCGTTCGTGCCGGTGGGGGTGTGGCGCAGTGAGCCGCGCAGTCGGCCCTCGACCACCCTCTCCGTGCCGTCGGGCAGCGCGAGGGCAGCCGCGCAGTTGAAGTGGGCGCCCCGGTGTTCGTCGGCGATGTCGCCGAGTTGGGCCAGCAGCAGCTCCAGGTTGGCCCTGTCGTCGCCGTGGGTGCCCGCCCAGCGGGCGGAGAAGATGCCGGGGGCGCCGTTCAGGACGTCGACGCAGAGGCCGGAGTCGTCGGCGATGGCGGGGAAGCCGGTCGCCTGTGCGAGGGCGTGGGCCTTCAGCAGGGCGTTCTCGGCGAAGGTGACGCCGGTTTCCTTGACGTCGGGGACGTCGGGGTAGGCGTCCGCGCCGACGAGCTCGTGGGCGAGGCCTGCGTCGGCGAGGATGGCCTTCAGCTCGGTGAGCTTGCCGGCGTTGCGGGTGGCGAGGATCAGGCGGGTCATGCCCACCAGTATCGCGATCCCCGCCGCCCGGCTCTCCCGGGTTACGACGTGCAGACCTTCGTCAGCTCGCCCGCCGCGTCGGTGATGCCACTGATGTCGGGGGTCGTGTCGCCGTTCTCGACGGCCGTACGCGTGTCGGTGACGGCCTTCTGGAGGCCGTCGACGGCCTTGTTGACGTCGGTGTTGTCGGTCTTGTCGCCGATCTCGTCGAGGTTCTTGTCGATGGAGGCGAGGGACTCCTCCAGCTGCGTGGGGTCGTCCGCCGCGTTCTGCACGGCCTGCTGGAGGTCGTCCACGCTCTGGGCGATGGCGTCGGCGGTCTGGACGCAGTCCAGGGCCTTGTTCACGGCGTCGCAGCCGGTGGTGAGGCCGGCCGTGAGGGCGACGGCAGCTACGGCTCCGGCGATGGTGGTCATACGACGTCGGCGGCTCGCGGCCATGGAACGGTCCTCCTACTGGTTGCAGGCCTGACGGCCCCGGGAACGGCTGGTGCCGGTGCGGCCGGGCGCACGGTGGTGTGCCGTGCGCCCGTATGTGCAAGGACGCGGGCGGGGCCGCCGTGGTTGCTGTCGGCGGCCACCGCTCTTGGGGTCCTCTTTACCTTTCGAGGACGGTATCAAGTGCCTTGCGCTGCAGGAGCGCCAGCTCCGTGCAGCCGGAAACGGCGAGGTCCAGCAGCGAGTCGAGTTCCTCGCGGGCGAACGGCTCGGCCTCGGCGGTGCCCTGGACCTCGACGAAGCGGCCGTCGCCGGTGCAGACGACGTTCATGTCGGTGTCGGCCTTCACGTCCTCCTCGTAGCAGAGGTCGAGGAGGGGGACGCCGCCGACGATGCCCACCGACACCGCGCCGACCGTGCCGGTGAGGGGCTGGCGGCCGGCCTTGATGAGCTTCCTGCCCTGGGCCCAGGACACGGCGTCGGCCAGCGCGACGTACGCGCCGGTGATGGCCGCCGTACGCGTGCCGCCGTCGGCCTGGAGGACGTCGCAGTCCAGGACGATCGTGTTCTCGCCGAGCGCCTTGTAGTCGATGACGGCGCGCAGGGAGCGGCCGATGAGGCGGGAGATCTCGTGGGTGCGGCCGCCGATCCTGCCGCGTACGGACTCGCGGTCGCCGCGGGTGTTGGTGGCGCGGGGGAGCATGGAGTACTCGGCGGTGACCCAGCCCTCGCCGCTGCCCTTGCGCCAGCGGGGGACGCCTTCGGTGACGGAGGCGGTGCAGAAGACCTTCGTGTCGCCGAAGGAGACGAGGACGGAGCCCTCGGCGTGCTTGCTCCACCCGCGTTCGATGGTGACCGGGCGGAGCTGTTCGGGCGTGCGGCCGTCGATTCGAGACATGGCGCTGAGCCTAGCGGCACATATGGAGGGGGCCCCTCCCGCGCCGGGAAGGAGCCCCGTCCGGGAGCGGGCGCGACTACATCATGTCCTCGATCTCCGCGGCGATGGGGTCGGCGTCCGTGCCGATGACGACCTGGATCGCGGTGCCCATCTTGACGACGCCGTGGGCGCCGGCGGCCTTGAGGGCGGCGTCGTCCACGAGGGAGGCGTCATGGACCTCGGTGCGCAGGCGCGTGATGCAGCCCTCGACCTCTTCGATGTTGTCGAGGCCGCCGAGCCCGGCGACGATCTTCTCAGCCTTACTGGCCATGGCCACTCTCCCCTTTTTCCTTTTCCCTGTTTCCCGGATCCGGCCGCTTTGTCGCAGTAACCCACAGTTGGCCCAGCTTCGCGAGCGGCCTTGCTGTTCGTACCGAATGATGACGTTCACGACAGCGGAACCGTACGCGGGACAGCTTGCGGGACTGTCCGCGACTGGTCTACACCACCGGACGAACGGTCGCCAAATGAACGCGAGCAACGCGCTCCGGAGCGGGCATCTGTTCCAGGGCATGCAGAAGATGGGCCGCAGCCTCCAGCTGCCCATCGCCGTGCTGCCGGCCGCGGGCATCCTCAACCGCCTCGGCCAGCCGGACATGTTCGGTGACGAGGGGCTGGGGTGGACGGACGTCGCCAAGGTGATGGACGGCGCGGGCGGCGCGCTGCTGAACGGTGAGCTGGGGCTGCCGCTGCTGTTCTGTGTGGGTGTGGCGATCGGTATGGCGCGGAAGTCGGACGGTACGACGGCGTTGGCTGCGGTCGCCGGGTTCCTCGTCTACTTCAGCGTGCTGCACGAGTTCCCCAAGGACTGCGCGGCCGGTTCGCAGACCGTCGACACGGGCTGTCAGACGCCGGACGGGACGGTGGCGGCGTTCTCGTACCAGAACCCGGGTGTCTTCGGCGGGATCGTGATCGGGTTGCTCACGGCGTTCCTCTGGCAGCGCTACCACCGTACGAAGCTGGTGGACTGGCTCGGGTTCTTCAACGGGCGGCGGCTGGTGCCGATCATCATGGCGTTCGTGGCGATCGCGTTCGCCGCGCTGTGTCTGTGGATCTGGCCGCCGATCGGTGACGCCCTGGAGAGCTTCAGCGACTGGCTGGACGGCCTGGGCTCATGGGGCGCGGGGGTGTTCGGGGTCGCGAACCGCGCGCTGCTCGTCATCGGGCTGCACCAGTTCCTGAACGTGCCCATCTGGTTCCAGTTCGGCAGTTACACGAAGCCGGACGGGGAGGTCGTGCACGGCGACATCAACATGTTCCTCGCCGGGGACCCGACCGCGGGGCAGTTCACCTCCGGGTTCTTCCCGATCATGATGTTCGCGCTGCCGGCCGCCGCGCTGGCCATCACGCACTGCGCGAAGCCGAGCCGTCGCAAGGAGGTCGGTGGGCTGATGACGTCGGTGGCGCTGACGTCGTTCGTCACGGGGATCACCGAACCCATCGAGTACTCGTTCCTGTTCATCGCTCCCGCGCTGTACGCGGTGCACGCGCTGCTGACGGGCGTGTCGATGGCGGTGACGTGGGCGCTCGGGGTGCATGACGGGTTCAGCTTCTCCGCCGGGCTCATCGACTACGTCATCAACTGGAACCTGGCCACGAAACCCTGGCTGATCATCCCGATCGGGTTGTGCTTCGCCGTCGTGTACTACGTCGTCTTCCGGTTCGCGATCACGAAGTTCGACCTGAAGACGCCGGGGCGGGAGCCGGAGGACGAGGTGGAGGACATGACGAAGCCGTAGGCCGGCGGGGTCCGGTGGCCGAAACGGGTCCCGGGGCGACGAATTCCGGTTGCCCCGGCCTGTGGGGGGCGCGGTAGTCGTAGGGGTTCCGCCGCGCACGACGTACAGCAGCGTCGTGCGCGGCGGGCGCCAACGCCGTACGACGACCCGGAAGTTGTTGATGATGATGAACACGGCCCCCACCGGCACCGGCCGGCTGCCCGGCGGCGAGGACCTGCCGCCGTCCTGCCGCGATCTGATCGGCGTCCTCGCCCAGACCGACCGGCGGGACGCCTTCGCGGCGCTCGCACTCGGCGCGACCTCCGTGACCGAGGTCGCGGAGCGGGCGGGGCTGCGTCCGGCGGCTGCCGCCGTCGCCCTGCAGAAGCTCGTCGACGGGCGGATCGCCGCGTACGACGCCGACGCCCGCGCCTACCGGCTCCTCGACGACACGTTCCGGCTGGCCGTCCAGGCGGAGGTCCGGATCTCCGGGCGGGGCGGCGGTGACGGAGCGGGGGCCTACTTCCGCAAGGGGCGGCTGACCTCGATCCCCGGGAGGGCGGAGGTCCGCAGCCGGGTGCTCGCCGTCGTGGCCGACTCGTTCGAGGCCGGCGCCACCTACTCCGAGGCCAAGGTCAACGCGATCTGCGGCCAGTGGTTCGACGACTGGGTGACCCTGCGACGGGCGCTCGTGGACGAGGAACTACTGCGCCGCGACGAGTCGGGCACGCGGTACGCACGGCCGTGACCGCGCCGGCCGCATGGTTCGCGCGGCCGTAACGGCGCTGGGCGCGCGGCCGTGACCGCTCGGGGCGCACTGTTCGCGCGGCCGTGACTGTTCGGGCGCCCGTACGGCGAACTGCCGTACGGGCATGCCGACTTCGCGCAGTGCCCCGTCGGCCGGGATGCCGCGGAGGCCCTCGGAACGCGCCCCGAGCGCGCCACGAAAACGCTCCGGAAGATCACTGAACGATCACCGAACGCTGCCCGAACGCTCACCAGGGGCTCCGCGAGTCGTCCGGAATCCGGGTAGGAATCGAGGGTTCCTGATCCCCTCCCCCATCTGCTACAACAGGTCTACACCACTGAGTGGTGTAGACCACCACCCGATGGAGGAAGTCTATGAGCACCGCCACCGCGCCAACGGCGGCCCCCTCGAAGAAGTGGGGATCAGGCCTGATGCAGGGCCTGCAGAAGGTCGGCCGCAGCCTGCAGTTGCCCATTGCCGTGCTGCCGGCCGCCGGCCTGCTCGTCCGGCTCGGCCAGCCGGACGTCTTCGGGGCCGATGGCCTCGGCTGGGACAAGGTCGCCGCGGTCTTCGACAAGGCCGGCGGCGCCATCACCGGCAACCTCGCGATGCTGTTCTGCATCGGCGTCGCGATCGGCTTCGCCAAGAAGGCCGACGGCTCGACCGCTCTCGCCGCGCTGGTGGGCTTCCTTGTCTACAGCAAGGTGCTCGAGGCGTTCCCGGTGTCCGAGGCCAAGATCACCAAGGGCGCGGACATAGCCGCGACGTACAACAACCCCGGTGTCCTCGGCGGCATCGTCATGGGTCTGCTCTCGGCGGTCCTCTGGCAGCGGTATCACCGTACGAAGCTGGTGGACTGGCTCGGCTTCTTCAACGGCCGCCGTCTGGTGCCGATCATCATGGCCTTCGTCGGTGTCGCGGTCGGCGTCTTCTTCGGGCTGGTCTGGGAGCCGATCGGTGAGGCCATCGGCAGCTTCGGCGAGTGGATGACCGGCCTGGGCTCGTTCGGCGCGGCCCTGTTCGGCGCGATCAACCGGGCGCTCATCCCGATCGGCATGCACCAGTTCGTCAACACGGTGGCGTGGTTCCAGCTCGGCGACTTCACGAACGCCGCCGGCGTGGTCGTGCACGGCGACAACACGCGCTTCCTGGCCGGCGACCCGACCGCCGGAATGTTCATGTCCGGCTTCTTCCCGATCATGATGTTCGGTCTGCCCGCGGCGGCCCTGGCCATCGCGCACACCGCCCGCCCCGAGCGCCGCAAGGTCGTCACGGGCATGATGATCTCCCTTGCCCTGACGTCCTTCGTGACGGGTGTGACCGAGCCGATCGAGTTCTCGTTCATGTTCATCGCCCCGCTCCTCTATGTGATCCACGCGCTGCTGACCGCGCTCTCCATGGCCATCACCTGGGGGCTGGGGGTCCACGCCGGCTTCACCTTCTCCGCCGGCTTCATCGACTACGCCATGAGCTGGAACCTGGCCACCAAGCCATGGCTGATCATCCCGATCGGCCTGGTCTTCGGCGCCGTCTACTACTTCGTCTTCCGCTTCGCCATCGTCAGGTTCAACCTCCCGACCCCGGGCCGTGAGCCCGAGGAGGAGGTGGAGGACCTCACGAAGGCGTAGCCGGTACGGAACGGCAGCGGGCCCCCGGAGCATGTCGGCTCCGGGGGCCCGTTTCGTACCTTCGTGCCTACGGGGTCAGATCTCGTACGACATCCTGGGCACCGCCAGTTCCACCGGGCCGTCGTACACCGCACGGGCGTCGACGAGGTTGACCTGCGGGTCGGTCCACGGTGGGACGTGGGTGAGGACGAGACGGCGGGCGCCCGCCCGGGCGGCCGTCTCACCGGCCTCGCGGCCGTTGAGATGGAGGTCCGGGATGTCCTCCTTGCCGTGCGTGAAGGCCGCCTCGCACAGGAACAGGTCGGCGTCACGGGCCAGTTCGTCCAGGGTGTCGGTGACACCGGTGTCCCCGGAGTACGTCAGGACCCGGCCGCCGTGCTCGATGCGGATGCCGTACGCCTCGACGGGGTGGGCGACCCGTTCCGTGTGGACGGTGAAGGGGCCGATCTCGAACGTGCTCGGCTTGACCGTGTGGAAGTCGAAGACCTCGCTCATGGAGGAGGCGGACGGGGTGTCCGCGTAGGCCGTGGTCAGGCGCTGCTCGGTGCCCTCCGGTCCGTAGACCGGGAGAGGGTCGCAGCGGCCGCCGTCATGGCGGTAGTAGCGTGCGACGAAGTACGCGCACATGTCGATGCAGTGGTCGGCGTGCAGATGGCTGAGGAAGATCGCGTCGAGGTCGTAGAGACCGCAGTGGCGCTGCAGCTCGCCGAGGGCACCGTTGCCCATGTCGAGGAGCAGCCGGAAGCCGTCGGCCTCTACGAGGTAGCTCGAACAGGCCGATTCCGCGGACGGGAACGACCCCGAGCAGCCGACGACGGTGAGCTTCATGAGAGCTGGAACCTCCGCGCTGGCGTGAAGTCGTGACAGTCGTGTCAGTCGTGACGTGCAGACGGGTTGCGGATTGCAGAGTGCGTTACGGGTTGCGGAGTGCGGATTGCAGATAGCGGGGTTGCGCGGGACGGGCATGGGTGCAGCAAGAGTTGTGCGGTCCGTTGAGCGTAAGGCGCAAAAGGGTGGGTCGCTCCTCCGCCAGGGGCCGTTGTGGGCGAACTCACCTGTGGTGTCACCGGTTCGGCTGGTGGCAGGGCCGTTGAGGCGCGCACGAGCCGGGGTGAGGTGGTGCCGAAGGGCGCGGGGGCGTGCGACAGGGCGGGCGTGGCGCGGTGCGCGCCGGTACGGTCGTGGCTATGGACACGTCATGGTGGTGGGCGCTCGCGGCGGTGGTGTTGCTGGCACTGATCGCTTCGGTCGTCGACGGGTGGGGGCGGTCGCGGCGGCCGGCGCGGCGATCGGGGCGGCCGGGTGGGCGGACACGGC
>NZ_LRTR01000355.1 GCF_001550375.1 Streptomyces europaeiscabiei | reverse complement strand
TCCGAGCGGGTGCGCGGGCCCGTACCGGGGCCCCGGCCCGCCGAGATCTGGTGGGCGAGCGTGCCCTTCGAGGACGGGCCCGGCGGCAAGGACCGGCCCTGTCTCGTGCTGGCCGTGCGCGGGGATCGCGCGCGGGTCGCCAAGATCACCAGTCGGTATCGTGACGAGCGCGCCGGGGTGATTCCCCTGCCCCCGGGCACCGTCGGCGACAGCCGGGGGCGGCCCAGCTTTCTGGAGACGGGCGAGCTGCGGGAGGTGCCGGTCCGGGACTTCCGGCGGAAGGCCGGTGTGGCGGATCCGATCCTGTGGGACCAGGTCCGCCACCTCTCGAACTGACGGGGACTTTTTCGCCCCCGCCGCCCCTACCCGTCCCATCCCCAGGGGCTGCGCCCCTTCGACCCCCACCCGCGGGTCCGGTGGGGGCTGGTCGCGCAGTTCCCCGCGCCCCTTGAGGGCCTACGGCCACTCAGGGGCGAAAAGCGCGGGGCGCAGCCCCTGCTTTTCAGGGGCGCGGGGAACTGCGCGAGAAGCCCCACCCACCCGCACCCGACCACGCACCCCCCTCGGGGTCGAAGGGGCAGCGTCCCTGGGGGGATGGGACGGGTAGGGGCGGCGGGGGCGAGGAAAAGGCCTGCGTGCCCCTACGCCCAGAGCTGGCCCTGCAAGGTCTCGATGGCCTCTTCTGTCGTCGCCGCCGTGTAGACGCCCGTCGAGAGGTACTTCCAGCCGCCGTCGGCCACGACGAAGACGATGTCGGCGGGTTCGCCGGCCTTCACCGCCTTGTTGCCGACTCCGATCGCCGCGTGCAGCGCCGCCCCCGTGGAGACGCCCGCGAAGATGCCCTCCTGCTGGAGCAGCTCGCGGGTGCGGGTGACCGCGTCGGCGGAGCCCACGGAGAAGCGTGTGGTGAGGACGGACGCGTCGTAGAGCTCGGGGACGAAGCCCTCGTCGAGGTTGCGCAGGCCGTAGACGAGGTCGTCGTAGCGGGGCTCGGCGGCGACGATCTTGACGTCCGGCTTCCGTTCGCGCAGGAAGCGGCCCACGCCCATCAGGGTGCCGGTGGTGCCGAGCCCGGCGACGAAGTGGGTGATGGAGGGGAGGTCCGCGAGGATCTCCGGGCCCGTCGTCGCGTAGTGGGCGCCCGCGTTGTCAGGGTTGCCGTACTGGTAGAGCATCACCCAGTCGGGGTGCTCGGCCGACAGCTCCTTGGCGACGCGTACGGCCGTGTTGGAGCCGCCCGCCGCCGGGGACGGGATGACCTCGGCGCCCCACATGCCGAGCAGGTCGCGCCGCTCCTGGGAGGTGTTCTCGGGCATGACGCAGACCATGCGGTAGCCCTTGAGCTTCGCCGCCATGGCGAGGGAGATGCCCGTGTTGCCCGAGGTGGGCTCCAGGATCGTGCAGCCGGGCGTCAGACGGCCGTCCTTCTCCGCCTGTTCGATCATGTGCAGGGCGGGACGGTCCTTGACCGAGCCCGTCGGATTGCGGTCCTCCAGCTTCGCCCAGATACGGACGTCGGCGGACGGCGACAGCCGCGGCAGGCACACCAGAGGGGTGTTGCCCACCGCGGCCAGCGGGGAGTCGTAGCGCATGGGTGATCAGGCCATGCCGCCGGCTACCGCCGGCAGGATGGTCACGTTGTCGCCGTCGGACAGCTTGGTGTTGATGCCCTCCAGGAAGCGGACGTCCTCGTCGTTCAGGTACACGTTGACGAAGCGGCGCAGTTCACCGCCGTCGACGATGCGGGCGTGGATGCCCGTGTGACGGGTTTCGAGGTCGGTGAACAGGTCGGCGAGCGTGGCACCGGCACCCTCCACCGCCTTCTGACCGTCGGTGTACTGGCGGAGGATGGTGGGGATGCGGACCTCGATGGCCATGGGGTGCGGCTCCTGTCGAAAGTGGTCGGGTCGGTTGCGCGCGGCAGCGCGAAGTGCGTGGTCACACAGGGGTCGGCGCCGCGGCTCACGGCCGTACGGCGGCAGGGGTAGGCGTCAACAGATGGCGCTGGCAAGCCTGCACAGGTCGACGTGCAGCCGCGCCACGAGCAGTACGCCCGGCGTCTTCTCGCTCACGTCGTCACAAACCATGCGCACATCGTATCGATTCCCGGTCCGGGTCCCGGAATGTGATCCCACATGCCGGACGGATCCGGGCCGGGGAATGAGACCGCGCACTTCGGCGACCTGCATCAGGCCGACTGCCGTACGACCAGACGCGTCGGTGTGACCA
The DNA here is from genome assembly GCF_001550375.1 of Streptomyces europaeiscabiei. GTDB lineage: Bacteria > Actinomycetota > Actinomycetes > Streptomycetales > Streptomycetaceae > Streptomyces > Streptomyces europaeiscabiei. Next base: position 10,723 of record NZ_LRTR01000355.1, on the reverse strand, counting down.
CGGAGGACAGGGAGTGTCCGGCCGCCGGAGCCCCTCCGTCCGCCTGCTCCTCCGTGTGGCTGAACAGCAGCCGGGCCATCAGTCGGCCCATGCCCTCGATGTCCTGGTGGACGGTGGTGAGCGGTGGGTCGGTGTGCTCGGCGATCGGCGTGAGGTCGTCGAAGCCGACGACGGCCACGTCGTCCGGCACCCGGCGTCCGTGCTCGCGCAGCACCTGGAGCGCGCCGGAGGCCATGAGGTCGGAGGCGACGAAGACGGCGTCCAGGTCGGGGCAGCGGTCGAGGAGCGCGGCCATGGCGTCGAAGCCGCCCTGCCGGGTGTAGTCGGAGTGTTCGGCCAGGAGGGGCGGGGCGTCCGGCAGGATGTCCCGGTAGCCCTCCAGGCGGTCGAAGGCGGAGGCCTCCCGGTCGACCGGGCCGGTGATCGTCGCGACGCGTTCCCGGCCGAGCGAGACCAGATGGCGGACGGCCTCGCGGGCCCCGCCCCGGTTGTCGGCGTCGACGTACACGCGGTCGTGCACGGGTTCGCCCTCGCGGACCAGCGGACGGCCGCCGAAGACGGCGGGCAGGCCGAGCCGGTCGATCATGCCGGGCAGCGGGTCGTCGGCGCGCAGGGAGAAGAGCAGGGCTCCGTCGACATGGCCGCCGCCCAGGAATTCGCCGACGCGCGGGTACTCCTCGGGCTCCTCCAGGAAGAGGAGGACGGGCTGGGCCCCGTGGGCGACCAGTTCCTTGCGGATGCCCCGGAGGTGGAGGTCGAAGAAAGGATCGATGAAGAGCCGGTTCTGCGGCTGGCTCGCGACGACGGCGATGGCGTTGTTGCGGCGGGTGACCAGCTGGCGGGCGGCGGAGTTCGGCACGTAGCCCAGTTCGGCGATGACCTCGCGGACCCGTTCGATGACCGCCGCGCGCACCCTGTCCTCGCCGTTGATCACCCGCGACACGGTGGACTTGGACACTCCCGAGCCGCGCGCCACGTCGTCGAGCGTGGGGCGCCGACCGGGCAGTCGTCGTGTCTGTCGAGTCAACACCGTCTCCGTCGCGGGCCGTTGTGTGCGTGCGTACGGACACCGTAGCCGTGAATTGCGCCCCCACCGTCGGTTCAGTACGCCTCCACGATCCGCACCTCCTCCTCGGTCACCTCACCCTCGACGATCCTGAAGGAGCGGAACTGGAACTCGCCGAGGCCGTCGGTGTCGGCGGTCGAGACGAGGACGTAGTGGGCGCCGGGCTCGTTGGCGTAGGAGATGTCCGTGCGGGAGGGGTGGGCCTCGGTGGCGGTGTGGGAGTGGTAGATGACCACCGGCTCCTCGTCGCGGTCGTCCATCTCGCGGTAGAGCTTGAGCAGGTCGCCCGAGTCGAACTCGTAGAACGTGGGCGACATGGCCGCGTTCAGCATCGGGATGAAGCGTTCGGGCCGGCCCGAACCCTCCGGTCCCGCGATGACGCCGCACGCCTCGTCGGGGTGGTCCTTGCGCGCGTGGGCGACGATCTGGTCGACGAGAGTCTGGGTGATGGTCAGCATGGTCGCCAGGATATGCAACGGGGCCGCTCCGTACCGGAGGGTGGTACGGAGCGGCCCACATGCTGGGCGACGGAGCCTCAGCCGACCTTCTCGAAGTCCGTCTCGCGGCGGTCCGTGACCTCCGGGCTGCGGGACTTCAGCACGGCCCAGCCGATACCGAGGGCCGCCGCCCAGCCGGCCATGACGTAGAGGCTGACGCGGGCCTCGTGGTCGTAGGCGATGAGGCAGGTGACGAAGAGCAGGAAGACGATGGCGATCCAGCTGCCGACCGCGCCGCCCGGTGCCGGGAAGGAGGAGGCGGGCAGCCGGCCGGCGTCGACCGCGCGGCGGTAGCGGACGTGGCTGAACAGGATCATCAGCCAGGTCCAGATACCGGCGCCGGTGGCGACGGAGACGACGTAGCCGAAGGCCTTCTCCGGGACGATGTAGTTCAGGACCACGCCGATGCCCATAAACAGCACGGACACGGCGATGGCGAAGGCCGGCGTCTTGGTGACGGACAGCTTGTTGAAGACCTTGGGGGCCTCACCGCTGTCGGCCAGGGTGCGCAGCATGCGGCCCGTGGAGTACATGCCGGAGTTGCAGGAGGACAGGGCCGCGGTCAGGACCACGAAGTTGACGATCGCGGCGCCCGCCGGGATGCCGATCTTCGCGAAGGCCGCGACGAAGGGGCTCACACCGGGTGCGAACTCGGTCCACTTCACCACGCACAGGATGACGGTGAGGGCACCGACGTAGAAGAGCGCGATACGCCAGGGCAGGGTGTTGATCGCCTTGGGGAGGGTCTTCTCCGGGTTCTCGGACTCACCGGCCGTGACGCCGACCAGCTCGACGGCGAGGTACGCGAACATCACACCCTGCAGGGTCATCAGGGAGGAGCCGATGCCCTTGGGGAAGAAGCCGTCGTAGGCCCAGAGGTTGGAGACGGCGGCGGTGTCGCCTGCCGCGCTGAAGCCGAAGGTGAGGACGCCGAGGCCGATCACGATCATGCCGATGATCGCGGTGACCTTGATCATCGAGAACCAGAACTCGATCTCGCCGAACAGCTTCACCGAGATCAGGTTCGCCACGAACAGGATGACCAGGAAGACCAGGGCCGAGACCCACTGCGGGACGTCCGGGAACCAGTAGTTGATGTAGATCGCGGCGGCGGTCAGCTCCGCCATGCCGGTGACGACCCACAGCAGCCAGTACGTCCAGCCGGTGAAATAGCCGAAGAACGGGCCGAGGAACTCACGGGAGTACTCCGCGAAGGAGCCGGAGACGGGGCGGTAGAGCAGCAGCTCGCCGAGCGCCCGCATGATGAAGAAGATGATGACGCCGGCGAGGGCGTACATCAGGATGAGGCTCGGTCCCGCCTTGGCGATGTTCGCCCCGGCGTTGAGGAAGAGGCCGACGCCGATGGCGCCGCCGATCGCGATCATCTGGACCTGCCGGCTGCCGAGCCCGCGCTCGTACCCCTCTTCGGGTGCGTCGCCGCGCACGGCATCGTCGCCGTTCTTGTTGACCTGAGCGGAGGTCATGTATGGGGCGCCTTTCTCCACGCTGGGCCGATCCGGGCCGTTCGTCGACCCCGGATCGGGTTCCGATCCCCCCGGATGTGATGGAGCTGAGCGGGCTTCGCGAGCCCGCTCGTCGCCTGGCCGGCGATGGCCGGCTCGGTGGCGCACCCGGACGGGACATGGGTGGCGTCCGTCGGGCGGTCGTGAAGATTTATCACGGCCGCAATAGTGATCCACTGGTCGTTTTGTGGCGCACAACACAGGGAGAAGCAGACAAAAAACACCCGCAAGGGCATCCCTCACCGCCGTGGTGACACGATCGTTATCCGGATCTGAGTGTCCTCTGAGCGAACGTGGAGCGTACGTGGAAGGACCATGGAGCGAACGTGCGGCCGACGTGCTGTCGATGTGCAGCGGGCGTGAGGAGGCGGAGGCCCGACGCCGGATTCCGGCCTCAGCGCATCAGGCCAACGGGCCATCAGGGCATCAGGGCATCAGGGCATCAGGGTGGTGACGAGCGAGTCCTGGAGGCCGCCCAGCCACAGGTACGCCATCACCATCGGCTTGCGCGGGTCCTCGTCCGGGAGACGGTAGAGGAGGTCGGTGTCCTCCTCGTCGACGACGTCGAGCCGGGAGCCGATGGCCAGACGCAGGTCGTTGAGGCAGCCGAGCCAGTGCCGGGAGTCGTCCGCCGACAGCTTCAGCACGGCCCCGCCCTCACCGGTCGCCGCCAGCGCGTCCAGGGAGTGGATCACCGCGAGGGCCTTCTCGCGCTTGCCGGCCCGCAGGTCGTTCTCGGTGAAGCGGCGGAACTCCGAGGAGTACGCCCGCTGCTCCTCCGCCTCCCGGGCGCCCGGGGTGCCCTCGGGGTCGCTGTAGGCGTCCGGGAACAGTCGCAGCAGGACGGGGTCCTTGGGCGGCTCGCTCGGGCCCTCGGCGAAGAGTTCGGCGAGCGGGTCGTCACCGGCGTCCTCCGCCGGACCCGGGCCGATCAGCTCCAGGAGCTGCACCGCCAGCGAGCGGATGATGGAGATCTCGACCTCGTCGAGGGCGACGGCCGCGCCGCCGCCGGGGAGCGATTCGAATTGTCCTGGCATCAGGTGCGTCGCTACTTCCGGTCCTGCTGGAGGGTGGCCCACAGACCGTAGCCGTGCATGGCCTGTACGTCGCGTTCCATCTCCTCGCGTGATCCGCTGGAGACGACCGCGCGGCCCTTGTGGTGGACGTCGAGCATGAGTTTGGTGGCCTTGTCCTTCGAGTACCCGAAGTACGCCTGGAAGACATACGCCACATAGCTCATGAGATTCACCGGATCGTTGTGGACGATCGTGACCCACGGAACGTCGGGTTCGGGTACGGCGAAGACCTCCTCCGCCGATTCGGTCTTCTCGATCTCCAGGGGTACGGCTGCCGTCACACCGCCCATGCTGCCACCACAGGGGGGTCCCCGCACAAATGCAGGCCTCCGACCAGGGCACATGAGAAACGGCCCCCCAGAAATCGTCAGATTGACGAGATGGGAGTACGATCCCTTGCCATGAACACAGCGGACCTTGGTTTGCCGGTCGACGTCCCCTCGACCGCGCTCTTCACGGACCACTACGAACTCACGATGCTGCAGGCCGCGTTGAAAGCGGGCACGGCCGAGCGGCATTCGGTGTTCGAGGTCTTCACACGGCGGTTGCCGGAGGGACGTAGGTACGGCGTGGTGGCCGGCACCGGCCGGGTGCTGGACGCGGTCGAGAACTTCCGCTTCGACCCGGGCGTCCTCGGCTTCCTGCGCGAGCGCTCCATCGTCAACGCGGAGACCCTCGACTGGCTCGCCGGCTACCGCTTCGGCGGAGACGTGTGGGGCTACCAGGAGGGCGAGGTGTACTTCCCCGGCTCGCCGATCATGCGGGTCGAGGGCACCTTCGCGGAGTGCGTCCTCCTGGAGACCGTGATCCTCTCCATCCTCAACCACGACTCGGCGATCGCGGCCGCCGCCTCCCGGATGTCCAGCGCCGCCGGACAGCGCCCGCTGATCGAGATGGGCGCCCGGCGCACGCACGAGCTGGCCGCCGTGGCCGCCTCGCGCGCCGCGTACGTCGGCGGCTTCACCTCCACCTCGGACCTGGCCGCCGGCTTCCGCTACGGCATCCCGACGGTCGGCACCAGCGCCCACGCCTTCACCCTGCTCCACGACCGCGAGCGGGACGCCTTCCAGGCCCAGGTGGACTCGCTGGGCCGGAACACCACGCTGCTCGTCGACACGTACGACGTCGCCGAGGCCGTACGGACCGCCGTGGAGATCGCCGGGCCCGAGCTCGGTGCCGTGCGCATCGACTCCGGTGATCTGCTCCTCGTCGCCCACCGGGTGCGGCAGCAGCTGGACGAGCTGGGCGCGACCGACACGCGGATCATCGTGACCTCGGACCTCGACGAGTACGCCATCGCCTCGATGGCGGCGGCACCGGTGGACGCGTACGGCGTCGGGACGCAGCTGGTGACCGGCTCCGGTCATCCCACCTGCTCGATGGTCTACAAGCTCGTCGCCAGGGCGGAGTCCGCGGACCCCACGGACCCGCTGGTGGCCGTGGCGAAGAAGTCCACGGGCGGGAAGACGTCCGTGGGGGGCCGCAAGTGGGCGGCCCGGCGGCTGGACGAGCACGGCGTGGCGGAGGCCGAGGTCATCGGCACCGGGCCGGTGCCCGACGATCTCCGGGAGCGCCAGCTCCTCGTTCATCTGGTCAAGGACGGCCGGGTCCTCTCCCGGGAGCCGCTGGACGTCGTACGCGAACGGCATGTGACCGCCCGTGCGAACCTGCCGCTGTCCGCGACACAGCTGTCGCGCGGGGAAGCGGTCATTCCGACGGAGTACGTCTGAGCCTCTCGGGTACGTGCAGGGTGTCGGGCGGGCGCACGCTGGGGTGCAGACCGGGGTGAACATGTCCGGCGCGCCCTGCCGCGAGCCCCCCGAGCGCCCGCGTGTTCGGCCTGTGCTCCGGTGCGCGCACCGGGCGAGCGCCGGATGCCCCCTCCCGCACAGCTCTCGAAGTCTCTAGGCTCGGAAGTTCTCGGTTTCGAAGTCCAGCGTTTCGAAGTCCAGCGTTTCGTGTCCCACCCACCCGAAGAACCGAAGAGTCTAAGGACACCGACACCATGCGCCGCGCCTTGATCGTCGTTGATGTGCAGAACGACTTCTGCGAGGGGGGCAGCCTCGCGGTGGCCGGCGGTGCCGATGTGGCCGCCGCCGTCACCGAGCTGATCGGCCAGGCGGCCGGCCCCGGCTACCAGCACGTGGTGGCCACCCGCGACCACCACATCGCGCCCGGTGGCCACTTCTCCGACAATCCCGACTACGTCCACTCCTGGCCCGCCCACTGTGTCGCCGGGACGGAGGGGGTCGGGTTCCACCCCAACTTCGCGCCCGTGATCGCCTCCGGCGCGGTCGACGCGGTCTTCGACAAGGGGGCGTACTCCGCGGCGTACAGCGGTTTCGAGGGCGCCGACGAGAACGGCGTGACCCTCGCGGACTGGCTCCGCGCCCGCGACATCACCGAGATCGATGTCGTCGGCATCGCCACGGACCACTGCGTACGGGCCACCGCCCTGGACGCCGCGAGGGAGGGCTTCCGCACCCAGGTGCTGCTGGACCTCACCGCCGGCGTCGCCGAGGAGACGACCGAGCGGGCCCTGGAGGAGCTGCGGGAGGCGGGCGTGGAGCTGTCGGGCAAGCCGGTGGTCTAGGCACATCCGGCCGACGACGCCGGTGCGCGCGGGCCTCTCCCGGTCGCATCCGTACGGTCGGCGGGGTCACGCCCGTACGGTCGGCGGCCTCCTCAGCAGCGCTCTGATCGGATGCCAGAGTTCCGGTGTCGTGGCGGCCGGGCAGGCCGGCGAGGTGCGCCATATGAGGCCGTCGGGGTGGTGCAGGACGGCCGTGATCTCGTCGGGGGTAGGGGGCGCCGCGTTGCCGCGGAGGTAGATCGCCCGCATGCCCAGGTTGCGGAGCCGGGTGAGGGCCCGGGAACGGTTCGCGGCGAGGACGAGGACGCGTACGGCCCCGTCGCCCGGCACAGCCCCGGCCGGAACGCCCGACATGGCCCCGGCCGGAACGCCGAACACCGTCCCGGACACCGCCGGAGCTGCGGACACAGCCCCGGTCAGAGCCCCGCCCGCGACTACGGTCCCGGCGCCGGCCACGGCCCCGACCACGCCTTGGGACCCGGGCACGGGCAGCACGCCCCCCGCGCCCCGTGCCGGCGTTCCCGGCAGGTTGAGCGCGACGACGACATTGCCGTCCGGCAGTTTGCAGAAACCTCCTGCGGCCATGCAGGTCACACCCCCGTGAGCGTCAGTGTCAATAAGAAGACCACAGCACGCACCTAAACACGTCCGGCCGCGACCCGCCAAGGGGGTCGCGGCCGAACATGCTCTGACCTGCGGAAATGCGAATTACTTCACCGCGGGGCCGACCTTGACCGACATCGTGGAGCCGTCCTCGGCCTCCTTGACGATCTCGATCTTGGTGTTGGTGTCAGTGACCTTGACACCGGCGAGCGGGGTGGCCGCGTCGTAGTAGGTGTTGGTCCGGTCGTTGAACACCGACACACCCGCCGACGACGGGATCGTCGTCAGCACGTCCGCCTTGTGCAGCTTCAGGCCGTCCGTGCGGTAGAGGCTGAACGGCGAGTCGTAGGCCTGGATCCGGCTGCGCATCGCCGTGCCGTCGGCCCACTTCAGGGCCGCCGGGTGCGAGTCGACCGGCAGGACCAGACCCGTGCCCGGGTGGACGCTCGTGTTGTTGTCCGCCTGCGAGGTGTCCCACTTCCAGATCAACAGACCGTTCTGGTACGGGAAGTGCTCCACCCAGTCCGGACGCGTGGTCGAGAAGCCGAAGTTGTACGGGCCGACCTTCAGGGTCTCGTCGTACGACACGTACTGGCGGTTCTCGGCGATGTAGTACTGCGCGTAGTCGTCGGTGATCGACGCGCCCACGCGGGAGAAGCCCTTGGCGGTCCAGGCGGCGTCCGCGCTCTCCGCGTTGTCCGAGAAGAGGACGGAACCGTCGGCGGTCACGGCGATCGAGTCGGCCGTGAAGCCCTTCGGGGCCACGCCGCCGTCCGTCGCGTAACGGAAGCGGAGGTCGAACTTCTTGCCCGCGTAGGCGTTCAGGGAGTACGACAGCTTCTTGTGCGTGGTGGAGGAACCGGTCAGCGCGGGCTTGCCGCTGGCGTCGCGCGGGATCGCCGCGCCGTCCACCGTGCCGTCGATCGTGGTCCAGTTGGCGCCGCCGTCGGTCGACACCTCGGTGTAGAGGTAGTCGTACTCGGCCTCGATGTCGTACCAGCCGTCGAGGGTGAGCGCCGCCGACGACTTGCCCGTGAGGTCCACGGAACGGGTCAGCGTGTTGGAGAGGTTGTCACCGCTGCCGCTCCACCACTGGGTCGAACCCTGCGCCGGCTCGACGATCTCGGTGGCGACCTTCTTCTTCGGCAGCTCGACCACGAGGGCCTGCTTGTCCTTGCTGTTGTACTCCGCGACCCCGAGCTTGTGCCGCGACTTCGTCGCCGCCTTCGCCGTGTCGTAGTCGAGCCAGCCGAGCTGCAGCTTGTCCCAGGCGGTCATGTCGCCGGGCAGGTCGCCGATGGCGTCCTTGCCGGTGCCGAGCCAGGAACCGGACGACATCAGCGTCCAGAAGCCGGTGGAGTTGTCGCCGCCCGCGGTGTCGTAGTGGTCCGGCAGACCGAGGTCGTGACCGTACTCGTGGGCGTAGACACCGAGTCCGCCGTTCTCCGGCTGGACGGTGTAGTCGCCGACCCAGATGCCGGTGTCGCCGATCTTGGCGCCGCCGAGCTTGTTGTCGGCCGGGCCCGTCGCGCCCGCGTCGGAGCCGAACGCGTACCAGCGGTGGGCCCAGATGGCGTCCGTGCCCTGCGCGCCGCCGCCGGCGGACTCGTCCTCACCGGCGTGCACGACCTGGAAGTGGTCGATGTAGCCGTCGGACTCGTTGAAGTCGCCGTCGCCGTCGAAGTCGTAGCGGTCCCACTGGTCGAACTCGGCCACGTCCGCCTTGATCTCGGCGTCGGTGCGCCCCGCTGCCTTCTGCTGGGCGACCCAGGACGTGACACCGTCGCTGACGATGTTCCACACGCTGGAGCAGTTGGTCTGACCGCAGGCGTTGTTGCCGTAGCGGGCCTCGTTGTAGGGGACCTTGACCCAGTCGGAGACCTCGCCCTCGACCGAGTAGCGGCCCGAGGACTGCTTCTCGTAGTACTTCTTGACCGACTCGTCGTTCTTGCCGGTGCCGAAGTAGAGGTCCTGGAAGTACTTCTGGTCGTAGTCCGCCTGCCAGGCCGTGGAGTTGTCCTTGGCCCGGTCCGGCTCGGCTATCTGGTTGTGCGCCGGGCCTGCGGTGCCGCCGTAGCGGCTGTCGATCTTGTCGCCGAACTCGACGAGGATCGTGAAGATCTTGTCGGTCTTCTCGCGGCCGAGCTCGACGTACTTGCTCTTGCCCTTCTTGCTGTCCAGCTTCACGACCTGCGAGCCGTCACGGTCCTTGACCGCGGCGTCGCCGGATATGACCTGCTGCAGGGCCTCCTCGCGCTGAGCCTCCTGAGTCTTGCTCAGAGGGCCGTCGAGGTTGTGCTCGCCGGCGTGCTCGTGGTCCGCCGGGTCGTGCCGGTCCACGGACGCCGCCGGTGTGGCGTCCGCTGCCTGCGCCACCGTGAGGGCCGACATGGTCGCCGCCGCCGTGGCGACCGCGACGCCGATGGCGGCCGCTCTGAACGTCCAGGGTCTACTGGTCACTTGAGGTCCTCCCCCGCGTCCGTTCGCGCGGACGGGGATGGTCCTGTGTGGAGGAATCCGCGCGCGGTATACGCGTGTAGTCAAGTGACGTCATTCGATCGGAGTTTCGAGATAAAAGACAGATCTTGACTTGAACAGGTCAAGTGTATTAATAGGCGTCTACGGGAAGCGCTTGTTCGTTATACGGACGTTACGTGTATCGCTCGCATGTCCCTCGAACCGGCGCGCGTGCGCGGCCCGTTGCCGAAGCCATGAATCCGTGCGCCCCCTGTGCACCCGGCACCGTGTGTCAGGTCACGCTTACCCGTCGTTCCACTCGGGCACCCTGGCGAATAGAGTCGATTGGCGGAGCGCCGGACGTCGGTGAAAGCCAAGCCGACGGCACTGCCTCACCTTTGATTCGTATCCGCAACCTCCCCTTCATCGTGAGAGGCACGGGGAGGCCCCACCCGAGGACACGATTGCCATGCCTCGTCCGACGACCGCACAGCTCGCCTACGGCTCCTGCACCGTGATCTTGTCCACCCTCGCCATGCTGCTGCTGTCACAGACGAGTTCCGGCGCGGGCATCGCGGTGATCGCCCTCTCCGCCCTGGCCCTGGGCCTGCTCGTCGCACTGACCGTGCCGCTGCCCAAGCCCGCGCCCGGCGCCGCCACGCGCCGACCCCGCGCATCCGTCGTCGCCGCGGCCCCGGCCCCGGCGGCCGTGGAGTCCGAGGTGGTCCGGGAGCCGGTGCACGAGCCCACGGGCTCCTGAACCGGCACGCGGTGACAGCTCGCTGAAACGCTTCGGCGGGCCCGGGGACCAAGATCCCGGACCCGCCGTCACCGTGCCGCCCTCGTCACCGTGCCGCCCTCGTCACCGTGCCGCCCTCGTCGCCGTGTCACCGCCGTCGGCGCGCCGC
>NZ_LRTR01000354.1 GCF_001550375.1 Streptomyces europaeiscabiei | reverse complement strand
CCGCCGTCGCCGTGCCGCCCGCCGTCGCCGTGCCGCCGCGCGCTCGGCAGGCGCCTCCGCTCAACCGGTGCTGACCACCACCGTCTTGGCCGCCTTGTCGTGCAGACCCTGTTTGTAGGGCTTGTCGAAGAAGCTCCAGCCGCCGGCGATCGCCGTCCAGATGCAGGCGCAGCAGAAGGCGAAGGGGATCCACAGCACGGCCGCGCGGATCAGCGCGGTCTGTGTGGAGGGCGTGGAGCCGTCGTTGAGGTTCGCCACCCGCAGCTTGAACAGCTTCTTGCCGAGGGTCTGACCGTTCCTGATGGTGAAGAACGTGTCGTACGCGATGTAGAGGATCGCGGCGAGCGCCTCCTGTGCCAGGGACTTGCCGAACTCGAAGTCGTCCGAGTCCACTGAGTACTGGCTGATCCTGAACGCCCACGCCAGCAGCCCCACCACGATCGCCACCAGGATCATGTCGAGGATCCGGGCCAGCACCCGCTTGCCGCTGTCGGCGAGCGGCGGCATGCCCGAGAGCGGGTCGTTGGGGTACTGCCCGCCGCCATAGGGGTCACCGCCGTAGGGCGGGGGCTGGCTGCCGTACGGCGGCGGCTGGCTTCCGTAGGGCGGCTGCTGGCCGCCCCCGTACGGCGGCGGCTGCTGGGGCGGGGGGTCGTACGGAGAGCCGCCGCCCTGGTGCGGCGGGGGCTGCTTCCTGAACTGGTCGTCGTCCGGGGACTGACCGGAGCCGAAGGGCGGCGGTTCGGTACTCATGGCCCGAGTCGACCGCGAACCCCCCGGCTCCGCATCCGGCACGGGGCCGTACGGGGTACGTGGTTCCCGCGCGGCCCCGTCCCGCCCGTACCGCTACCTGCCCGCCACGAACGTGTGCGCCGCCTTGTCGTGCCAGCACTGGCGCCACGGCCTGTCCCACACGCACCACAGGACACCGATCACGCCGATGCCGAGCAGCCCGGAGACGGTGTGGACGAGCCAGCGGCGCAGGGAACCCCCGAACGACGGGGGCTCGTGGCCCTCGATGTCCCGGACGTCGATGCCGAGCAGCCTCTTGCCGAGGGTGCGGCCCCACTTGGCGGTGGGCAGCACCTCGTAGAGGGCACTGACGAGGAACAGGACACCGAGGATGATGCCCAGGTAGACGGAGGTCGTGCCGTCGACCAGCCAGACGGTGACCTTCTCACCGGAGAGCTTGGCCACGTCGATCTTCTCGTCGATGTGGTCCATCGCCTTCGTGCCGAACGGCACGGCGGCCGCGGCCGTGACGGAGCCGACGACCAGAGTGTCCACGAGCCGGGCGGCCAGCCGTCGGCCGAGGCCCGCGGGCCTGGCCTCCGACTGCCGCCGGGCCGCCGCCTGGAAGGGGTCCTCCACCACCGGCTTCCACGGCGCGACCAGCTGCTCCTCCTCGCCCCCGGCCAGCCGGTGCACCTGCTGGGCCCAGGAGGGCTGCCCACCGCCGAGGCCGGCGGCCA
>NZ_LRTR01000353.1 GCF_001550375.1 Streptomyces europaeiscabiei | reverse complement strand
CCCGCGTCCGCCGCGAGGGAGACCCGGGGGTCGCGCGGGTCCGCGCCTGCGGTCGAGCCCCAGGACACCCGGCGGTCCTTGTCGCCGCCGAAACCGGTCTGGCGGGAGCGGTCGGCGCCCCACGCGGAGGCAGGCTCGGGGCGGATGCCGTGCAGGGCGTTGCCGGAGGCCGAGCGGGCCGCTTCGCCGTCGGGCGCCGGGTCCTCGTCGAAGAAGTGCGGGCCCGTCTCCTCCATGGCGCCGGACGGGCCGGAGCCGGACGGCGGAGCGAGCGGCTCGCCGTCGGAGGGAGCCGGACGGCTCGTACCCGGCACCCAGGCCGCGCCGTTCCAGTACCGGACATATCCAGGAATGGACGGATCCGGGTAATACCCTTCGCGGGGCCTGTCGTCGCCGGGGGCCGGGGTTGGGGCGCTCATGTCCGTCGTCCCGTATCTGCTCGTGGGTTGGGTGGAGAGCATCCACATCTACCAGACGCCGGCAAGTCCCATGACCGCTGCCTCCGGACCCGCCCCATTCACGCACGGATCTGCTACGGGCGAAGAGGGCCGCCGGTCACCGGGAGCCGCTCGGCGGACCCGTCGGAAAAAAGTTTCGCGAACCCGCGTAATGCTTCGGGGCCCTGGCCCCTCTCACTCGTACGGGCCCGCGCACAGGGCCCCTCTACGAGAGAGGAACGATCACCATGCGGCACACCGTCGTGGAGCGCGAACTGGAGCTCGGACTCGTCCTGTCGCCCGAGCGCAGCGTCCCCGTACCGGCCAAGCTCGGCTTCCGCAGCGACGACCCGTACGCCGTCCACATCACCTTCCACGTCAACTCCGACCGCCCGGTGCACTGGACGTTCGCGCGGGAGCTGCTCGTGGAGGGCGTGTTCCGGCCGTGCGGGCACGGCGACGTGCGGGTGTGGCCGACGAAGGTGTCGGGCCGGAGCGTGGTGCTGATGGCGCTCAGCTCGCCGGACGGGGACGCGCTGCTCGAAGCGCCGGCCGCCGCCGTGTCGGCCTGGCTGGAGCGGACCCTGCGGGTGGTGCCGCCGGGCTCGGAGTTCGACATGCTGCGCATCGACGACGGCCTGGCCGAACTCCTCGCCCAGTGAGGCGCGTGCCTCGGAACCGAGGGACTCGGCACCGAGGGGGTCAGAACAGTTTGCCCGGGTTGAGGATGCCCAGCGGGTCGAAGGCCGACTTCACCGCCCGCTGCATCTCCATGCCCACCGGGCCCAGCTCCCGCGCCAGCCACTCCTTCTTGAGGATGCCCACGCCGTGCTCGCCGGTGATCGTGCCGCCGAGTTCCAGGCCGAGGGCCATGATCTCGTCGAAGGACTCACGGGCGCGCCGTGACTCGTCGGGGTCTGCCGCGTCGAAGCAGACGGTGGGATGCGTGTTGCCGTCGCCGGCGTGTGCGCAGACGCCGATGGTCAGGTCGTACTTCTCGGCGACACGCTCCACGCCCTCGATCAGCTCGCCGAGCTTCGAGCGCGGCACGCACACGTCGTCGATCATCGTCGTGCCCTTCACCGCCTCCAGCGCGGTGAGCGACAACCGCCGCGCCTGGAGCAGCAGGTCGGACTCGGCCGCGTCGTCCGCCGGTACGACCTGGGTGGCGCCCGCGGCCTCGCACAGTGCCCCGACGGCGGCGAGGTCGGCGGCCGGGTCCGGGGTGTCGAAGGCGGCGAGGAGCAGCGCCTCGGTGGTCTCCGGCAGGCCCATGTGCGCGAGGTCGTTGACGGCCTTCACCGTCGTACGGTCCATGAGTTCGAGCAGTGAGGGGACGTGCCCGCCGGCCATGATCCGGCACACCGCGTCGCACGCGGCCGCCGCCGACGCGAACTCCGCGGCGAGCACGAGCTGCCGGGGCGGCTGCGGCTTGAGGGCGAGGGTCGCCCGTACGACGATGCCGAGTGAGCCCTCCGAGCCGACGAAGAGCCGCGTGAGGTCGTAGCCGGCGACGCCCTTCGCGGTGCGCCTGCCGGTGGACATCAGCCGGCCGTCGGCGAGTACGACGTCCAGGCCGAGGACGTATTCGGCGGTCACCCCGTACTTCACACAGCACAGGCCGCCGGAGGCCGTGCCGATGTTGCCGCCGATCGTGCACATCTCCCAGCTGGAGGGGTCCGGCGGGTAGTGGAGGCCGTGCTCGTTGACCGCGCGGGAGAGCGTCGCGTTGATGACGCCGGGTTCGACGACGGCGATGCGGTCGACGGGGTTGATCTCCAGGATCCGGTCCATTTTCGTCAGGGACAGCACGACGCAGCCCTCGGAGGCGTTCGCGCCGCCGGACAGGCCCGTGCGGGCGCCCTGCGGGACCACCGGGACGCGCAGTTCCGTCGCGACCCGCATGACGTGCTGCACCTGTTCGACGGTCCGGGGCAGCACGACGACCGCCGGGACACCCGCCTCGCAGAAGCTCGCCATGTCGTGTCCGTACGAGGCCGTGACGTCCGGATCGACGAGGACCGCCTCCGGCGGCAGGCCACTCAGCAGACGGTCGACGAGGTTGCCGGTCGTCTCGTCACTCGGGGCTTGGATACGGCTCATGATCCAAGCTTCACACTCGCGGCCATCGGTGTGAACCCGTCGGCGCGAGCGTTCGGGGGTACGGGATGTGGTCGTCGTATTGACGCACAGTGAGCTGCATGGCTGTGGAGAACGAGCGGCGGGCGGCGTGGCGGCGGGTCGCCGGGTGGGCACAGGGGCAGGGGCCAGGGCCGGGGCGGAGGGTGGCCGCGGCTCTCGTCGGGTGTTTCGTGCTCGGGGGTGTGCTGATGGTGGTGCCGCCGGACGGGGGTGGCGCCGACGGCGGGCGGGCGGCACGGGTGGTGGGTGCGGCCGGGCCCGAGGGACGGCGGGCGGGGGCCACGATGGCGGCCGGGGTGCCCGCCGCGCTGCCCGAGGTCGTCGCGACCGTGCGGGAACGTGAGGCCCGGGTGCGGGACCGTCCGCGTGACCACGCCTCGTGGGCGGTGCTCGGCGTGGCGTACACCGAGCGGGCCCGGCGGACCGGCGCTGTCGGGGACTATCCGAGGGCCGGACGCGCCCTGAGCACCTCGCTGCGTCTGCGGCCGAACGGCAACGCGGACGCCCTAGAAGGCCTGGCCGCCCTCGCGAACGCCCGCCGCGACTTCCGGACGGCGCGACGCTGGGGCGAGGAGGCCGTACGGGTGTCGCCGGCGCGCTGGACCTCGTACGCCCTGCTCATCGAGGCGTACGACGGGCTCGGCCGGTACAAGGCGGCCCGCGCGACCCTGGACAGGATGCTCGCCGTGAACTCCGGGCCGGCGGCTCGGGCGCGGGCCGCGCAGGTCTACTGGGACCAGGGGGCGCGGGAGGACGCGGCGGCGGCGATCTCGGACGCGGCGGCCGCGGAGACGACGGCGGCGGGGCCGTCGGCCGCGGGTGCCGTGTGGTGGGTTCGGGCCGGGGAGCTGGCCTGGGAGCGGGGGGAGGCGGAGGAGTCGTTGCGGTACTGCGCGGCTGCCGGGAACGAACCGGAGGCCGACGCGTGCCGGGGGCGGGCGCTGGCCGCGCTGGGAAGGACGGCGGAGGGGGTGCGGGCGTACCGGGTGGCACTGTCGCGGCGGCCGTCGGCACGGGTCGCGCTGCGGTTGGGCGAGTTGTACGCGTCGCTGGGGCGGAAGACGCGGGCGCGGGAGCAGTACGGGGTGGTGCGCACGCTGGTGGCGCGGTCCGCCGCGGCCGGGGTGAACGAGTCGCTCGTCCTCGGGGCGCTGGAGGCGGACCACGGTGATCCGGAGGAGGCGGTGCGGGTGCTCCGTGCGGAGTGGGAGCGACAGCCGAGTCCGCGGGTGGCGGACGCGCTGGGGTGGGCCTTGCACCGGGCGGGGGAGGACGGGGAGGCGCTGGGGTTCGCGCGGCGGGCGACGGATCGGGCGCGGGGTGGGGAGGTACGGAGTGCGGCCCACGTGTATCACCGGGGGGTGATCGAGCGGGCCTTGGGGCTGGAGGCCCCGGCCCGGCGGCATCTTGCCGAGGCTCGGCGGCTCAACCCGTACTTCTCCGGGGGTGGGGGCGTATCGCGTGA